>JANYFA010000023.1 GCA_025362895.1 Sphingomonadaceae bacterium | reverse complement strand
CGATCTCTTCCTTGGTCTTGTCGCCGCCCAGCATGTACGTGTTCGTCATGCGCGGCATCGGTACCGCGGCATAGCTCTCGCGCCGGCCATTGCCGGTCGGTGCCACACCCATCAGGCGCGCGTTCATCGAATCCTGGATGTAGCCCTTCAGGATGCCGTCCTCGATCAGCACATTGCGCTGCGAGGCATTGCCTTCGTCATCCACGTTCAGCGAGCCGCGACGATCCGGGATCGTGCCGTCGTCGAGCACCGTCACGCCTTTGGCCGCGACGCGCTGGCCGATCTGACCACTGAAAGCGCTGCTGCCCTTGCGGTTGAAGTCGCCCTCCAACCCGTGGCCAATCGCCTCGTGCAGCAGAATGCCCGGCCAGCCCGGGCCGAGAACCACCGTCATCTCGCCCGCCGGGGCGTCAATACCGTCAAGGTTGACCAGCGCCTGAGCGAGCGCAGTGTCGATCGCCGCGTTCCACGTCTCGGGCTTCATCAGGTCGTCGTAAAGATAGCGGCCGCCGAGGCCGTGGAATCCCGTCTCGCGGCGATCGCCGTTGGCGACGACGACTGAGACGTTGAGGCGCACCAATGGCCGGATGTCGCGCGCGCGCTGGCCGTCGGCGCGGACGATTTCGACGACCGACCAACTGCCGAGCAGGCTCGCCGACACCTGGACGACGCGCGGGTCGCGGGCGCGAGCGGCGGCGTCGATCGCCTGCAGCAGCTCGACCTTCGCCTTGAACGGGATGGCCGATAGCGGATCAGCGTCAGTGTACAACTGGCGGTTGGTCCGTGGCAGGTCGAGGCTCGCCGTCCCGCCGTGGCCGCCCGCGACGACCTTCACCGTGTCGGCGGCGCGGCGGATGGCACTGTCGGACAGTTCGTTGGCGTGGGCGAAGCCGGTGGTCTCGCCCTTTACCCCGCGCAGGCCGAAGCCCTGCGTCGTGTCGAACGTCGCCGCCTTCAGCCGCCCGTCGTCGAAGCTGAACGATTCGCTCGTGGCATATTGCAGGTATAATTCGCCGTCGTCGCAATCCTGAAGCGCGTCGGCGACGAGCCTCTCGGTGCGACCCGGGTCGAGGTCGGTGTCACGGTAGAAGATCGTCGCGGGATCGTGGGTCATGGATGGTATGTAGGGGCCTTGACCGCCGCCGGGAAGGCGCACGTCAGCGCCCAGCGCACGGCCGGGCGGTCGAGTTCGATCCGGCTACAGTGATCGAGGATGTCGCGCCCGATCAGGATCCACGGCGGCTGTTGTTTCTTGCGGGTGCCGGTCACGGTAATCGCATCGTCGTCCTGATCGGCGCTGCTCGTTCCTGCCTTGGCGCGCGCGTCGAGTTCCTTCGCCCGCGCCTCGGTGACGCGCGCCGCCGGGCTGATGAGCGGCAGGCCGAGGATCGCCGCTCCCGGCGTCGGCGTGACCCGCTCGAACGGCAGCGCGCTGCCGGGGAAGGGGCGCCACAGCCCGACCTTGCCGGTTCGCCGGAACATCCCCGCCTTTTCTAGCAGCTGCGCCGCGCGCCCGTTGAACAGCGTTTCGGGCGATCGGATGTCGAGGATGACCATGACCTTCTCGCCTCCGATGGCCGCCTTCATCGCCGCGTCACCCTTCCCAGCGCGTCCGATGCCGTAAACCAGTCCGCCCTTTGGCGCGGCGGGCTGGGTGACGATGACATGGTCGGCGGGGATCGCGAGCAGCGAGATGACGCCGTCGCTGTCGTCAGCGAGCTCCTTGTCGAACCAGATCGTCGGGACATTGGCGTCGGGCAGGCCGCCGATGCCGACATCGTACAGATTGCCCCGGATCAGCGCGCTGCCGCCGGGCATGAGGTTCGATTTGAACGTCTGCTTGCCAACCAGCGGAAATGCCTTCAACCGCGCCCTTGTCGCCGGTGCGAGGTTGAGCAGCATCGCCTTGTCGAAGCCGAGCGCGATGCGGACGGTGAGGTCGGCACCCTTGATGCGGATATGCGCGACCGGTTGTGGATTGGCGGCGACTTCGAAGCGGTCGGCGGGCACAGCGGCGGCGGGCACAGCGAGGGCCAGCGCCAACACCACCGCCGCCTTCCCCAGCTCGGGGCGGACGGACGAGTGCAAATTAGCGAAGATCGGCCGGTCCGCCGGTCAACACGAAGCGGCGGTCGCAATAGCCGCAGTCGGCGTACCCGCTTGACCCCATCTGAAGGTAGACGCGCGGGTGCCCGTTCGGACCGCCGTCTTCGTCGCCGTCGCACACCGTGCGCGTCGCGGTGACGTAAAAGACTTCGGGCGGGGGGATTGTGTCCATCGCCGGTGCGTGTAGCAGCGCCGCATCGCGAGCGGAAGCGGTTGCCGCTCCGGACGACGGGGTCTATCCCGGCAGGCATGACCACCCCCGCCATCGCGATCCGCGACCTCGAAAAAACCTATGCCGGGGGCAAGCGCGCGCTCGACTCCGTCAGCCTCGACATTCCACGTGGGAGCATCTTCGGCCTGCTCGGTCCCAACGGCGCGGGCAAATCGACGCTGATCAACATCCTCGCCGGGTTGGTCCGCAAGACGGGGGGCAGCGCCAACATCTGGGGGTTTGACATCGATGATCACCCGCGAAACGCCAAGGCGTCGATCGGCATTGTCCCCCAGGAAATCATGTTCGACGCCTTTTTCACCCCGTTCGAAACACTCGAGCTCCAGGCGGGGCTGTACGGCGTGCCCAAGGCCAAGCGGCGAACGATGGAATTGCTCCGCGCCGTCCGCCTTGCCGACAAGGCGCACACCTACAGCCGAACGCTGTCGGGGGGCATGAAGCGGCGGCTGCTCGTCGCCAAGGCGCTTGTCCACACCCCGCCGGTTCTCGTCCTCGACGAACCCACCGCCGGGGTGGATATCGAACTCCGCGCGCAGCTGTGGGACTATGTCCGCGAACTAAACGCCGGGGGGACGACGGTCGTCCTGACGACGCATTACCTCGAGGAGGCCGAGGCGTTGTGCGACCGCATCGCGATCGTCGACGGCGGGCGGATCGTCGCCAACGAACTGACGTCGACGCTGCTGGCGACGGCGCAGGACAAAATCCTTGTCGTCACCGTCGATCGCGACCTCGACGCCGCCCCCGCCGGCATCGGCGGCACGGTCGAGCTGCGCGGCCCGCGAACGCTCGGCATCACCTATGACAAGCGCGAGGCGCAAGCGGGCGACATTCTCCACCGGCTGACCGAATCCGGTCTTGGAGTCGTCGATGTATCCACCCGCGAGGCCGATCTGGAGGATGTCTTCCTCAAGCTGACCGCGCGCGCCGCGTGAGCGACCCCCATGATTACGATGTCGTCGTCGTCGGCTCCGGCGCCGCCGGGCTAACGACCGCACTGGGTCTCGCCGCCCGCTTCCGTGTCGTCGTCCTTGCCAAAGGGGGCGTCAGCGAAGGGTCGACGGCGTGGGCGCAGGGCGGCATCGCCGCCGTCCTCGAACCCGGCGACACAATCGAAAGCCATGTCGAGGACACGATGATCGCGGGCGGCGGCCTTAATGACCGCGCCACCGTCACCTATGTCGCCGAACACGCCGCGAGCGCGATCGACCGGCTCGCCGACCTCGGCGTCCCGTTCAACGTCGGCGAACAGGTCGGGGAGCGGTTTCACCTGACCCGCGAGGGCGGCCACAGCCACCGTCGTATCGCCCATGTCGACGACGCCACCGGCTGGGCGGTGCAGGATGCCCTTGCCAAAGCCGCCGCCGCCCACCCCAACATCACCCTCGCCACCGGCCACGCCGTCGTCGACTTGATCACCGAGCGTCACGTCGACACCGCGCGCTTCGTCGCCCGCGCGTGTCACGGCGTCTATGCCTTCGACACCGCGACCCGGCGCGTCGAACGCTACACCGGGCGGGCCGTCGTGCTGGCGACCGGTGGGGCGAGCCGCGTCTATCAATTTTCGACCAACCCGGACGGATCGACCGGCGACGGCATTGCGATGGCGTGGCGCGCGGGGTGCCGCGTATCGAACATGGAGTTCAACCAGTTCCATCCGACGTGCCTGTACCATCCCAGGGTCAAGAACTTCCTCATCACTGAGGCGATGCGCGGCGAGGGTGGGCGGCTGCTCCTGCCCGATGGGACGCGCTTCATGGCGAGTTACGACGAGCGCATGGAACTCGCGCCGCGTGACGTGGTGGCGCGCGCGATCGATGCCGAGATCAAGCGGCTGGGGCTTAGCCACGTCCGCCTCGACATGACGCACCTGGGGGCGGATTTCATCATCCACCACTTCCCGATGATCCACGCCCGCCTGGTCGAGCTGGGGATCGATTGCACGACGCAATCGATCCCGGTCGTCCCGGCGGCGCATTATACGTGCGGCGGGGTCCTCGTCGACATTGCCGGGCGGACCGACCTGCCCGGCCTATATGCGGTCGGCGAAGTGTCGCAATCGGGGTTGCACGGGGCCAACCGGCTGGCGTCGAATTCGATCCTCGAATGCCTCGTGTTCGGCGTTGCCGTCGCCGACGATATCGCCGCCGCGTGGGATATGCTTCCCGCGCCGCCGCGGACGCGCGCGTGGGACGAAAGCCGCGTCACCGATTCGGACGAGGAGGTCGTCGTCAGCCATAATTGGGCCGAGCTGCGCCGCTTCATGTGGGATTATGTCGGCATCGTCCGCTCGACCAAGCGCCTCGAACGCGCCGCCCACCGGGTCAAGACCCTGCGGAAGGAAGTCCATGATTATTACAGCGACTTCCGGGTCACGCCCGATCTGATCGAGCTTCGCAACCTCGTCCAGGTCGCCGACCTGATTGTCCGTTCGGCGCGGCGGCGGCATGAGAGCCGGGGGCTTCACTATAGCCTCGACTATCCGGCAACCGATGCCATCCCGCGCGATACGATCCTTGACCCGTGGACACGCGATTAACCTATACGGCCATAAATACCCTTGTTTTCGCGTGCGCGGGCGCCGACTTCGTTAAGTTGCTCATCTTCGTCAACCGATTTGACTAAACGACGGCGCGTGCCCTAGGCGGGGAAATGGCGATCGTCGGCATCATCATGGGCAGCCAGTCGGACTGGGCGACGATGCGTGCGGCCGCCGAGACGCTCGACACGCTCGGGGTCCCGCACGAAGTCCGCATCGTCTCGGCCCATCGCACCCCGCACCGGATGGTCGATTATGCGACCACCGCCGTCGACCGTGGCCTTAAGGCGATCATCGCCGGGGCGGGCGGCGCAGCGCATCTGCCCGGCATGGTCGCCAGCCTGACCCGCCTGCCGGTGTTCGGCGTCCCGATCGAATCGAAGGCGCTATCGGGCATGGATAGCCTGCTATCCATGGTCCAGATGCCCGCCGGAGTCCCGGTGGGCACGCTGGCGATCGGTCATGCGGGCGCAGTCAACGCAGCCCTGATCGTCGCCGCCACGCTCGCCACGACCGACGATGCGCTGGCGGTCCGGCTCGACGCCTGGCGCGCCGGGCAAACGGCTAGGGTCGCCGACGCGCCTCAGAACCTTGGCGAATGATCGCACCGGGTAGTACGATCGGCATCCTCGGCGGCGGCCAGCTTGGGCGGATGCTCGCGCTGGCGGCGGCGAACATGGGGTACCGCGTCCACGTCTTTGCCCCCGAGGCCGAACTGCCCGCGGGCGATGTCGCGGCACAAGTCACCCGCGCCGCCTATGACGACATCGCCGCACTCGACGCCTTCGCCGCCGCCGTCGACGTCGTCACCTACGAGTTCGAAAATGTCCCCGGTGCCACTGTCGAGCGCCTCGCCGCCCGCGTTCCCGTCCGACCCGGCGCGCGTGCGCTCGACATCGCGCAGGACCGGCTGGCGGAAAAGACGTTCATCGCCGGCCTTGGCGGCACGCCTGCTTCGTTCCGCGCCGTTGCCAGCGAGGCCGACCTCGTGTCCGCGCTTGCCGCCATCGGCACCCCGGCGGTGCTCAAGACGCGGCGGATGGGCTATGACGGCAAGGGCCAGGCGCGCATCGCGACCCCCGCAGACGCGCCCGCAGCGTGGACCGCGATCGGCGGCGCCCCGGCAATCGTCGAGGCGCATATCGCCTTCGATCACGAATTCTCGGTTATCCTCGCCTGCGGCGGCGACGGCGCGACGGTCGTCTACGATGTTCCCGACAACGCCCATGTCGGCGGCGTTCTCGACACCAGCCGCGTCCCCGCGCCACTGGCAATCACGCGCCATGCCGAAGCGGCCACCGCTCTCGCCCGCCGCGTCGCCGACGCGCTCGACTATGTCGGCGTCCTCACGCTCGAGTTCTTCGCGTGCCCCGCCGGGCCGGTGTTCAACGAGATGGCCCCGCGCGTCCACAACAGCGGCCACTGGACGATTGAGGGTGCGCGCGTCAGCCAATTCGAGAACCACATCCGCGCCGTTTGCGGCCTGCCGCTGGGGCCGACGACGCTGACCGCGAACACCGTGACGATGACCAACCTGCTCGGCGACGCGGTCCACGACTGGGCGCGCCTGCTCGCCGATCCGTCCGCTCACCTTCACCTCTACGGCAAAAGCGAGGTCAAGCCCGGGCGCAAAATGGGGCACGTTACGCGGCTTTAGACGTTGAGCGCGGATGGCGACCAACCGCGACACCCTCGACCGGCAGATGCGCGCGGCGGCAGCTGCGGGCAAGTACGAGCTGGCAGCGAAGTATCGCGACGAACTGCGGGCGCTGACCGACGCCGATGCGGCGCGGGCGGCGGGTGACCTCTACCGGCAGCAGCCGGGCGCGATGGGGCTCGGTAGTTCGGCGCAGGCGGTCGAGCCGCCGCCGGGGTGGGTTCCACCTAAACGCCCCGACCCGATGACGACGAACCGCAAGCCGCGCCGCCGCTGACGCGCCAACGGCATCGCATCACGCCATCGCGGCGCCCATCCGGCGGATCGCGGCGACCTTGGTGGTGAACGGACCCCAGTCGTCACGCTCGGCGATCGCGGCCCACACGGCTTCGATCTCGGTGATCGGCAGACTGCACGGGGCGGGGTCGGACCAATAGTCGTGGGTCGTCGCCACGGCGGGTGTGAAGGCCGACACCGCCACAGAGAACGCCTCGAACCCGGCGTTATAATCCGCCGCGCCGCCCCGCAATTTACCGCCCCGCCAGTCGAACCAGAAGCGGTCGAGGTTGGCGCGGCTGGCCTCGAGCGCCGTCACCAACGCCTCGGCCAGCGACCGGTCACGCGCATCCCCGAACGGCACAACCCCGAGCCGCCGCAACAGCGCCGCCGTCAGCGCCGTCGTGTAGCGGCTGCCGAAATCCTCGAGCGCCGGGCGCAGCACCTCGACCGGCGCCACCAGCCGCAGCGCGCCCGCCAGCTGAAACACGTTCCATTGGAGCGCCTCGGGCTGGCGACCGAAGCTATACAGGCCGTGATGGTCGAAATAGGCGGCAGTGAAATCCGGGTCCCAGCTTTGGGCGAAGCGATAGGGTCCGTAATCGAAGCATTCACCGGTGATGTTGATATTGTCGGTGTTGAGGATGCCGTGGACGAACCCCGCCGCCATCATGCTCGCCGCCTGCGTCGCGGCGTTCGTGACCGCATGGTCGATCAGCACCGCATAAGGATCGTCGCCGGTCCCGCCGAAATAATGGGTCAGAACATAGGTCGTCAGCCGCGCCATGTCGTCGGCCAGCCCAAGCGCCGCCAGCCGCTGAAACGTGCCATAGCGAATATGCGAATGGTTCAGCCGGACGAGGACGGCGCTGCGCGTCGGCGAAGGCTCGTCGCCGCGGTGGAGGTTTTCGCCGGTCTCAACCACCGACAACGTCCGCGACGTGTCGATGCCGAGCGCCTGCAGCATTTCGGTTGCCAGCACCTCGCGCACCGCGCCCTTGAGCGTCAGCCGCCCGTCGCCCGCCCGGCTCCACGGCGTCGTCCCCGAGCCTTTGGTACCTAAGTCCATCAGTCGATCGCGACTGTCGCGGCATTGTGCAAACAAAAAGCCGCGCCCGTCGCCGAGGTCGGGGTTGTACGCGCGGAACTGGTGGCCGTGGTAGCGGAGCGCGAGCGGGGTCGCGAGGCTGTCGGGAAGCGGCGCGAACCGCCCGAAATGGCGCACCCAGTCGGCGTCGCTCAACCCGTCGAGCCCGACTTCGGCGGCAGCGCGGCCGTTGCGGAAGCGAACGAGCGTCGCGGGAAAATCAGCGGGCGCGACGGGATCGTAGAAGGTCGGCCCGAGGTCGAGAATCCGCGCCTCGCCGCGAAATGTCACGCGGCGTGATAGCCGCACGCGGCGCGGACGAAGCGAATCGTTTCGGCCAAAACCTCGCTCCGCCGCTCTTGGTCACCCGTGCTGATAACGGCTTCGATCGTCTCTCCCACGACGGCATAGGTCAACTGGGCGGCGAACGGAATGTTGACCCCGGTCGTGCCGCGCTTGGCCATTGCCGCCGTCATCTGCTTGGCGACCCACTCGCATGTCACCTCGCGCGAAGCGTGGTAGAACGGCTCCGCCTCAGCCGCCATCATCGTCTTGGGCTTGCCCTCGGCACAGACCTCACCGGTCAGCGCTTCCCATTCCTTGTGCTCGATGCAAAAATCGATGCAGCGGGTGATCATGATGCCGGGTTCGAGATCCTCGAGGGCATCGTCGCCCTGCATGACCGCGATCATCCGTTCGCCGTACATCCGGCCGATGTCGATGAGCAGGTTCTTCTTCGACCCGAAGTGATAGAAGATCGACCCTTCCGACACGTCGGCGGCCCGCGCAATGTCGGCGGTTCCGGTCGCGGCGAAGCCCTTCGTCGAAAACAGCAGGTTCGCTGCTTCAAGCACCCGCTGGCGCGTTTCGGCGGGGTCGTAGCGACGGCTGCGCGGTTCGACGGCACGGGTAGCCACGATCGCCCTTCTCCCAAGGTCAAGACGCGATCTATGCCGCAAAATTGAGCGATAGTCAAAAGCCGATGAGCCGACGATGAATGGGGCGTGCCCGAGCCTCTGGCGCGGCTTAAGCCGGGCTGAACAAGGTTAAATGCGTCGCTCGGCGACGCCCTTCATCGCGCGGCGCACGACCATGCCGCCGACCGCCGCGGCGATCATTCCGCCGGGACCGAGACGGCGCAGGACGGTCGGCAGCAACGCGCCGACGACAAGCCCCGCCGGGCCCGACGCCGCGCCGCCGACGGTACGGGCGATGCCGCGCCCGGCGACCATCGTAATCAGGCGTCCAAACATCAACCATCTCCCATCCCCGCCTTAAATGCTCACGCCGTCGCCCCGGTTCAATAGTCGCGCTTGACGCGGAGGTTGGCGCTCGTCCCGCCCAGCGTCGCGACGGTCGACAGAATCGAAAAGGTCCGTGACAGCGCGATCTCGATCGATGTTGCCGAATAGCCCTGCGCGTCGGTCGCCAGTTCGATGTACAGCCGCCGCCCGATATATTTGCCCGCCGCGATCGTCGTTTTGCGCCCGGTCAGCGTGTCGGCCGGCAACGCGCGAAGGCGGTCGATCTTGAGCCCCTTGCGGACCGCGCCGAACGGATCGAGCGCCGCGCCGACTCCGCGCCCGTTGGTCCGCAGGCTGGCGAGCGCCCCAGCGAGCTGGATCGCCTCGGGGGCCGACAGCGTTGTGATCGATGAACCGAACAGGACGCGGCTCAATACTTCGTCCTCGGGCAGCGCCGGGACCGAGGTGAACCGGATATCGGGGTGGCGGGCCGTGCCGCTCAGGCTGAGCCCGGCGGTGAAGCCCGAACTGGTGTTCTCGGCGACGATGTCGATGACGGGATCGGGCGGGAAGCCACCGGCGAAGCGGACATCGCCGCGTGTCAGGCTGAACCGCTTGCCCGAAAAATCATAGTCGCCGCGCACAAGCTGCACGCGGCCCGAAAATTCCGGCGCGGTCGCCCGCCCGGTAACGGTCAACGCGCCGCGCCAGAATGACGTTAGTCCGAGCCCCTCGACCGCGACATTATCGCGCGCGGTCAATGCCACTTCGAGGCTCCACAGCGTCGGCTTGGCCACCTTCGGCGCGGTGCGCCCGAGGATTTCAGCGTTGCGCTCATCGACGGCAAGGACGGGAACATCGGCGTTGGCGGTGGCGCGGCCAAGGCGGTAGCGGGCGCGGACAATGTCGAGCGCGCCGCTGATCCGCCCGGTGCTGCCGTCGCTGTGGAACTTGAGCGTTCCCGTCGCGGTGGCGCGGAGGTCGTCGCGGTTGATCGCCTGCGCGTTATCGACTGTCGCGGTCACGTCGAGCGGAAAGCCACGTTCGGCGGCAAGGTCGATTCGCCCCGATCCGCCAACCTTCCCGTCCTTGCCGATCGTCCCGGTAAAGCTGGCGATATCGAGGCGCGATTCGGTGAAGCGCCCGTCGATCGCGACATTGTCGACGACGGTGCCTAGCGTCAGGTTCTCGATCCGCGCATTATGAGCGGCGACGGTTCCCGCCAGGCGCGGATCAGCGAGATGGCCGGCGGCATCGACCGCGAGGGCGACCGGGCCACGAACGTCGAGTGCTTCAACCCCGGCCAGTGCCCATAGCGTTTGTGCCGGGCCGTCGAACCGCGCGCTGCCGGTCAACGGCGCAGCGAGCAGGCGTTGCCGCAGCGTGCCGTCGCGCGCCAGCCGGAGATCGGCCTGCGCCCGCCCCACCGTCGCCCCGGCGGCGGCGACCACCGCGCGCAGCGCCGCCGCATCGGCGGTCAGGGCGGCGTTGATGCCCACGTCGACTGGAGCCGACGACGCGACCAGCCCGGCACGGGTCAATCCGGCAACCCGCAGCGAAAGCGAGCCTGTCGGCAACCCACCGGCGGGCAGCGCGACGCTCAGCGTCCCCGATGCCCGCCCGCCGAAATTGAATTCCGGATTGGCCAGGGTCAGTAGCGACAGCCCGAGCGCGTCGGCACGGAAGCTGGCGTGCCAGCCGTCACCATAGCTGCCCGCCACCTCGACCCGGCCATCGGGGGTCAGCAGCATGACCGGGGCCAGCCGCCACACGCCGCCGACGCGATCGGCCGTCGCGCGGTGGTCGAGCTTAAGCCGACGCCCGTCGACGGTGCCGCTCGCATCGACGTCGACGTGGGTGGCGTTGCCCCGCGCGTCGAGCGCGACGGTAAACGGCACCCCGGCAGTGCCGGCGGCCGCGAGCGTCGCCGTGCCGCCGTTGTTGGCATAGCCGACCGTCGCCGTGGCGTTCGCCACCACCACGCCGGGGGCGCGAACATCGCCGGCGACCGCGCGGAGATCGACCACCGGCGACGCCCCGCCGAGGACCGCGTGGCCGATGATGGTGCCGCGCGCGACCCGCGCCGTCCCGATCCGCGCCGCATTTGCCGTCAGCGCGAGGTCGGCGCGCTGAAGACCGCCGACGGGGGCGACGGCCAGCGCCCCGTTCAAGCCGTTCCCGCCGACCGCGAGGCGACCGCTGGCGAGGTTCGCGGCGTCGATCGCCAGACTGCCGCGCGCGGTAATACCGGCGACGGTGGCCACGAGCTCGGCCCCCGTCCCCCCGGGGGCGAGGCGCGCCTCGAGTGTCGCCGCGCCGACTCCCGTCGTGCCATGCGCGGCGACGGTCCACCCAGCCCCGCCGGGGGCGACGCGCGCGGACACCGCGCTGACGCCGAAGCCCGGGGCGGCGAGGGCGACATCGACCGTCGGCGCGGCGAGCGGTCCGCCGAAGGTCAGCGCCGCCGGGCCGTAGTCGCGCGCCGCGCCGCGCGTGGTGACATGGACATTGCCCGCCGCGTCGAGGCTCCCCGCGCCGGCCTGCGTCAGCCCCGGTGCCGCGAGGCGGAGATCGGTCATCACCACCGCCAGGTCGGGGGCGACATCGATCGTGCTCGTCACCACCGGCAGCCCGGCGAAGACCGACCGGAACAACCCTGAATCGACCCGCGTCGCGTCGGCGCGGACGGTCCCGATCACGCGCGTTCCCCCCGGCGCGGGGAAGGCACGGACCTTCATCGCGACGCGGGCGAGGCCGAGATCGCCCACCGCATAGCGCGGGATGACCCCGTCGAACGTCACGCCGTAATCGCCGCTGAATGCGAGGCGGACGACCGCCGTACCGCTGATCCCGGCACCCGCCAGCCGGAAGGGCCCGGTCGCGGCGCCATGGGCGACGGTGAACACCCCCGTCGCGCGCAAGCCCGCGAGCAGGGGGGCTGCCTCGCCGACACCGCTCACGGTGGCGACGCTTGCCGCGACCGGCACGATCAACAGGCCGCGTCCGACGACGTGACCCGTCGCGCGCAGGGCAGTGAAGCCCGTCGTGCCCCAGGCGAATGCCGGGCTGGTCAGACTATAATCGGCGACCGGCGTGGCGAAGGTCCCCACTATGCGCGCGTTCAAGGCGATGTCGCGCCCGGTTAGCCGGGGGAACAGGACCGTCGGGCGCAGCGCACGGGCCGCGATGCGGACCCCGGCGAACACCTCGTGGCCAAAGTCAGCGGTGCCGGTGACCACGGCGGTCAGCGCCGCCGACGTCGCATCGATCCGCGCGGTCAGCACGCGCCCGGTCAGCCGTCCGTCGCCCCGCACCCGCACGCCGCCCGCCGTCGCGCGCGCGGCAAGCCCGTCGAGCAGCGGTGCCGGTGCCACCGTTCCGGCCACCACCAGCCGCCCCCGCGTCTGGGTCAACGCGAGGTCGGCCAGCGCCGCATGGGCCAGCCGCGCCGTCGCATCCCGTGCCAGTCGCGCCACGTGCCCTTGCCCGCGATCTGGACGTCGAGTGCGCCCGGCAAGGCGAGCAGCCGGGCCAGTGTCCCTTTTGCCGGCGCGGCCACCGTGGCGGCGACGTCGAAGCGATCGGCGTCGGGCTGCGCGTCGAGACGGACGTTGACGATGTCGCCCCCGGTCGCGCTCGTCGCCATCAACTTGAGTTTCGCCCGCCCGTGCAGCGCCTCGCCGCTGCCCTCGACGCGCACCGCCTCGGCCACGCCCGTGACCGGCGCGGCGAGGTCGAGGCGGCCGATCGTCAACCGCCCGACGACGATATCCATATCCGGCAGGATGCGGTCGTCGGCGCTCGGGCGCAGCTGCGGCCGGCGCAGGACGGCCATCGTCGGCGCGGTCGCCGAAAGCAGGGTCAGCTGATTTTCGACCAGCGTCCACGGACGCCACGCGAGATCGACCACCGGCACCGTCGCGAAGACGCCCGTCGGGTCGGCGAGCGCGAGATCATGAATGGTCAGCGCGCCAAAGACATTGCCCTCGAGCCGCCCGGCGGTCACCCGCAGCCCCGACTTCGGAGCGTATAGCGGTAACGCCCGGACAATCATCGCGCGCCCGGCGTCGCTCGCAATGAACGCCTGCCCGCCGAGAGCCAGCACCGCCAGCAGCGCGATGGCAACGAAGATCACCGTCGCGACCCGCGTATGC
Organism: Sphingomonadaceae bacterium; assembly: GCA_025362895.1. GTDB lineage: Bacteria > Pseudomonadota > Alphaproteobacteria > Sphingomonadales > Sphingomonadaceae > Polymorphobacter_B. Next base: position 10,514 of record JANYFA010000023.1, on the reverse strand, counting down.
CGCGCTATCCAGTCGGCGCGCGCCACTAAAACGCCTGCCCGATCGAGACGTAGAATTGAACGCGAGCGTCACCGCGCGACGGGTTGATCGGCGTCGCCACGTCGATCCGCACCGGGCCGAACCCGGTATAGTATCGAAAGCCGAGGCCGCCGCCGTAGCGGACGTCGCGAAAGCGGGGGAGAAGCGATGTGTCCACCGCCCCAGCATCGAAGAACGGCACGATGCCGAAGTCACCGAAGCGCACCCGCGCCTCGAAACTCGCCTCGACGATCGAGTCGCCACCGGACGGCGTCCCATCGGGGGCCTTCGGACCGACCGCCTGAAAGCCGAAGCCGCGGACCGAGCCGCCGCCACCCGCATAAAAGCGCCGCGTCGGGGCGATGTTGCGCTGCGCCGCCCCGGCGATCGTGCCGACATGCCCCCGCGCGGCGAGGGTGATGCGGTCGGACAGCGGCAGGTACGTGCTGCCTTCGACCTGTAGCTTCATATAGCCGAAGGTCGTGCCGTTAAACGACACCTCCGGCGACGCGCGCCCGGTCAGGCGGAAGCCCCGGCGCGGGTCGAGCAGACTGTCCGACCCGTCATACGTCAGGCTGACCGGCAGGCCGGCGATGTAATAGGTGCGCTGGGGATTGCCGGCCGCGCTCTTGTCGCGTTCCTCGGAAATATCGGCTTCGGTTCCCGCCGAGAAATACCATTTCTTTTGCCAGATCAGATTCGTCTCGCGCGCGACGCTGGCCCTGAAGGTCAGCGTCCGCGCGTTGAACGCATCCTGTGTCGCGGTGTCGAAGTTCGCTCCCAGCGTCAGCGTCAGGTCGCGCTGCCGCCAGTTGAGCCGCCGCAGTTCCACGCCGAGAAGTTGCTCACGCTCCGCCCCGACCGCGCGGACGGTGACGGCACCGTTGGGCGGCAACAGGTTACGGTGCTGGAAGCTCGCCTCGGCGCGGATGCCCTGCGATGTCGAATAGCCGGCGGTTCCGGCAATCGTCCTCAGCGGCGCGGTTTCGGTTTTGACGACGACGTCGATCGCCTCGCGCCCATTCGGCGCGGGGCCAGCGGCGACCGGGGTCAACGACACGCTTCCGACCAGCCCGGTCGCGATCAGCGCACGACGAAGATCGTCGAGGCCGCCCGCATCATACGGGTCACCCGGCTTGAAGCGCGCCAGCAGGTTCAGCTCGCGCGGCGGGACGATCGATTTGCCCGACGTCCGCAGTTGCCCGAACACCCCAGCCGCGCCGGGATCGACCGCCTGCGTCAGCGTTGCCGTCCGCGTGGCATGGTCGACGACGATCGCCGGCGGGTCGATCACCGCGAAGGGATGGCCATGGGCGGCGAGGTACGCCTTCAGCCCGTCCTGCCCGGCCTCGACGCGCTCGGCGATGAGCGGCTCCCCCGCCTTGATGCCGAGACCGGCGGTGACGAGTTCGGTCGATCGCCCCGGCGGCGCGACGATCTCGACTGCGCTCAACGTGTAGACCGGGCCCGGGTCGACGCTCAGTGTCACCGCGACCGGCGCGCCGCCAACCCCGGCGGCGATCTTGACGGTGGTCTGGCCGCCATAATAGCCGATACTGCGGAGCAGGACGTCGATCAGTTCGCGGTCCTCGGTAATCCGACGGTTGACCTGCGCGAGGTTGGCCGGGGTGCCGCGCCCCTTCTCCAACGCCGAATCGGCCCTGAATCGCCCGTCGAGGTGGTCGTCGAGGCCGGTGACGACAACCGTGTATCGCACATCGCCCGCCACCTCGGGCGCCGCCGCCCCCACCGCGAGCGGGGGCGCCATATCGGGCCAAGCGACCAGACCGGACGCGGGCACTACCGGCCCGGCGGTGTCAGGCGGCGTGGCCTGTGCCGCCGCGCTCGCCGCCCATCCTCCGACGAGGACGACGCCCACGCCAAAGGAACGGATACGCATCACGCAATAACCCTAACCGACGCCGCGGGGGGGCGCAAAGCCGCCGTAAATTTCTCCATGGGGCAACGCTGCCGGGCAAAACGACTCCCGCCCGGATCGCGCCTTCAGCCGCGTCGTCGCACACCTTGCGCCTCGCCCACTTTCCCGCGATGAGGCGAGGATGCAGGCTGGTGGAATTCTTCTCGCGCTCGCGCTCATGATCGGTGCCGGGGTCGGCGTCTATTTCGGCCAGGGATCGCTCGGCATCATCGGCGGTCTGGTCGTCGGGCTGATCGCGGTCGGGCTGTTCGCATGGCGGGACGCCCGTCGGCGGCGGTGATCGTCGCCGCCGACGCCGATGGCATTGCCGCCGCCGTCGCCGCGCTCGCCGCCGGGCGGATCGTCGCGCTGCCGACGGAGACGGTGTACGGCCTTGCGGCCGATGCGACCGATGCGGACGCCGTCGCGAAAATCTTCGCTGCCAAGGGGCGACCGGGGTTCAACCCTCTCATCGTCCACGTCGCCGATCTCGACGCTGCCGGCGCGCTGGTCGACATCAACGCCACCGCGCGTGCGCTGGCGGCCCGGTTCTGGCCGGGGCCGCTAACCCTCGTCCTCCCCGCCCGGACCGGCAACGGCATCGCCCCCGCCGTCGCCGCCGGATTGCCCACGCTCGCCATTCGCATCCCCGCCCATCCGGTCATGCGGGCGGTCCTGCGCGGCGTCGGCCGCCCCCTGGCCGCCCCGTCGGCGAACGCGAGCGGCAGCATCAGCCCGACGACCGCGGCCCATGTCGCCGCCAGCCTTGGCGACCGCGCGCCGATGATCGTCGACGGCGGGCCGACGCCGGGGGGGCTCGAAAGCACGATCGTCGCTGTCGCCGGCGACCGCGTTACCCTGCTGCGCCCCGGCGGCATCGCGGCGGCGGCACTTGGGGTCAATGCTGCTGCCGGCGCCGGGATCACCGCTCCGGGCCAGCTTGCCAGCCACTATGCCCCGCGCCAGCCCGTCCGCCTGAACGCCACCGACCGCCGCGACGGCGAGTTCCTGATCGGCTTCGGCACGGTTGACGGCGACCTCACCCTGTCGGCCAACGGCGATCTGATCGCCGCCGCCGCTGCCCTGTTCGCCGCCCTCCACGCCGCGCAGGCGAGCGGGGCAGGCGTCATCGCCGTCGCCCCCATCCCCGAAGAAGGTGTGGGGATCGCGATCAACGACCGCCTGCGCCGCGCGGCGGCGAACCAATAGCGTTCATGCACAACAAATCGCCGCGCTTCTCCCTTGCAACTCGTTCTCATTAGCGATTAAATGTCGACAAGGGAGTCGTCGGCATGATGATCGATCACAAAGCATTTGACCGCCGCCCCATCACCGTCGCCGATCTGCCCGACGACGAAGCCCTGCTATTATGGTCGATCCGGCGGATCGTTGTCGCGTGGCCGCGCAGCCACGTCGTCCAGGCGGCGCTCCACTCGCGCTATGGTGACGCCGGCCTTGGCGTCGAGCATCTGATCCGGTGCCTTCTCGTTGGCGTGTCGCGCCACACCTCGCGCCAGTTGATTGTCGGCGATCCCAACTGCACGCTGGTCATCGGCGACGAGCCGGCACTGCTCATGATCATCCGACTGCCTGAGTCCGCGGCATCGGCGCTCATCGCGCTAACGGGCAACCCGTGCGCCGATTGCCTTGCCCCTCTGGCGGCGGCGTACGGCGTGGCGACCGCGCCGGGTCGTGGCGGCCGCCTCAGCGATACCCGAGCTGCCGCCCTGCCAGATCGAGCATGATTTCCTCGCTGCCGCCGCCGATCGCGTTGACGCGGACTTCGCGGTAGATGCGCTCGACCTTGCTGCCCTTGAGGTAGCTTGCGCCGCCCAGCACCTGGCACGCCTCGCGCGCGACGCATTCGAGCATCCGTGTCGCCTGCACCTTGAGCATCGCGAAGTCGGCTGGCTGACCAAGTCCCTGCTTGACCTGCCACGCGCACAGATCGACCCACGCCTGCGTCGCGTTGATCTGCCGCGCCATGTCGGCGAGCTTGATCCGGATCGACTGGTGTTCGGCGAGCCGCTTGCCGAACGTGGTCCGCGTCCGCGCCCAATCGGCCGCTTCGGTCAGGCAGACGCGGGCATAGGCGCAGCACGAATGGGCCATCCCGAGCCGCTCGCCGTTGAAATTGCGCATGATCCCGGCGAACCCGGCATTCTCCGGCCCGATCAGGTTCGCCGCCGGAACCGCGACATCGTCGAAACATAGCGCGGCGGTGTCGGAGCAATGCCAGCCCATTTTCTCGAGCGGGGTGCGCGTGAATCCGGGCATCCCCGCCTCGATCAGCAGCAGCGAGATACCCCCCGTTCCCGGCCCGCCGGTGCGGACGGCGGTGGTGACGTAATCGGCGCGCATGCCCGAGGTGATGAACATCTTGCCGCCGTTGACGACATAGGTGTCGCCGCGCCGCTCGGCGCGCGTCGTCAGCGCGGCGACATCGGAACCGCCGCCAGCCTCGGTGATGGCGAGCGCGATGATCTTGTCGCCAGCCAGCACGGCGGGAGCGACGCGCGCCTTCATCGCGTCCGACCCGAGCGCGAGGACCGGCGGCAGGCCGATGCCGTGGGTCATCAACGACGCCGACAGCCCGCCCGCGCCGACGGCGGCGAGCTCCTCCGACTGGGTCAGGCTGTGGAAGATGTCGAAGCCGGTGGAGTGCCCGCCGTATTCCTCGGGGTAGCCGAGGCCGAGGATACCGGCAGCGGCGGCCTTGGCGTGGAGCTCACGCGGAAGCTGGCGGGCGTCCTCCCACGCATCGATGTTGGGCGCCACTTCCTTCGCGACGAAGGCGCGGACCGAGTCGGCGACGGCGGTGTGGCTGTCGTCGTAGAACGGCGAGCGGGCGCGCCAGTCGTCGAAGAGTGTCATGATGCGCTCAATCCCGTTTGACCATCGCGAATGTTAGGTAACTGTAGCCCAACCGCCGATGGTTGCCATTAGCGCCCAGAAGGTCGTGGAAATCCAGAACCCGACCGGCTGGTCCTTTCGACGGAACTCACCATATTTAGCCGACACGACGCCCGTTCGCAGACCGGACGCGAGCATCGCGACAGCAAATACAGTCGCCGCCCCGAACATCAGCCGATCGCTCACGCCGCCTTCAGCCGCGCCGCATAGCCCTTGCGGAACTTCGCGACCTTCGGCCCGACGACGGCGGCGCAGTACCCCGCATGGGGGTTCTTCTCGAAATAGCGCTGGTGATAGGCCTCCGCCTTGTACCACGGCGCGTCGGCCTCGATCGTCGTGACGATCGGGTTGTCCCAGTCGGCCTGGTTGCGCGCGATGGCGGCTTCCGCCTCGGCGCGCTGCTCGGGCGAGTGTGGGAAGATCGCGCTGCGGTACTGGGTGCCCGCGTCGCCGCCCTGGCGGTTGAGCGTCGTCGGGTCGTGGGTGTGAAAGAAAATGTCGAGCAGGTCGGCATAGGTCACCTGCGCCGGGTCGAAGGTGATCTGCACCGCCTCCGCATGGCCGGTCGCGCCGCTGCACACTTGTTCGTAGCTAGGGTTCGGGCGCGGGCCGCCGATATAGCCTGATTCGACGTGGCTGACGCCGCGCAGGGCGTCGAACACCGCCTCGGTGCACCAGAAGCAGCCGCCGGCGAAGGTGGCGATATCGGTCATGGTCGGGTCTCCCGTGGGTAGGCCGCGGATATGGGGCGGACAGCGCGATGTGTCATCCCTCCCTCCACCCAGTCATGCTGGCGCAGGCCGGCATGACCCGCGCTTGTCGAGTAAAATTACCGCGCGAAATGTGCCTCGATCGCGCGGGCAATCGCCGCGCCGATCCGCTTTTGACCCTCCGCCGACTGCAGCAGCGCGGCGTCGTCGGCGTTTGACAGATACGCCGTCTCGATCAAAACGGCGGGGACGTCGGCCGCTTTCAGCACAAGAAACCCCGCGAAACGGTGGAATTCGCCGCGGAAGCCGACCGCGTCGCCGAGCGAGTTGGCCAGCGTCTCGGCGAACCCGGCCGAGATGTTCATTGTCGACCGCTGCGTCATGGTGATGAGGACGTCGCCGACATCGGGCGCGGCGCTGACGTCGATGCCCGGTACGCTGCCGCTGCGGTTCTCCCGCGCCGCCAGCCGCGCCGCGACGGCGTCCGATGCGGTTTCCGACAGGGTATAGACGCTGGCCCCGCGCGCACTGGGGTTGGGAGCCGAATCGGCGTGAACCGAGACGAGCAGGTCGGCGTGTTCGCGGCGAGCGATGGCGACGCGCCCGTTGAGCGGAACGAACACATCGTCGTCGCGGGTCAGCTTGACGCGCACCTGCCCGCCGCGCCGCAGTTCAACGGCGGCGGCGCGGGCGATGGCGAGGACGACGGTCTTTTCGTATCCGTCCGTCCCGCTGCCGCCGATCGAAATCGTCCCGGCATCCTTGCCGCCATGACCGGGGTCGAGAACGACAAGCGGACGCACGCCGTGTTTTGGGCGGGGCGGCGGCAGGGGCGATCCGTCCCCCGCCAAAACCTCGTCGCCGAGGTCGAAGTCGGCGATCAGCCGGGCGGTGGTGGCCACCGGGTGGGCGCCCCGCGCGATGGCGGCGGCAAACGCGCGGCGGTCGGCAGGGACCAGCCGCAGCACGAGCGCGTGCGCGTCGATCGCGGCGGCGGCAAGCGTCATCGGGCGGGCAAGATCGATCACCATCCGTGCCGTCCCCGGGGCGAACGGTCCGACCCGCGCCGCGCTGATATCCCCCGTTCCCTCCGCGCGCCGACGGGCCGCATCGACCCCGCCAATGTCGATCACCAGGCGCGGCGGGCCGTCGAGGCTGAGCGCCGCCACGGTGGCGACCGGGCCGTCGAGCGCGATCGTCACCACCGCGTTGTCGATGGCGACGCCCGTCACCCGTGCTGCGGTGGCAGGCGTGGCGACAAGGAGCAGGATGGCGAGCCAGCGCATTATGCGGGGATAGCCGATCCTCCCCAAACCCGCCATTGTCCCCATCCTCATCCAGTGCTAATCCTGTCGCTGGCAGGTCTATGCGACGCACGGGTGCCATCCCCGCGCGCTCCAAGCGCCGTCCGAACAAGTTAGGGTCGCATGACGTCGAAGCAGCAGCGTTTAACCGGAAGCGACCGCATGGTCGCCCCGGTGCTGCGCCCGAACCGTCCAGCCGCCGCGCCCCCGTTACCTCACCCCATCCCCGGTCGATCGCTCCGCCTTGCTGCGCGGGCGACGGCTTTTTTTTCGCGCGTCCGCCGCAGCGCAGTCGCTGCCGGCCCCCCGCGCGCCATGGAGCACATGAATGTCCCAGCGCATGCTGATCGACGCCCGCCACCCGGAGGAGACCCGGGTCGCCGTCATCAACGGAACCCGCATCGAGGAATTTGATTTCGAGGCCGCCGAGCGCAAGCAGCTCAAAGGCAACATCTATCTCGCCAAGGTTACCCGCGTCGAACCTTCGCTCCAGGCGGCGTTCATCGATTATGGCGGCAACCGCCATGGCTTCCTCGCCTTCGCTGAAATCCACCCCGACTATTACCAGATCCCGCGTGAGGACCGCGAAGCGCTGCTGCGTGAAGAAGCCGAGCTCGCTGCCGAGGAGCATCATGACGACCATCACGAGGCCGGTGAGGACGGGACCGAAGACCCCGACGCGGTCGCCGTCACTGGCGGCGGCGACGACGCCGGGTCCGACGTGCTCCGCCGCCAGCGCCAGGCGCTGCGCCGCAAGTACAAGATCCAGGAGGTCATCCGACGCCGTCAGGTGATCCTCGTCCAGGTCGTCAAGGAGGAACGCGGCAACAAGGGCGCGGCGCTGACGACGTACCTGTCGCTCGCGGGGCGCTTCTGCGTCCTGATGCCCAACACCGCGCACGGCGGCGGGATCAGCCGCAAGATTTCGAACCTGTCCGACCGCAAGCGGTTGAAGCAGGTGATGGCCGACCTCCAGCTTCCCGCCGGGATGGGCGCGATCGTCCGCACCGCCGGGCTGAAACGCACTCGGACTGAGATCAAGCGCGACTTCGATTATCTGACGCGCCTGTGGGACGAAATCCGCGACACGACGCTCAGCAGCGTCGCGCCGTGCCTCGTCCACCAGGATTCGGACCTGATCAAACGCGCGATCCGCGACATCTACGGCCGCGACATCGAACAGGTCCTCGTCGACGGCGAGGCCGGGTTTAAGGCGGCGTCGACGTTCATGGACCTGCTGATGCCGACCCACGTCGCGAAGGTCGTCCATTACACCGACGCGGTGCCGCTGTTTCAGCGCTTCGGCGTCGAGGCGAGCCTCGCGGGGATGTATCAGCCCGTCGTGCAGCTCAAATCAGGCGGCTACATCGTCATCAACCCGACCGAAGCGCTCGTCTCGATCGACGTCAATTCGGGCCGCTCGACGCGCGAGCACGGCATCGAGGAGACGGCGTACAAGACCAATCTGGAGGCCGCCGACGAAATCGGCCGCCAGCTGCGTCTGCGCGACATGGCGGGCCTCGTCGTCATCGACTTCATCGACATGGAGGTTGGCGGCAACAACCGCCGCGTCGAACGCGCGATGAAGGAGGCGATGAAGAACGACCGCGCGCGCATCGCGATCGGGCGGATCAGCAGCTTCGGCCTGATGGAAATGAGCCGCCAGCGCCTCCGCACCGGTGTCCTCGAAGCATCGACCCACGTCTGCCCGATGTGCGACGGCTCGGGCTATGTCCGCAGCGTCGGCTCTGCCGCGCTCGCCGCGCTCCGCGCCCTCGAGGCCGAAGCGATCAAGGGCAAGAACGACGCCTTCCAGCTGCGCGCGGGCCTCGAAGTCGCGATGTACATCCTCAACCGCAAGCGCGCCGATGTCGTCGAGTTGGAGGAGCGCTACGGCGTCGATATCGAAACCATTCCCGACGAGACGCTGATGGGGCCGAACTTCGTCCTCGACGCGGCGGGCCCGCCGCCGGCGAACCCGGTGGTGATGACACCGCTGCCCGCGCCGGTCATGATCGTCGACGATGACGAGGTCGCGACCGCCGAAGACCGCGACGATGATGACGACGACAACGACGGCGAGCAGAGCGACGGCGAGCGTGAGAGCGGGCGTGAGAGCGGGCGCGGCGAGCGTGGTGACGGCGCACGCGGCGGCAGCGGCGAACGCGGGCGTGGGCGTCGCCGTCGCGGGCGGCGCGACGATGCCCCGACCGGCGCGACCGGCGACGGCGAACCGGGCAGCGACGGCGATGCCGAAGGTGACCACGGCGACGATCGCGAGGCCGCGTCCGAAGCGCACGGCGAGCGCGAGGCCGCACCCGAAGCACACGGCGAGCGTGACGGGGCCGATGGCACGGGCCGTCGCCGTCGTCGTCGCCGTGGCGGCGGTGGGGGCCGCGACCGTGACGGTGCGGCGGCGCCTGTCGCCGAAGGTGCGACCGGCGATGACGCTGCCGACGCAGGGGCCGGTGACGGCGTTGCGCCGCTCGTGACGACCGATCCGAGTAGCGAAGGCGATATCGCCGGCAGCGACGGCAAGCCCCGCCGCCGCCGCCGTGGCGGGCGGGGTCGCCGCCGCGAAGGCGGCGCGGCCACCGACGACGCCGCGCTTTACACTGGGACCGCCAGCGATGATGCACCCGCAGGGGCGTCGGACACGCCCGGCACTGCGTCCGAAACGCCCGTGGCACCCGCCCTTGCCGCCGACGTCGCCGACGACGCAGCCGCCCCCACCCCCGCGAAAAAGCCGCGCAAGTCACGCGCCAAAGCCGCGCCGGTCGAAGATGCGGTCGGTTCGGGACCTGACGTAGCGGCTGCCGAGGCGACAATTCCGGTTGCCGCCGAAGCTCCCGCCAAACCTCGCCGAACGCGGCGTAAGGCGGGCGAAGCGGCCGGGACAAACCAGACTAGCGCCGCCGGCCCCGTCGCTCCGCCAGCCGAGGAACCGGCAGCCGAGGAACCGGCGGTGACGCCGCCCGTCGCAGCCCCGGCACCAACGGCCACCGCCGCTGCGACGTCGACGCCGCCAGAGACCGTGGCCGAGACTCCAGCCGAGACTCCGGCCCCACGCAAGGGCGGTTGGTGGCAGCGGACCTTCGGCAACTGACCCGCGAACGCTGCTCCGCCGTGACCATCCTGACCCGCGCGCTGCGCGTGGCAAGGTCACGGCGGATGGCGGGGGTGCGGCGCTTAACCCGCCGTTCAGCGTAGGCGACGGACATGGCGTCGATGCCGTCCCTCGCGCGCCGCCTCGGCATACTGACCGCCATCGCGGCGACGCTGGCAACCCCCTTGCGCGCCGAGGAGGTCCTGCGCGACGCAGAAACCGAGGCGCTGTTCAAGGACGTCGCGCGCCCGCTCATCCTCGCCGCCGGGCTGACGCCCGCATCGGTGCAGATCGTCCTCGTCAGCTCGCCGGAGATCAATGCCTTCGCTGGCGGCGGACAGAATATCTTTATTTATTCGGGGCTTGTCGAGAACGCCGACAACGTCAACTGGCTTCAGGGCGTCATCGCCCACGAACTCGGCCACATCGCGGGCGGGCATAATGTCCGCTCCGGCGAGGCGATTGGGCGCGCCAACCATATCTCGATCCTGTCGCTGATCGCCGCCGTCGGCCTCGCCGCCCTCGGCGCGCCCGAGGCAGGCCTC
>JANYFA010000017.1 GCA_025362895.1 Sphingomonadaceae bacterium | reverse complement strand
CATCAGCTCGTTGGCGCGCTTGGTGGCGGCATAGAACGATACCGGGTGGTCGGCGCGGTCGGCGACGGCGAACGGGAGGGCGGCGTTCGCGCCATAGACCGACGACGACGAGGCGTAGACGAAGTGGCGCAAGCCCGTGGCGGCACGGGCGGCTTCGAGCAGGTTGAGGTGCCCCGCGAGGTTTGACCGGACATAGCTTTGCGGATCGACGAGCGAGTGGCCCACCCCCGCCTGGGCTCCGAGATGGACGATCCTGTCGAAGCGATGCCCGGCAAGCGCCCGGGCGAGTGCATCGGGGTCACTGAAGTCGACCTCGACAGAGACGAAATCGCCGCCGAGCCGCGCCAGCCGAGCGCGTTTCAACTGCGGTGAGTAATAGGCGTTGAGGTCGTCTATCCCGACTACTGCCTCGCCGCGCGCGAGCAAGGCGGTGGTGACGGCGGCCCCAATGAACCCCGCGACTCCGGTGACGAGGATCGTCATGCCGCGACCTGCAGGGCATTGAGCCGGGCGGCGATACGGCAGCCGGCGTGGCCGTCCCCATACGGCAGCGACGCGCACGACATGCGGGCATGAGCGCGATCGTCGTCGACCAGCTCGCGGACGGCGGCGACGATGATCGCGGCGTTGGTGCCGACGAGCCGCGCCGCGCCAGCAGCGACCCCCTCGCCGCGCTCAGTCACATCGCGCAGGATCAGGACGGGACAGCCGAAGGCGGGAGCCTCCTCCTGCACGCCACCCGAGTCGGTCAACACGAGCCGCGCCCGGCGAAGCAGCGCGACGAAGGCCGGATAGTCGAGCGGCGGCGACAGCGTGATTCCGGGCAGGCCGCGCAGCCGCCGCGCCAGCACGGGCCCTGACTGCGGATGCGGATGGAGCGGGATAACGATGTCGAGGTCGTCGGGCCGCGCCAGCGTGGCGAGGGCTTCGCCAATCGCTGCCATCGGCGCACCATGGTTCTCGCGGCGATGGGCAGTGACGAGGACGAGCGGCCGGGTCGTTGCCGCATCGGCATCGCCGAGCCCGGCGGCGGTGGCGTGGAGCGCGTCGATCACCGGATTGCCGGTAACATGGATCGCGGCCGTGGACACGCCCTCGCGACGGAGCGCGGCGGCGGCAGCGGCGGTCGGCGCGAAATGGATCGTCGCCATCTGGGCGATCAGGCGGCGCTGCAGTTCCTCGGGAAAGGGGTCGTTCTCCCCGCTTCGCAGCCCCGCTTCGACGTGCGCCAGCGGGACCTTGCCGTAGCTGGCGGCAAGGGCGGCGGCGATCGCCGTTGCGGTGTCTCCCTGGACGACGACGACGGACGGGGCGATGCGTTCGATCAATCGCCCGATTGCGGGCATCGCCGCCGCCACGAAGGTTGCGGGCGACCAGCCGCGCCGCATCAGGGCCAGGTCGTAATCAGCGTACAGGTTGAAATGCGCGAGCGCCGCCCGCGCGAGATCGCGGTGCTGGCCGGTCAGTACAATCGTCACCGCCGCGCGGGGCAAGGCCGCGATTACGGGCGCAAGCTTGATGGCCTCGGGACGAGTCCCAAGGACGAACATCGTCGTCCCGATTGTGCTTACACCCCCGTGCATAACGCGATCATGCCCACGAAGATATTAAGATTGCATTGGATTTTCGTGCACCTTGCGGCCACGCGCCCCTTTGTGCGATCTGCCCCGACTTGATGTTGCCCCGCCGTCCCCTCATCGCCGTCGATGGCCCCGCGGCGAGTGGGAAGGGGACGATCGCCCGCGCGCTGGCCGGGCATTTCGGGGTCAGCCACCTCGATACGGGGAAGCTGTACCGCGTTGTCGGGTTGATGGTTCGCCTCGCTGGCGGAGACCCGGCTGATCCGGTTGCCGCGGTCGCTGCCGCCGAACGCCTCGACGCGGCGTTGCTCGACGACCCCGATCTGATGAGCGCGGCCAATGCGGCGAGTGCATCGATCGTGTCCGCTCACCCCGGCGTCCGCGCCGCGTTGCTTGCCCGGCAACACGCCTTTGCCGCCGCACCGGCGGGGGCGGTTCTCGATGGGCGCGATATCGGTACGGTCATCGCGCCCGACGCCCCGGCCAAGCTGTTCGTCACGGCGGCTGTCGAGGTGCGCGCCGCGCGGCGCGCCGCCGAACTGACCCGCGCCGGGCGAGCGTTACCCCTTGATGTCGTTCTCGCCGATATTCGCGCCCGCGACGCCCGCGATTCCGGACGCACCGCGGCGCCGTTGACCCGCGCCGCCGACGCCGTCTTGCTCGACACGTCCAAATTGAGTATAGCAGAAGCGGTTGCTCGTGCGATCGCGCTCGTCGAAGCGCGGTTGCGGAGCAGTTAGCAGACATTCAGGTCGGGCGCGGCGGCATGCTTCGTTCGCCTGAATTCATGTTCAAGGCCGTGGGCATAGTGCTCCCGGTCGGCGATGAACCGGCGGCATGGTGTCGTCCGGACAAGACAAGGCTCTTTATTACATGGCTTCCGCTGCCCAACCGACCCGCGACGATTTCGCGGCGATGCTCGAAGGCTCGCTCGGCAAGAATCAATCGTTCGAAGGGCGGGTGGTCAAGGGCCGCGTTACCGCCATCGAAAACGATCTCGCCGTGATCGACGTCGGGCTGAAGTCGGAAGGGCGCGTCCCCCTACGCGAATTCGCCGCTCCCGGCATGAAGGCCGAAATCAGTGTCGGTGACGAGGTCGAGGTTTACGTCGACCGTGTCGAGAACGCGATGGGTGAGGCGATGCTGTCGCGCGACCGCGCCCGCCGCGAAGCGGCGTGGGACACGCTCGAAACCCAGTATGCCGCCAACGAGCGTGTCGAAGGGGTCATCTTCGGTCGCGTCAAGGGCGGCTTCACCGTCGATCTTTCAGGCGCGGTCGCGTTCCTGCCCGGTAGCCAGGTCGACATCCGCCCCGTGCGCGATGTTACCCCGTTGATGAACCTGCCGCAGCCGTTCGTTATCCTGAAGATGGACCGCAAGCGCGGCAACATCGTCGTGTCGCGCCGCTCGATCCTCGAAGAGAGCCGCGCCGAGGCGCGCACCGGGCTGATCCAGTCGCTCGCCGAGGGTCAGATCGTCGACGGTGTGGTCAAGAATATCACCGATTACGGTGCCTTCGTCGACCTGGGCGGCATCGACGGTCTGCTTCACGTCACTGACATGAGCTACAAGCGTGTCGGCCACCCCAGCGAAGTCCTCAACATCGGCGACACGCTTCGCGTTCAGATCGTCCGCATCAACCGCGAAACACAGCGTATCAGCCTCGGCATGAAGCAGCTCGAAGCCGATCCGTGGATCACCGCCGCTGCCAAATATGCGGTCGATAGCCGTCATACCGGGCGTGTCACCAACATCACCGAATATGGCGCCTTCGTGGAGTTGGAGGCAGGCATCGAGGGCCTCGTCCACGTCAGCGAAATGAGCTGGGTCAAGAAGAACGTCCACCCCGGCAAGATCGTGTCGACCAGCCAGGAGGTCGAAGTTCTCGTCCTCGAAGTCGACGAGGAAAAGCGCCGGATTTCGCTCGGCCTCAAGCAGGCTCAGCGCAATCCGTGGGAGGTTTTCGCCGAGCAATATCCGGCGGGCTCGATTGTCGAGGGTGAAGTCAAGAACGCCACCGAATTTGGCCTGTTTGTCGGCCTCGAGGGCGATGTCGATGGCATGGTCCATATGTCCGATATCGCATGGGGTTTGACTGGCGAGCAGGCGCTTGCCGCCCACCACAAGGGTGAGCGCATCCGTGCCAAGGTGCTCAGCGTCGAAATCGAGAATGAGCGCATTTCGCTCTCGATCAAGGAACTCGACGAGAGTCGTGTCACCCAGCCCGTCGCGCATGCCGACGGCGGCAGCGATCTCCGTAAGAACCAGATCGTCACCTGCACCGTGGTCGACAACCGCGATGGCGGCATCGAGGTTCAGGTTGGCGAGGACGGCCCGTTGGCGTTCATCAAGCGTGGTGATCTCAGCCGCGATCGCGACGAGCAGCGTCCGGAACGTTTCCAGGTCGGCCAGAAGGTCGATGCAATGGTCATCGGCTTCGAGCGCGGCAAGAAGCCGATGCTGAGCATCAAAGCGATGCAGATCACTGAGGAGAAGGCCGCCGTCGCCCAGTATGGGTCGAGCGATTCGGGGGCGAGCCTTGGCGACATCCTCGGCGCGGCCCTTAACCGCGCAAAAGACACCGACAAGGCCTGAGGCCGACGTCGCGGCCCATCGGCCTGGATCCACGGATCCCGGCCGGTGGGCCTTTGTCGTTTTTGGGGCTCGATGGCCTCGATACTAAAGCGCGCTCACCACTGTGGAGCCGACCGTGCTGCGCGCGCCGGTCATTAGCGCCGTCGCCTAGTCCGCCATCACAGCCAGATCGTCACCAGCATGCCGACCGCCGCGACCGCCATTACCGCGGTCGCTGCCCAGCCGACGCCGGCGAGCAGCGGCGGAAGTAGGAAGTCGCCCATGACGGCGCGACGCCGCGCGAGCAGCAGCATGCCGATCATTACCGGCACCGCCACGACGCCGTTGACCACTGCGCTCCAGAACAGCGCCTTGATCGGGTCGAGCGGGGTGAAGCTGAGCGCCGCGCCCACCGCGAACGCGGCGGCGAGCACTGCGTAGAAGCTCCTCGCGCGGGCGAGCTTGCGTGCGAGCCCGACATGCCAGCCAAGCGCCTCGCCCACCGCATAAGCGGAGGAACCAGCGAGCACCGGCACCGCCAGCAGCCCGGTGCCGATAATGCCAAGCGCGAATACGAGGAAGACGAGCGGCCCGGCGATCGGGCGCAGCGCCTCGGCCGCCTGCGACGAAGTCTGGATGTCGGTGATGCCGTGCGCGTGCAGCGTCGCCGCCGTGGTCAGCACGATGAACAGCGCGACCGCGTTCGACAGCGCCATGCCAAGGTAGGTATCCCAGCGGATGCGGCGGAACTCGGCGCGCGCCTGCTCGGGCGCGCGGATCAGCGGCCGTGCGCCCGTGCGCTCCTTGCATTCCTCGACTTCGGACTCGGCCTGCCAGAAGAAGAGGTAGGGGCTGATCGTCGTGCCCAAGATCGCGACCACCACCGTCAGATAGTCGGCGTGCCAGGAGAGTGCCGGCATCACCAGGTGACGTGCCACCGTCGCCCACGGCATGTCGACGACGAAGGCGACGCCGACATAGGCGAACAGCGACAGCGTCAGCCACTTCAGCACCGAGACGTAACGCGAGTAACGCACGAACACTTCGAGCAGCAGCGAGGCGAGCGCGAACAGCGCCACGTAGAGCAGCTGCGGCCCGCCCACCACCAGCTTGAGTGCCGCCGCCATCGCGCCGAGATCGGCTCCGAGGTTGATGACGTTGGCGATCACCAGCAGCGACACGAGCGCATAAAGCGCCAAGCGCGGCGCGTGCCAACGCAGGTTACCCGCAATGCCGCGCCCGGTAACGCGGCCGATGCGCGCCGCAATTTCCTGGATCGCGCACATCAGCGGCCAGCTAAACAGCAGAAGCCAGCCAAGATCGAAGCCGAACTGCGCGCCTGCCTGGCTGTAGGTCGCGATGCCGCTCGGGTCGTCGTCGGATGCGCCGGTGATAAGCCCGGGGCCAAGCAGTGCCAGCAGCTTGGCGCGCTCGGGCTGCTTGACCTCGAGCGGATCGATCGGCGGATCGACAGCAGTTTCAGCCATGGTGCGCGTTCGGACGTCGGATCATCGCATACTCGACATGGCCGACACATAACACGGCATAATTCCGAACCATATTGCGAAGTGCGTGTTGCACGCGCGATCCTGCCGCGAGAGCTTCGGAATCTACTTAGTCGCCACACAGACGAACGGCGCACCCAGCGGCCGGCCAGCCGCGAAGTTTGCGACGCTCGCCAGCGTCGTCTCGGCGATTGCGGTCAACGCCTCCTCGGTCAGGAACGCCTGGTGGCCGGTGACGATGACGTTTGGGAAGGTTAGCAGGCGCTGGAAGACGTCGTCATCAATGATCTCGTTCGACAGATCGGCGTAGAAGAGATCGCCTTCCTGTTCGTAGACGTCGAGCGCGACCCCGCCGATCTTGCGCTGCTTCAGTCCATCGATCAGTGCTTTGGTGTCGATCAGCGCGCCGCGACTGGTGTTAACGATCATTACCCGCGGCGGCGCGGCAGCGATGGCGGCGGCGTCGATCAGGTGTCGCGTTATCGGCGTCAGCGGGCAATGGAGCGTGACGATCTCGGCGGTGGCGAGCAGCTCGGCCATCGCGAGATAGCGGACGCCGATTGCGACTAGCGCGGGATCGACGACGGGATCGCTCGCCAGCACGTCGCAGCCGAACCCCAGCTTCAGGATGCGGGCGACGAGCGCGCCGATACGGCCGGTACCGACCACACCGGCGACGCGGCCGTGCAGGTTGCGACCGATCAGGCCGTCGAGGGCAAAGTTATTCTCGCGGACGCGCGCCCATGCACGCGGAATGTTGCGGTCGAGCGCGAGCAGGAGCCCGATGGTGAACTCTGCCACCGCATGCGGCGAATAAGCCGGGACGCGGACGACGGCGATGCCGTGCTTTGCAGCCGCCGCGAGGTCGACGTTATTGAAGCCCGCACAGCGCAGCGCCACCAGCCGGGTGCCGCCGGATGCCAACCGGGTTAGCACGTCGGCATCGACGACGTCGTTGACGAAGACGCAGACCGCCCGGAACCCGGCGGCGAGGACCGCCGTGGTCGCTTCGAGCCGCGGCTCGAGATATGTCAAATCGTGGTGGAACTTGGCGTTCGCGCCGTCGAGGAACTGGCGATCGTACGGTTTCGTGCCGAATACGGCGATACGCATCACGGATGGTCCTTGTCGTCGAACTATGCCGCGGACGCCGCGAGGGCCAGCCGCGCAAGCGCCGGCAGCGACTTAGCCTGAGTTTTCGTCATGATGGCGGCCCGGTGGTTCTCAACGGTCCGCTGGCTAATGCCGAGGTCGGCCGCGATGTTCTTGCTCGGGTGTCCGGCAAGGACGAGGTCCATGATCTGGAGCTGGCGCGCCGTCAGCTGCGCGACATTGGCGGCTGCGCCCGCTCGCCACTGCGCCATTGCCGTCCCATTGTGATCGACATGGAGCGCCCGATCGACCGCGGTCGCAAGGTCGGCTGCACCGATCGGCTTTTCGAGGAAGTCGAGCGCGCCGGCCTTCATTGCTTCGACCGCCATGGCCACGTCGCTATGCCCGGTCATCATCACCGTCGGCAGGCGTTGGCCATCGCTGCGTAATCGGCGCACCAGGTCGAGGCCGCTCAGGCCGGGCATATAGGCGTCGAGCAGCAGGCACCCGCGGAGGCCGCTCGTATACCGGCCGAGGAAGCCCTCACCGGAAGCAAACGTCTCGACCGTCCTGCCGCCATGCTCGAGCAGTTCTCGGATGGTGTCGCGAACCGCCTTGTCGTCATCGACTACGAACACCGTACCAGCACTCGCGCCGCCCGGCGTTGCCTGCGACCCTGGTCGCTCGAGCAGCAGTACAGCGATGGTCGCCAGGGTCTCGGCGGTCTTAACCGGCTTGCTCAGCTGGGCGCAGCCGGCACGGGCAATGTCCCGCACCGTCGCATCGGAGATGTCGCCGGTCAGTACGACGACCGGCGTCGCCGCCAATCCCGCATCCCGGATGCGCGCGGCAAGATCAAGGCCGTTGGCCCCCCCGGGAAGGTTATAGTCGGTCAATACGAGGTCGGGGCGGATCGCACCCTGTTCCGCGAGCGCGGCAGCGACGTCGCCAGCGATCATCGTATCGTGACCCGCTGCCTGGAGCGCCATGTTCAGCAGGTCGCGAATCTCCGGATCATCTTCAACGAGGAGGATCAACGCCCGCCCAGCGGCCGGCGTGGGTACGGTAGGGGCGGCGGCGGCGGTCGCTGCCGCGGTCGGGACTTCGACCCAGAAACGCGAGCCGTGGCCAGTGCGTGAACGCACCTGGATCGGATGGCCGAGCAGGTCGCCGAGGCGCTGGACGATAGCCAGACCGAGGCCCAGGCCTAGGCCCGGGCTACGCTCGCGCGCGACGTTGTCGATCTGGTGATACTCCGCGAAGATCGCCTTGAGCTCGTCCTTGGCGATCCCGACGCCGGTATCGAGCACCTCGATGGTGAGCGCCGATCCGTGCCGGCGGCACCCGACCAGGACCTTACCCATCGTCGTGTATTTGAGCGCGTTGGAGATGAGGTTACGGAGCATCTGCTCGAGCAGGCGCGGGTCGCTGGCGACGAACCGGCCGCAGCCGACGACGTGTAGTTCGAGGCCTTTTGCCTCGGCGTGGTAGGCGAACTCGTCGCGCAGGCGGTGGAGCATCGGCCCGAGCGCGAAGGTCGCCACTTCCGGTCGCAAACTGCCGGCCTCGATCTGGTTGATATCGAGCAGCGTGTTAAGCATTCCCGTCATTGCCCCGACCGTCTCGTCGATCCGGGCAACGAGGCGCTGGCCGCGCTCGCCCTCGACCAGGTTGGCGAGCAGCCCCTGAACGAGCGCCAGCGTCTGCAGCGGCTGACGCAGGTCGTGGCTGGCGGCGGCGAGGAAGCGCGATTTTGCCGTGTTCGCTTCGTCAGCGTCGCGCCGCGCGGTGTCGAGTTCGGCCGCGACGCGCTTGCGCTCGGTGATGTCGGAAAAGGTGATGACGACGCCGGCAACACTGTCGCTCTGCGTCCGATAAGGCAGGACATTGCGGCACCAGTGGCCCGTGGCGGTGATGACCTCGCGCTCGATCGCGGCGTGCCCGGCGAGCACAGCTCGGGCATCGTCGGCCAGCGCCGCGTCACCGGCGAAAGAGTGCAGGTCCGCGAGTGGCCGGCCGATATCGCCAGCGATGACGTGGAACAATGCCTTCGTTGCCGGAGTGAAGAAGCGGATGCATAGTTCGCGATCGAGAAACAGCGTCGCAACGTCGGTGCTGTAGAGAACGTTCTGCAAGTCGTTCGCCGTCGTGCGCTGAGCCTTGAGCGTCTCTTGAAGCTGACCGTTCAGCGCGGTAAGTTCTTCGTTGAGCGACTGTAGCTCTTCCTTTGAGGTCAGTAGCTCCTCGTTGGTCGACTGAAACTCCTCGTTGACCGAGAGCGCTTCCTCGTTGACCGATTTCTGCTCCTCGTCGGCGTAGTCGAGGTCGTCGATCGCGGCGCGCAGTTCGACACGGGTCGCCTCGAGTTCATGCTCGAGCTCCGCGACGCGCGCCGACTCCGGCGGTGCGGGAAGCGACGGACGTGGTTCTTCGGCTGCCTCGTGCTCGACAAAGCAGACGAGCGCCAGCGGCTCGCCGGGGGCTGATACCGGCCGTACGACGACCGTGAAGCCATGCCGCCGCGCTGCGCCGCGCGAGGGCACGACGATTTCGACGGTGGTCTTCTCCGTCATTGCGCGCGCGATCGCGGCGCGGACCTTTGTCCGCAGGGCCGGAGCGATCATCGCCACGAAATCAACGCTCGGCTGCCCGACCGGCACCGCAAGGAATCGATCGAGTGGCCCGAGCGTGAACAGAACGGCGTTCTGCGCATCGATGAGTACCGCGGCGGGCGCGTAATGCTCGAGGACCAGCTTGCGACAAAGGTCGGCATAGCCGATTTGCCGGGTCGGCACTGTGCCGCCGCTGGCTCGCGTTGCTGCCCGCGGCACGTCGCCAGCGGTGCCCTGCAGGCCGAACCCGCCCGATCGATGGCGGCCGACGTGGCGATAAAGGCACGCCGGCTTGGACACCAGTTCAAACCGCCCGTCGACCTCGCCCGGCGTCTCGGTACAACCGAGCAGCAGCAGTCCATTTTCGCGCAATGAGAAATGCAGCAGGGCAATAACTTTCGCCTGCGCATCATGACCCAGATAGATAATCAGGTTGCGGCACGACACCATATCGAGCCGTGAAAATGGCGGGTCGGCCAGCACGTCCTGCACGGTGAACACGACCGACTGGCGCAACTCGGGCAGGACGCGATAGCTGTCGTCCTCGCGCATGAAGAACCGCGCCAGCCGGTCGGCTGAGACGTCGTTCGCGATCGTTTCAGGATAGAGGCCGATACGCGCTTTCGCTACCGCAGCCGGGTCGACGTCGGAGGCGAACACCTGCAGCCGCACGATGCGCTTTTCGGCGGCGATCGCCTCCTGAAACAGCATGGTGAGTGAATAGGTCTCCTCGCCGGTGCTGCAGCCCGCCACCCAGAGCCGGATCGGCTGGTCGGCTGGCTGTTTCCGGACCAGCTCGGGAATGATCGTTCGCGCCAGTTCCTCGAACACCGCGGTGTCGCGGAAGAAACTGGTGACGTTGATCAGCAGGTCCGTGGCGAGCGCCGCCCGTTCGGGCTCGTCGGTACGAAGGCGGTCGAGGTAGCGGTTGCGATCGGCCACTTTGATGCCGGCCATTACCATGCGCCGCTTGATGCGCCGCTCCAGCGTGCCGGTCTTGTACAAACGGAAGTCGTGCGCCGTGGTCGTTCGAAGCAGCTCGATGACGGCGGCCAGCCAGGCGTCTGCATCGGGCAGTTCGCTACTCGCTGAGGCCGGGTGCCGCTGCTCATCGAGCGCGGTGGGCATGTCGGCGATCGAGCACACCCGATCGACTTCGCCGGTCGCAATTGCCGCCTCCGGCATCCCGGCGAAAGCAGCTTCGGCCGGATCCTGCACGATGACGCGGCCGCCGGCGGCATGAAACGGCGTCAAACCCGCGCTGCCGTCGCCGCCCGTGCCCGACAGGATGATCGCGGTGCGATGCGCGGCATCGGTCGCCGCCAGCGACCGCAATAGCCCGTCGATCGGCAGGCGCGCACCATGCGGCGCTTCAGGCTGACCAACGACGAGCCGGTTGCCGACGATGGTCAGCGCGGTGCCAGGGGCAATGATATAGATATGGTTCGGGACAATGATGGTGTCGTTGACGGCTTGGGCTACCGGCATCGCGGTGTGGCTGGCGAGCAGCTCGGCAAGCAGGCTGTCGTGCGTCGGGTCGAGGTGCTGGATAATCACGAAGGCGCAGCCGGTATCCGCGGCGAGGCCGTCGAGCAACCGGCGGCACGCCTCGAGACCGCCGGCCGAGGCACGGATCGCCACCAACGGGCATGGTGCGGGTTGCAAAACGTTGAGCGATTTGGCCGACATGCAGGACGACCTTTCGGGCGGATGATCACCGCAGTTGCTTTGGTACCGCGGAACTAATTCGCTTGAAACGTGCCGGCAGCGGAATCAGCCCCATAGGTAGATTCCGAAGGTGCCGCGGGCGCTCGCGCTGTGGAACTTTCGCCGATGACGAATGTGGCGAGGGCCGCAATCCGGGAGGGATCATCGCGTGGCGCTGAGTGTGCTCATCATCGAAGACGAGATCATCATCGGATTGTTGCTCGGCGACCTGCTGGCGGACATGGGCCACGATGTGTGCGCGATCGCAGCGACCGTGGCGGAAGCGGTCGCGGCGGCCGCCACGCACCGCCCGAACCTGATGATCGTCGACGTCAATCTCGGGGACGAGAGCGGCATCGCCGCTGCCGACGCGATCTCCATGGTTTCCGACATCCCGTGCATTTTCGTCAGCGGCGATGACGCGACCCTGAAGACGTTAACGGCGCGCGGCGAAGTCATGCCGAAGCCGTACCAGAAGCGACATCTCGAGCGCGCGATCGCCGCAACACTCGGTGCCCGGAGCAGCCCTGCACACGGTCGCGGATAGCGATAGGCGTGCTCCGTCATGACCGGCACATTCAGTCGCTGGCGGTATGTCTCGCCGGGGTCGCCGGCTATGTCGATGCGGTCGGCTTCATCGAGACGCGCGGCTCGTTCGTGTCGTTCATGAGCGGCAACACGACCCGGCTCGGCGTCGGCATCGCGTCGTTCTCGCCGGCAGCCGCGATCGCGGCCAGTCTAATCGGGACCTTCGTCGTCGGCGTGGCGGCCGGAACATTGACCGGCCACGCAGCCGGGCGACACCGCCGACCGACGGTGCTGGTCCTGGTGGCGGCGTTGCTCGGCACGGCAGCATTGGCCGGCATACTCCAGCTCCGCGTCGTGTCCCTTGCCGTCACGGCGTTGGCAATGGGTGCCGAGAACGCCGTGCTCGAGCAGGACGGCGAGATCAGTATCGGGCTGACCTACATGACGGGCACGCTCGTCAAGCTCGGCCAGCGACTTGGGCTGGCGCTGCGCGGCGGCGATCCCTTCGGCTGGACCTCATACCTCAAGCTCTGGCTCGGATTGCTGACGGGGGCAGTGCTTGGTGCCGCTGCCGATCATCGGTTCGGGCTGGCGGCACTGTGGGCAGCGGCTCTGGCGGCGGCGCTACTGGCCGGCGCTGCAGCAGGACTCGATCGCCGTCCGGATATCCCACCGTCGCGCTAGGTAGTTCCCGACGGTTGTGGCCGGCGACGCCGTGGTCGCAAGCAAAAAAAAGGCCACGCTGCTCGCTCAACCCGGTCCGTCATGAATCGGCGCGCTCTGTTTGTGGCCGGGGGCACGGTGATTGCCCTGTCGGTCGGCGGTGTCGCTGCCGCCGTGAGCCGGGCCGATGCAATGCACGACTATGACAGCGCCGTGCTGCGAAATCGGCAAGCACTCGCCGCCAATTCCGCCGCGAGGGGCCTCGTTCGATACGCGACGCTTGCGCCGAGCGGTCACAACACGCAGCCATGGCGATTTCGGCTGCACGACGGCGGGATCGACGTCGTTCCCGACTTCACCCGCCGGACACCTATGGTCGATCCGGACGACCACCACCTGTTCATCGGCTTAGGTGCGGCGGCTGAAAATCTGGCGTTGGCGGCGGCTGTATCGAGCACGCCAGGCGAATGGTGCTTCGACCCGTCGAGTAGTGCGACCATCGTGTTGCGGTATCCGAGACGTCGAAGGTCTACCTCGTCGGCGGCGGCATCGCCTCGCTTGCCGCGGCAGCCTTCCTGATCCGTGACGGCGATATGCCGGGGCACCGCATCACCATCTTCGAGGAGTCGGACGTGATCGGCGGCAGCCTCGACGGCTCGGGATCGCCGGAAAATGGCTATGTCCTGCGCGGCGGTCGGATGCTCGAGCGCAAGTATTTGTGCACCTTCGACCTATTCGACTCGATCCCGACGCTCGACGGCGCACAGACGGTGACGCAGGAAAACGTTGACGTGGAACGCGACGATGAAGACGTCGTCGAAGTCGCGCCTGTTTCGCAACGGGAAGCGCCAGACCGCGCCGAAGTTCGGCCTGAGCGAACACCACATCCTCGGCATCGAGCGACTGGCGCTTGAGCCCGCGACGATGCTCGGCCGGACAACGATCGCCGAGCAGTTCGACGGCGCGTTTTTCGCGACCGACTTCTGGTTCATGTGGTGCACGACCTTTGCCTTCCAGCCGTGGCACAGCGCGGTCGAGTTCAAGCAGTACCTCGTCCGCTTCGCGCACATGGTCAGCGGCTTCGACCGGCTCGAAGGGATCATGCGCACCGTCTTCAACCAGTATGACTCGCTGGTCCGGCCGTTGCACAAATGGCTGTTCGACCGCGGCGTCGTCTTCGCGATGAACACGCGGGTGACCGAGGTCGTGGTCGTCAAAGATGAGGGCGGCTTCGCCGTGACGCGGCTGGTCCACACCCATGACGACACCGTCGCGGCGACCGATGTCGAACGTGCCGATCGCGTCATCGTCACGCTCGGGTCGATGACCGAAGCATCGAGTTTGGGGAGCAACGACGCCGCCCCCGCCATTGGCAGCAAGACCGATGGCGGAGCGTGGACCTTGTGGGAGGCGCTGGCCCCCACCTCACTGGCGTTCGGTCAGCCGCGCGTCTTCGACGAACATATCGATCGGTCGAAGTGGGTATCGTTCACGACGACGTTGCACGAGCCGCTGTTGCTCGACCGCATCCGTGACCTGACCGGCAACGTGCCGGGCGAAAGCGGACTGATCACCTTCCCCGACTCCAACTGGCTGGCGTCGATCGTCATCCCGTACCAGTCGCACTTCATCGGCCAGCCGGGCGGCGTCAGCGTGCTGTGGGGCTATGGCTTGACCGTCGACGCGCCCGGCAATTTCGTCGCCAAGCCCATGGCGGAATGCTCGGGGCGAGAGATCATGACCGAGATTCTCGGCCACTTAAGGCTCGACTCTGACGCTCCGGCGATCCTCGACAAGTGTATCTGCATTCCGTGCATGATGCCGTTCATCACCGCGCATTTTCTCCCGCGTGCGTCTGGCGACCGGCCGCAGATCGTGCCCAAGGGGGCGACCAACTTCGCCTTCATCGGTCAGTTCTGCGAACAGCCCGACGATATTGTCTTCACCGTCGAATATTCGATCCGAGCGGCGCAGACAGCGGTTTACGAATTGCTCGACCTCAAGCGACAGCCGCCGGCGGTTTACCATGGCACTCACGATTTTCGGGTATTGCTCAAGGCATTCCTCGCGCTTCACAACGCGCGTGCGGCGGCGTAGCCCGAGCGCGTGGTCCGCTCTGCCGCTGCTGACGATCGCGGCCGCGGCGCATGCTGTGCCGGTCGAGATGATCGTGACGGCCGTTGGCGCACCGGCGGACGACGGCACGGTTGGCGTTCAGGTGACGTTCCTCAACGAACGCAATGACTCGGCAGAATTAACGATTCCGGATCAGGTCGCCGCATCGGTATTGATCAGGGGTAGCATAACGGTGGTGTCGCTGCAGCGTGCCGGCGTCGGAACGGGGGCAATCATGGTCGCACCGGGAGGCTTCGCACGTGCCGACTATACGGTGCGGCTGCCCGACGCGCGGGGATCCATCGGCGTCCTGACGCTCGCCGATGGTTCGATTGGCTACACGGTCGGCAGTAAGACCAGGACCACGCCTCTTGCGGGTAATTCGACGATGGTCGTCGTGGCCAAACCCCATGCGTTGCCCACCGCCGACCGGGGCAACAGCTTCCTCGGCAAGCTGTCAGCCTACGAACCGATCTACGCGGTCTACGGCCCCGGCACGAGCACCGACGCTTTATTCAGATTAGTTTCAAGTACCAGTTGTTCGGCCGCAGCGGCGCTCCTGCCGACCAGCGCCGGCGGACTGATGGTATCACGTTCGCCTACACTCAACGCATGTACTGGGATCTCGGCGCGAAGTCCGCGCCGTTTCGCACCATCGATTTCCAGCCCGAGCTATTTTATCTCGTCATGCTCCGGCATCTGACCAGCGACGTGTTGATCGGCGGCCAAGCCGGGATTCGCCATGAATCGAATGGCCGCGACGGGGCCGCGTCGTGCAGCGTGAACACGGTATACGTCTACCCGACATTTGCGTTGCCGGTGGGGCGCTAGACCCTGAAAGTAGGACCGCAAGTTTGGGCCTATATCGGTATCTGTCGGACAATCCCTACATCGCTCGCTATTGCGGCAATACGGGCCTGTTCGCCGAAATCGGCTACGACGACGGTTTGCGCATCAGCGCCACCAGTCGGCTGAGCCTTGCCAGCGGACGCGGTGCGTTGAAAGTCGAGGCGTCCTTTCCGCTGAGCCGGCTGATCGGCCCGTCGCTCAATCTCTATGTCTTTGGGCAGGGCTTTGTCGGCTGCTGCGAGAATTTGCTCGACTACAACCGGCAGGCTTTGGTCTGGAGTTTGTCCGGTAAGCGGGCAGACCAGATGTTCGACGGCAGCTGCACCCCTATCGATCAGTGCGACACCAGCGCGCATCGCGTTGGGGCAAGGAACAGATCGCGCGTCACGCCGCCCAGCGCCCACTCGCGCTGCCGGCTGTGTCCATACGCACCCGCGACAGTCAGATCAGCGTCCGTTATTTGAATGAACTGCGCCAGCTGGATCGCATCATCGCCGACCCGGAGTTTGGCATCGGCGATCGCGGTAATCCGGTGGCGGCCGAGCCACTCGACGAGATCGGCGAGCCGCACCGTCGCGTCGATCAGTTCTGCCTCGCTGGCAATCTCGACGACGGTCACCTTTTGCGCTAATTTGAGTAGCGGCAACGCGTCGGCGATGGCGCGCCGAGCCTCGCGCGTATCCTTCCAGGCGACGACGGCATGGTCGAGGACGAGCTTGTGGACCGTGGCGGGCACCAATAGCAAAGGGCGGCCGGCGTGCATGACCAGGTCGCTGATCCCGGCGCGGCGCGAGGCGATCGTCATTTGATCGCCGCCGGTCGCACACAGGATAATGTCCGCGGATCGCGCCCGGGCAACCGTGTATTCGCAGAGCGAGCCGATCGTCACGACCGCGTGCCATCCAAAATCGATACCCCGACCCTTGAGCGCCGTCTCGAACTCGGCCTTCGCCGCAGCGATTTCCACGTCGAAATCGTCGCGATCCTCCTGAATATAATCGCCGAGGATCATCGTCTGATCGTAGATCGCCCCAATCGGCTGACACGCCGCAATGCCGGTCAGCCCGATGCCCATGCGCGTCGCCAGGTTGGCGGCAAAGGCGAGCAGATTGGCATTCGACCGGCCGAGCTCGACGACGACCGTGGCGGTAGCGTAAGTCATGACCGTGCCTCGCTCACTTAAGGGTCGCCAGATACGCGATAAGCGCGTCGAGCTTGGCCGCATCGTGAAGGCCCGGATACATCACCTTGGTTCCTGGGACGGCCTTGGCCGGGGCGACGAGATAGGTCGTCAGTTCGGGCGGCGACCACGTTAAACCGGCCTTTTTCATTATCGCGCTGTAGCTGTACCCGTCCAGCGTTCCGGAAGTGCGCCCAACCACGCCATAGAGCGACGGGCCGTTCTTCTTGCCGCCGGCGACCGCCGAATGGCAGATCGCGCACTGGCCCTGGAAGGCCTTCTGTCCGGCGCTTGTATCCGCCGCAAAAGCGGTCGCCGCGAGCAGCACCATGCCACCTGCCAGGTTCAGAATGCGAGCCATGTGAATACCCTCACCGTGTTGTTGTCGGATGCGTTGGTGCCGGCCCCGTCGAAGTTGCGCCGTGCGCCGTTAAAGCTGGCGTAGACCGTGTACTGGATGCCGAAGCGAACGTTGAACCACGAGCCGACCGGCGACCCTTTGCCGAACGGGGTGCCGTCGAGCTGAAGGACGCCACCGCTGCTGTTCGGTCGCCCGGTTCGCCCGCCGAAGCGCAGCGAATCGACCGATCCGGTCGTGTCGAACACGCCGGCGGTAAAGCCGATCGCATTACGAAAATAATAGGAGGTGTCGACGCGTAGGTCGTCGATCGCATTGTTGATATTGCTGGTGTTGCCGAGCGCGAACGACGCATCGAGCTTCTGAATTTCATGCAGGTAACGCGCGTTGACCGAGAAAACGTCGCCATTGGCGCGCGGCAGCTGATACGAAGCGTCGAGGCCGAGATCGGTATAGCGGTCGGTGAATCCCGTTGTCGTGTCGCGGCCCGGATACAGGCTCGCCCGCAGCGCCAGCGCACCGATCTCCGCCGTCGCACTGCCGACCTATCCCTGATAGGCGACGCGGGCATAGGGCGCGACGCCGTTGATGTTGCCGGGCAAATAGGGATCGACGCCGAGGCCGCCGAGGACCGACGTGCTCGGCGTCCGGCAGCCGCCCGCATCGACGTAAATCTTGGAATCGATCCACGCGTAGGCGGTCAACCCGAGCGTATGGCCTTGGGCCTCTAGGTCTGCTTCGATCTCAGCGGAGCGATGAGAGAAGGCATTGACGACGGTCTGAGGCACGGCATCGAGCTTGAAGGTGCCGTCTTCAGCGAACGATACTGCGTAGCCCAGCCGCTCCGCTTCCATCGCCAACTCTTGAAGATAGACGCTACCGATCGCCCGGCGCAACTTCAGTAGATGGTAGTTCTCCGTGCTGCGCCAGGCTCCATCGGGCCGCTTGCTCATGTTCAGCACGATGTTGTGATTGTGCAGCGCCGGGTCGGGTGGCGCGTCCGGGGTCGGCCGGGCCGTAGTGTGCAGGTAGCTCGCGGTGACCGAGTTGCCGGTTGCGACATGCTCGACCGTGGTTCGGTCGCGCCGGATGCGGACGACGGAAGCGTGGCGTTCGCCGAAGTTCATCGCCTTCGCGACGGCGCTCAGGTGCGCTTCGACAAGGCGCTGATCGCCCGCGACGAGCGCCATGATAGAAAACGATTTTGGGGCGTTCAGCACTACGTCGGTGCCTGGCTTGTGCTCGCGGACACCGTCCCTGATGGTGCCAAGAACTGTGTTGCCCACATGACCATCGAGCAGGCGGGCGAAAGCAGCTGGATCGACCTCACCGCGAAGGTTCAGGTCCTTTGCCCCTCGCCCAAGCCACCGGGTCTGACAGTTGGCGTCGGCTGCCCAATAGTCGAGATTGGCGTCTTCGCTGAGATATTCGATGACACCCTGTGCATGTGTGAGCACCCACATACTCGCGACCATCAGAACGCTCCAACGTCGGGGAGCCAATCGTCGCCATCCTCGATGCGGGTAGGCACCGCGATGCTGTCGACCCCTATGGTTCTAGCTGCGGCTTCGGGAGCCGCGACGAAAGCCGGAGCGATCATGGCATCGTCCGCTTCGGTCGGGTGCGAAAGCTGGATGCGAGCGACGGGGAAACCGGCGACCCGGAGGAAAGCCGCACCGATCGGAAGCGTGGTCAGTTCACTGTCCATGAGAAGCGCTTCGCGGTGGCGATCCGGGGCAAGGGAGCCTCGGTCGCCCTTGGCCTGTGTGTCGAGGCTGATCGTCGGACGCAGACCCTCGACCTCGACCTGGCCGACGAGCTTCGCCGCCCACTCGGCCGAAAGTGAATCGCCCAGACGCATGATGAGTTGAGTGGCGGTCTGCCCCGTGATGACTTGGGCGGCGGCCTCGCCGTAAGCGACGTTGAGCTGGGCAAGCGACTGGAAGGCGAGGGTGACGCACGCGCGAAATTTCCGCCCCTCCGGCATCAGGTTGGACAGGCTCTGCACTGGCGGCAGGGATGCCAGTTCGTCGATGATCAACCAGACGTTGGAACCGTGATCGGGGGTGCGCTGTAGGATCGCGCTGGCGGCGGCGTCGAGCCATGCGGCGACGATGGGCGCGCCGAGGTCACGGTTGCGTCGCGGACAGCAAAGAAAAACGAAGGGCTTCCGGCCATTCGCCTGGTCCAGCGTCGCTATGAAGCGGTCGAACGAGAAGGCCGGCGCATCGCGCGACACGGCAGCCAGTGTGTGCACACTGCGTGCCGCGATGCCGGTCATGAACACGACCGAAGCGGTAGCTTTGTCGCCGCCAGTGGTGAAAATATTTGCCGCAGGCGTTCCTTGCATGATTTCCCGCAGTCGATCGATGTGTCCGTCTTTGACGCCCGCATCGCCGCCGTTGAGGAGTTCGGAAAGGTCGTCGAGCGTTCCGCCGGTGGTCGCAAGATGGTCGAGGATGTGGGCGAGTAGTAGTCGCGCCTGGTCCCACCAAAATCCGGAGTCGCCCGTTGCAGCAGGCTTCGGCAGCAGGATCGCAGCGACCCGATGAGCGTCCGCCAGCGTGGCGATGTCGTCGATCAACGTCCAGCGGGCGGTCCGTTGGTCCCAGCAGTTGAGGATGACGTCGCCGCGATCGGGGTCGTAAAAGCGGCTAACATAGCCGCCGTCCGGATCGTAAACGAGCGCCGCTTCACCTCGGTCGGCGACCTGACGAAGAAGGCCGAACATAAAAGTTGTCTTGCCGGTGCCGGTCGCACCCACCCCGAGCAGGTGTTGATTTTCGCTTCCAGGTGCTAAGTCTACGCCGCCAATCGTAATCGGCGGCGCAACCGTCGTTGTTTTTTTCGTCGGCTTCATCATCGCGGTGAGCTGCTTCGGCGTGGCACGCCGAGCTCCTCGGCGGACCTCGTCCATTGCCGCCTTGTCCGCGACCGATATCCAATGACGTCGTTGGAGAGCGGCGAAGCCGCCGGCGAACACTATCGCGAGGGCACCGCCGCTCGTCGCCATACGCCCGATGAGCTGGACCATGGCGGCGTGACCCGGGTCCTCAGCTACTGCCCAGCCATTCGATCCTGTCGGTGAGTCCTCACTCGGAGGACCGGGGACAATCGCAGCGCGAATGGCCTGTTTGGTCTCGGTCGCCACGTATTTGATCGCGAGCTGGCGTTCATCGGCAGCAGCGCTGGCGCAAGCGAGGGTCACCCCCGCCACAGCCCCGAACAGGCCGGCGGTGGCAGCGACCTTCGCCAGCGCCAAGCGCGACTGATCGCGATGGGCTTCGATTGCACGCCCACGTGCGGCTTGGTCAGCGCGACTCACGACAGTTTGCTCTTGAGCTTGGTAACGAATGCGTC
Source organism: Sphingomonadaceae bacterium (assembly GCA_025362895.1). Classification (GTDB taxonomy): domain Bacteria; phylum Pseudomonadota; class Alphaproteobacteria; order Sphingomonadales; family Sphingomonadaceae; genus Polymorphobacter_B. The sequence goes on along the minus strand of JANYFA010000017.1, from coordinate 634 downwards.
TTGCTGGGCCGCCGGTAGCGTGGTCAGCGCATGAAGATGGGCGACGACGAAGGACGCGCGGGCCTGTCGGTGTGTGCTCTTGCCGATCTCCAGTAGGGCATCGGCACGGGCAAGTAGTGTCCCCAGCGTGTCGCCGATCTGCACCAAGAGTGGGTCGTGCTCGGGCACTTGCGGGGCACTGAGCGAAGCTTCGACGAGCACCCGAAGTGCCTCGGCACGAGTGATATTCGCGGCGCTAGCTCGCGCGTCGATTGCATCGACTATACCAGAGCCGAGGCGGACCTGAACGGGTATTGTGGACATCATTATTACTCGATGAATACGGTGGTGATCAGCGGGTGCGGATACAGCGCAATACAGGCCGCTGCCTGAGCACCGAGGTGCGTTCCGTGTCTGAATAAATACACCTCACGCGACGTCGCTCGGTGCTCTGTTGGAAGCGATTGCGACGAGCCGTCACTTGCGACCCGAACGCGGCGTCGGCGGAAACTGATTAGCCCGTCTTATTCATGAGCCTTTCTGCCGGGGTTTTTCCGACCCGGTTTGCCGGTCGGCGATGTGAGCTGGTCGCAGTTGCCGGTGGCGCGGGGAACGGCGCGATTTCGGGTGCTGGCATGGTTGCGGGGATGGGCTC
>JANYFA010000013.1 GCA_025362895.1 Sphingomonadaceae bacterium | reverse complement strand
AGCCCATCCCCGCAACCATGCCAGCACCCGAAATCGCGCCGTTCCCCGCGCCACCGGCAACTGCGACCAGCTCACATCGCCGACCGGCAAACCGGGTCGGAAAAACCCCGGCAGAAAGGCTCATGAATAAGACGGGTTAGGACAGCAGTTTCTAATACTTAGGCCAGCTTGCCGAATGGCAGCAAGCGCCGCGCGAGAGTCTGCGCGCCCTTGACGTCGCCGCTGGTGAGCAGCGGCAGAACCTGTGCGGTCGCGCGCTTGAGCAGGTTTTCATAGGCATCACGCGCCGGCAGCCGCTGGACAGCCTGGAGCAGCTGCGTCGCGCGCGCGCCATTGTCGGTCGACAGGTCGAGGAGCGTCAGGCCGTAGAACGCCGGGTGGATCGGGTTCCGCGGATCCTTGGCGATCGCCGTCTCGAAATCGGCAATCGCGATCTTCGTCGACGCCCCCAACACCGTGCTGGCGAGGAATTTGCCGAGCGTCGTTACCGCTCCCGCGTGCCATCCGGCCAGCGAGGCCCACGCGAGCGCGTCGTTCGAGTTTTGCTTGAGCACGGCCTCGATCCGCGCGCGAGTTTCTTTGGCCAGACCGGGCGATTTCGTCAGCTTGCCGCGATAGCCAACCGACTGCGCCTTCATCAACGCCGCCTCCTCGCTGGTGGGGGCCAGCACCAGCGCTGCGTCGAAATCATGATCGGCGGCGTCGATCAGCGCCCGGGCACGGTCGCGGTCGACAGTGTCGAAACTGGCAACGATCATCGTTGCTCGCCCGGCGATCACGAGCGAAGCGGCGGTGTTCTCGGCGCGTCCGGCCGTCGCTGCTTCGGTGAAGCGCCCGTCGTGGAACAGCGTCGTGGCGCTGGCGAACACGGGCTGCGCGGCGAGCAGGGCCACTAAAGTTACAATCGTTCTCATCATGTTAGCGACTCCGCAATCAACGCCCGTGTCGCGGTCAACCCGTAGAGCGCGATAAACGATCCCATGCGCGGCCCCGTGCTCGACCCGAGCATCGTTTCGTACAGCGCCTTGAACCAGTCGCGCAGGGGCTCGAACCCGCCCGCCTTGCCGGCTTCGTACACCTCGGTTTGATACGCCTCGGCGTCGGCGGCGGGGCCGAGTGCCGCGAGCCGGGCATCGAGATCGGCAAGCGCCGCCGCCTCGCGCGCGTCGGGCTTGCGCCGGACTAGGGTCGGCAAGACGAAATCGCGGGCATAGGCGATCGCATAGCGAACGAGGCGGTCGAGATCGGGATGCGACGCCGCGCTCGTACCGGGGAACGATCGGCTGACATAACCCCACAATACCGTTGGATCGTCGGTACCCGCGACGGTGACGAGGTTGAGGAGAAGACCGAAGCTGAGCGGCAGGTCGAGAGAAGGCGGCGGTCCGCCATGGATATGGAACGCCGGGTTACCAAGCTGTTGTTCGACCGGCTGCGCGGCGAAGGCGGCGACGAACCCGGCGTAGTCGTCGACCGCGCGCGGGATCACGTCGAAGTGGAGGCGCTTCGCCTTGCGCGGGCTCTGATACATATAGAAGGCTAGGCTTTCGGGGGCGCCGTAGCCGAGCCAGTCGTCGACCCCGAGGCCGTTGCCCTTCGACTTCGATATCTTGGTTCCCGCCGCGTCAAGAAACAGTTCGTAGTTGAACCCCTCGGGCGGGCGACCGCCGAGGACGCGGGTGATCTTGCCCGACAGCATGACCGAGTCGATCAGGTCCTTGCCGGCCATCTCGTAATCGACGCCGAGCGCGACCCAGCGCATCGCCCAGTCGACCTTCCACTGGAGCTTGCAGTGGCCGCCTGTAACGGGAACGGTAACGGCGTCGTTCGTTTCCGGGTCGATGAAGCTCACCGTTCCGGCGGTGACGTCGAGCGCAACCAGCGGTACCTGGAGGACGACGCCGGTGCGCGGGCACAGCGGCAGGAACGGCGCATAGGTCGCGCGACGGTCGGGGCCGAGGGTCGGCAGGATGACGTCGATCACGGCGTCGTAATGAGCCAGCACGCTCAGCAGCGTCGCGTCGAACTGCCCGCTGCGGTAGCAATCGGTCGACGACAGAAAGTCATACTCGAAGCCAAAGCCGTCGAGAAAGGCTCGCAGCCGCGCGTTATTGTGGGCGCCGAGGCTGGCATGGGTACCGAACGGATCGGGCACCGCGCTGAGCGGTTGGCCGAGATACTGCGCCAGCATCGCCTGTTGCGGGAGGTTCGATGGCACCTTGCGGAAGCCATCCATATCGTCGCTGAACGCCACCAGCCGCGTCGGGATATCGGACAGCAGCGCAAAGGCGCGGCGTACCATTGTCGTCCGCACTACCTCGCCAAAGGTACCGATATGCGGCAACCCCGATGGGCCATAGCCGGTTTCGAAAACGACGTGCCCCTTCGCCGGGGGCACCGGGTAGCGTTCGAGCAGCTTGCGCGCCTCGACGAACGGCCAGGCGGCATTGGTCTGCGCGGCGGCGCGATAGGGGGCAGGGTCGATCATGGCGGGCCCCGTGTCGGGAAAAATCTCCGGGGTGGCAAGGGGTGGTTAACCGTCGGGCGGTGCTATGCCTTGATCCCCGCCCCGCGCACCGGCTCGGCGCCGGGGTCGAGCGGCCAGCGCGGGCGGGCAACGGCGTCGATCCCTTCGGGGGCGAACCCCGCCGCGATCCGCTCGGCCCCGGCCCATGCGATCATGGCGGCGTTGTCGGTACACAGCCACGGCGGCGGCGC
>JANYFA010000159.1 GCA_025362895.1 Sphingomonadaceae bacterium | reverse complement strand
CAGGTCACCGGATCGTCGTTGCCCAGGTCGTAAAACCGTGTGTTGCACTTCGGGCAGGCACGCTTGGTGCCCCATTCGGGATTGACCATCAGGTACTCCGGCGGCGCTCGGGATGGGCGAAAGACCCTATGGCGCGATCAGAGGCGGGTCATTGCCACAGGGGCAGGCGACTGTCAAAACGCCATCCTCCGTCCGTCCCGTCAGGTGGTTATGCCAACCCTTTCCCTCCGCGCCGACGGTCCGTTGACCGGTCGCGTCACCGTTCCCGGCGACAAGTCGATCAGCCACCGCGCGTTAATGCTCGGCGCGCTCGCGATCGGCGAGACGGTGATCGACGGTCTGCTGGAGGGGGAGGACGTCCACGCCACGGCGGCTGCGCTCCGGGCGATGGGGGCCGACATCGTGCGGGAGAAGCCTGTTGCCAGCATGGCGGGCGGCCGGTGGCGCGTGTCCGGCGTCGGCGGCTTGCTTCAGCCCGCGACGGCGCTCGACATGGGTAATTCGGGGACCTCGACCCGCCTGCTGATGGGGCTGATCGCGAGCCATCCGATCACCGCGACTTTCATCGGCGATGCCTCGCTGTCGGCCCGCCCGATGGGGCGGGTGACCGTTCCGCTCGGCTTGATGGGGGCGAGTTTTGCCGCTGCGCCCGGGGGGCGGCTGCCGTTGACGATGATCGGTCGCTGCCCGGCGGTGGCGCTGCGCTATGCGCTTCCGGTCGCCTCGGCACAGGTCAAGTCGGCGGTGCTGCTCGCGGGCCTCAATACGCCGGGGCGCACCGTCGTTGTCGAGCGCGAGGCGACGCGCGACCATAGCGAGCGGATGCTCCGCGGCTTCGGGGCCGACATCACCATCGAGGACACGCCGCAGGGGCGCGCGATCGGCGTTCTCGGCGAGGCCGAGCTGAAGCCGCAGGCGATCGTCGTCCCCGGCGATATCTCGTCGGCGGCGTTCCCGATCGTCGCCGCGTTGATCGTCGCGGGCAGCCGCGTCGAGCTGACGGGAGTCGGGATCAATCCGACGCGCGACGGGTTGCTTCGCGTCCTCGCGATGATGGGCGCGGATATCGTGGTCACCAACCGGCGCGAAGTCGGCGGTGAGCCGGTCGCGGATCTCGTCGTCACGGCAAGCAGCCTGACCGGGATCGAGGTTGCACCCGAAATCGCCCCGGCGATGATCGACGAGTTTCCGGTCCTGTTCGTCGCCGCCGCCTTTGCCCACGGCGCGACGACCATGCGCGGGATCGCCGAACTCCGCGTCAAGGAAAGCGACCGGATCGCGGTGATGGCGGCAGGATTAACCGCGTGTGGCGTGCGCGTCGAGGAACTGCCCGACGGGCTGATCGTCCACGGCGGGGGCGGGGATCCGGTTCCCGGCGGGGCGACGGTGGCGGCGCGGCTCGACCACCGCATCGCGATGAGCTTTGCCGTCCTCGGCCTCGGCGCGCGCGCGGCGATCACGGTCGACGACGCTTCGCCGATTGCCACCAGCTTCCCCGGCTTCGTCGCGCTGATGGCGTCGCTTGGAGCCTATTGCCCGGTATAGTCGCGGAACCAGTCGACGAAGCGCGGAATGCCGTCGTCGATCGATGTCGTCGGGGTCCAGCCGAGCGCGGCGGTCGTCGCGTCGATATCGGCATATGTCGCCGGGACGTCGCCGGGTGGCATCGGCAACAGCTCGCGGATCGCTTCGCGCCCGGTCGACGCCTCGATAAGCGCGACGACACGGAGCAGGTCCTCGGTGCGGTGGTTGCCGAGGTTGTAGACAACATGGCCCGCCGGAGGGCGGTCGAGCGCGGCGAGCACCCCGGCGGCGATATCGTCGATGAAGGTGAAATCGCGCCGCATCGCGCCGCCGTTGTACAACTGGATCGGCTCTCCGCGCAGGATCCGGTCGGTGAACCGCCACATCGCCATATCTGGGCGGCCCCACGGGCCATAGACGGTGAAGAAGCGCAGCCCGGTCGCCGGAATGGCGAACAGATGGGCATAGCTCGCGGTCATCAGCTCGTTGGCGCGCTTGGTCGCGGCGTAAAACGATACCGGGTGGTCGGCGCGGTCGGCAACGGCAAACGGGAGGGCGGCGTTCGCGCCATAGACCGACGACGACGAGGCGTAGACGAAGTGGCGCAAACCCGTGGCGGCGCGGGCGACTTCGAGCAGGTTGAGGTGCCCCGCGAGGTTTGACCGGACATAGCTTTGCGGATCGATAAGCGAGTGGCCTACCCCCGCCTGGGCTCCGAGATGGACGATCCTGTCGAGGCGATGCCCAGCGAGGGCCCGTGCGAGCGCGTCCGTGTCACTGAAATCGACCTCGACAAAGACGAAGTTGCCGCCGAGGCGCGCCAGTCGATCGCGTTTCAACTGCGGTGAGTAATAGGCGTTGAGGTCATCAATCCCGACCACCGCCTCGCCGCGCGCGAGCAAGGCGGCGGTGACGGCGGCCCCGATGAACCCCGCGACTCCAGTGATAAGGATCGTCATGCCGCGACCTGCAGGGCATTGAGCTGGGCGGCTATACGGCAGCCGGCGTGGCCGTCCCCGTACGGCAGCGACGCGCGCGACATGCGGGCATGAGCGCGATCGTCGTCGACCAGCTCGCGGACGGCGGCGACGATGATCGCGGCGTTGGTGCCGACGAGCCGCGCTGCGCCGGCAGCGACCCCTTCGCCGCGCTCGGTCACATCGCGCAGAATCAGGACTGGACAGTCGAAGGCGGGGGCTTCCTCCTGCACCCCGCCCGAGTCGGTCAACACGAGCCGCGCCCGGCGAAGCAGCGCGACGAAGGCCGGATAGTCGAGCGGCGGCGACTGCGTGATTCCGGGCAGGCCGCGCAGCCGCCGCGCCAGCACCGGCCCCGATTGCGGATGCGGATGGAGCGGGACAACGATATCGAGAGCGTCGGGCTGCGCCAGCGTGGCGAGGGCTTCGCCAATCGCCGCCATCGGCGCGCCATGGTTCTCGCGGCGATGGGCCGTGACGAGGACGAGCGGCCGGGTCGTTGCTGCATCGGCATCGCCGAGTCCGGCGGCGTGAAGCGCATCGATCACCGGGTTGCCGGTAGCATGGATCGCGGCAGTGGACACGCCCTCGCGGCGAAGCGCGGCGGCGGTCGGTGCGAAATGGATCGTCGCCATCTGGGCGATCAGGCGGCGCTGCAGTTCCTCGGGAAATGGGTTGTTCTCCCCGCTTCGCAGCCCCGCTTCGACGTGCGCCAGAGGTACCTTGCCATAGCTGGCGGCAAGGGCGGCGGCGATCGCCGTTGCGGTGTCTCCCTGGACGACGACGACGGACGGGGCAATGCGTTCGATCAACCGCCCGATTGCAGGCATCGCCGCCGCCACAAAGGTTGCGGGCGACCAGCCGCGCCGCATCAAGGCCAGGTCGAAATCGGCGAACAGGTTGAAATGCGCGAGCGCCGCCCGCGCAAGATCGCGGTGCTGGCCGATCAGTATAATCGTCACCGCCGCCCGGGGCAAAGCCGCGATCACGGGCGCGAGCTTGATGGCCTCGGGACGAGTCCCAAGGACGAACATCGTCCCCCCGATTGTGCCCACACCCCCGTGCATGACGGGATCATACCCACGAAGATATTAAGATTGCATTAGATTTTCGTCCGCCTTGCAGACACGCGCCCCTTTGTGCGATTTGCTGTTACCTGATGTTACCCCGCCGTCCCCTGATCGCCGTCGATGGCCCCGCGGCGAGTGGGAAGGGAACGATCGCCCGCGCGCTTGCCGGGCATTTCGGAGTCGGCCACCTCGATACGGGCAAGCTGTACCGCGTCGTCGGGTTGATGGTCCGCCTCGCTGGCGGTGACCCGGCCGATCCTACTGCCGCCGTCGCTGCCGCCGAACGCCTCGACGCGGCGTTGCTCGACGACCCCGATCTGATGAGTGCAGCCAATGCGGCGAGTGCATCGATCGTGTCCGCTAACCCCGGCGTCCGCGCCGCGTTGCTTGCCCGGCAACACGCCTTTGCCGCCGCACCGGCGGGGGCGGTTCTCGACGGGCGCGATATCGGTACGGTTATCGCGCCCGACGCCCCGGCCAAGCTGTTCGTCACGGCGGCTGTCGAGGTGCGCGCCGCGCGGCGCGCCG
>JANYFA010000147.1 GCA_025362895.1 Sphingomonadaceae bacterium | reverse complement strand
CCGCCTGCCCGGCAAGCTGACCGATTGTACCCGCAACGGCGCGGTCGGCACCGAAATGTTCATCGTCGAGGGCGATTCGGCGGGCGGCTCGGCGAAGCAGGCGCGCGACCGGACGACGCAGGCAATCCTGCCGATCCGCGGCAAGATCCTCAACGTCGCCAGCGCCAACGCCGCCAAGATCGGCGCGAATACCGAGGTCGGCGACCTGATCCAGGCCCTCGGCTGCGGCACCCGCGACCGCTACGACCCCGCCGCGCTGCGCTATGAGAAGGTCGTCATCATGACCGACGCCGACGTCGACGGCGCACATATCGCGACCTTGTTGATGACCTTTTTCTTTCAGGAAATGCCGGGCCTGGTCCGCGACGGGCGACTGTATCTCGCGCAGCCACCGCTCTATCGCCTCGCCGCCGGGGGAACGGTCGAATACGCCCGCGACGAGAGCCACCGCGCCGAGCTGATGCGGACGATCTTCAAGGGGCGGAAGGTCGAGGTCGGACGCTTCAAGGGCCTTGGCGAGATGGCCTCGAGCCAGCTCAAGGAAACGACGATGGACCCGACCAAGCGCACCCTGCTGCGCGTCACCATGCCGACCGAACCCGAAGCGCGGATCGACGTGAAGGACCTCGTCGACCGCCTGATGGGCCGCCACCCCGAACACCGCTTCGCCTTCATCCAGGCCAGCGCGCGCGCGGTCGAGGCGGCGGCGATCGACGCTTAGGGTCTCCTCCCCTTACCGCGTCGCTGCCGCTACGTCGGCGATCAGATTGCCCATGCTCGCGTTCATGTCGATCAGGTGGAGGCCCCAGTCGGGCAGGATCCGGCCGCCCGCGACGACATCCCCGGCGATCGTCGATGTCCGCGCGCCGCCCGGGTCGCCGTGGACGGTGAGCGCGAGATATTGCGCGCCGTCACGGTCGACACACTCGGCGGTGAGCAGCCCCGGCACGGTGACGAACGGCGTCGCGATGGTCGTGCCCTTCGCCCATACAACGGGTGGCTGCTCGGTCAGGTCGATCCGCCCCGTGGGGAAATAGCCGTCCGCGCCACCACTTCCCCCACCAAGCGCGGCGGGGTTGACGCACGCGACCTTCATTCCTGCGACCGCCGTTCGACCGAAGCGGCTGTTCGCCGGTGGCGGCGCATCGGCGCGGAAGCTGACGAAGCTGATGACACAGCCGCGCTGACCGACAGCGGTGCACAGCGGGATCGACTTGAGATCGCCCCCCATCACCTGGCCAGCGGGAACAAGGACGTTCGTTCCCGCGAGGATGGCGGCGACAAGCTGTTTCTGGACCGGCTTGCCGTCGATCTCCTCGGCGAGCAGGCGCTTGAGGACACCCGATCCCTGGCTATGGCCGATCAGGACGACACCGCGCCCGCCGTTATGGTCGGCGAGATACGTCCGCCAGGCGTCGCGGACATCGCGGTAGGGCAGGTCGCGGTCGATACCGGCCATCGGCGCGCCGGTCATCACCGACCGCAGCGCAGTGATTGTCACCTGGCGGTACATCGGCGCGAACACGCGGCATTGCGCCGCGAAGCGATTGAGCTGCTGATTGACGACCGACGCTTCCTCGGGGCCCGGAACCATGTCGCTGTTCGGGCCGAGATCGAACGACACGGTCGGATAGACGTAGAAGCAATCGACCTTCGGCGCGGCCGCCGCCTGCCACGGCACCGGCGTCGTCGAGCCGTTTACCGCGACCGCCGTTGCCGACTGATCGGTCCGGCACGCGTCGGCACGCCCCGGCAGACACAGCCAGTTCGCGGGCAGGCGGTAGTCGTTCGCAGCGGCGGCGAGTGGTGACCGGACCGGCGGGGCCGGCTGCGCGACGGCATGACTTGCCGCCGCAATAACAACGCCGACCACCAGTTTATTGAGTTTCATCGCGCTCGCTCCCCTTGTCATGTGGCGAGTGTAGCCGCCTTGCTGCCCCGCCGCCAAGCCGTCAGTCGGGCGGTGGCGATTAGCGGAAACTGTGGCTTTCGTGGCGGCAATTCGCCACCACGATCCGATGACAGCCAGTCCCGCAACGGCCCCTCGCGCGGCGCTCCGCGCCGAGTTGGATGCAACCGTCGCCCGCCTCGTCGCCCGCGCCGCCGCCGACGGCTGGCCGATCCGCGCCGACCATTGCTTCCTGCGGATCGCGTATGACGTTGCCGTCGGCGCAAAGTGGGATAACGTCGTTTCCCGCCCGGCGTGGGCGTCATTATCGCTCGAGGCGCTGCGAGCGGCGATCGTCGTGCTCGGCACCATCGAGCGCGACGGGTGCCCGGCGCTCCGCTTGCTGAACGATGCGAGCCTCGCCTTCCGCCGAGCGGCGCGGTAACAGCGAATCCATGATCCTCGTCATCGATAATTACGACAGTTTCACGTACAACCTCGTCCACTATCTCCAGCAACTGGGAGCGGCGGTCGAGGTCGTGCGGAACGATGCGCTGAGCGCCGCCGCCGCGATCGCGCTCGCGCCGCAGGCGATCCTCCTGTCCCCCGGCCCCGGCACGCCCGCCGATGCCGGCATTTGCCGCGACGTCATCGCCGCCGCCGCCGAGGTGAACATCCCGCTTCTTGGCGTTTGCCTCGGCCATCAGGCGATCGGCGAGGTGTTCGGCGGTGCGGTCGTGCGCGGCGTGGTGATGCACGGCAAAACCTCGCCGATCGATCACGACGGGTCGGGCGTTTTCGCCGGGCTGCCGTCACCGTTTATCGCGACGCGCTACCACAGCCTGATCGTTGCCGAGGACAGCGTTCCTGGCGTTCTCGCCGTGAACGCCCGCACCCGCGACGTGATCATGGGACTGCGTCACCGGACGGCGCCGATCCACGGGGTCCAGTTTCATCCCGAAAGCATCGCCAGCGAGCACGGCCACGCGCTCCTCGCCAACTTTCTCGCGCTTGCCGGGGTCGCCCACGCTCCCCTGCCGGCCGCCGCCGCGTGACCCTGCCCGACAGCCGCGCGCCGCTGGACGGTGGCACCGCCGCGCGCGCTTTCGCCGACCTGCTCGACGGGACCGCGACCGACGCCGACGCCGCGCGCTTCCTCACCGACATGGCGGAGCGCGACGAAACCAGCCTCGAAATCGCCGCGTGCGCGCAGGCGATGCGCGACCGGATGATCGCCGTCGCCGCTCCGCCGGGCGCGATCGACGTGTGCGGCACCGGCGGCGACGGCAGCCATTCGCTGAACGTTTCCACAGCGGTTGCCATCGTCGTCGCGGCATGCGGGGTGCCGGTCGCCAAGCACGGCAACCGCGCCGCGTCATCGCAAGCCGGGGCCGCCGACACGCTCGAAGCGCTCGGCCTCGATCTTTCGCGCGCCTCGGACGCCGCCGAAGATACGCTCGCGCGCCTCGGCATCGCCTTCCTGTTCGCACAGGTCCATCACCCGGCACTGGCGAAGCTCGCGGCGGTGCGACGGGCGATCGGACGGCGGACGATCCTCAACCTGACCGGGCCGGCGGCGAACCCGGCGCGCGTTACGCGGCAGCTGATCGGCGTTGCGCGCCCCGGCTTCCTCGGTGTCTTCGCCGGTGCCATCGCGCTTCTCGGGACCGAGGCGACCCTGCTCGTGGCGGGCGACGAACCCCTCGACGAACTGTCGATCGACGGGCCGAGCACGTTGCTCTGGGTCGGCCGCCCCTTGATGGCGCAAGTCGCCACCCGCGTTAATCCCGACGATGCCGGCCTGCCCCACCACCCGCTCAGCGCCCTGCGCGGAGGTAGCGCCGCGTTCAACGCCGCTGCCCTGACACGCCTCCTCGCGGGCGAAGCGGGGGCTTATCGCGACGCCGTCCTGTTCAACGCCGCCGCCGCGCTGCGGGTAGCGGAAGTCGCCGCGGATTGGCCGGGCGGAGTCGCGCAAGCAGCGGCAGCGATCGATTCAGGCGCGGCGGCGCGGCTGCTTGCCGCGTGGATCGCGGCCTGAAACCGAGGTTCCCCCGCCGCCCGGCGCGCGCTACACCGCCCTTATGACCGACGTTCTCACCCAGATCTGCGCCACCACCCGCGCCGAAGTCGCTCGCCGGATGGCGCTTCGCACGATCGCCGACCTCGACCACGCCGCCGCCGCGCAGACCGCGCCGCGCGGGTTTCGCGCCGCCCTCGATGCAGCGACCGGCTTCGGCCTAATCGCGGAGATCAAGAAAGCGTCGCCCTCGAAGGGGGTAATCCGCGTCGACTTCGATCCTGCCTCCCACGCCCGCGCGTATCAGGCGGGGGGAGCCGCGTGCCTGTCGGTGCTGACCGACGCGCCGTATTTTCAGGGGCATGACGATTTCCTCGTCGCCGCCCGCGCCGCGTGCACGCTGCCGGTGCTGCGGAAGGATTTCATGCTCGAGCCGTGGCAGGTCGCCGAGGCGCGCGCGCTGGGGGCCGACGCGGTCCTCGTCATCATGGCCGCGCTCGACGACGGCGCCGCAGCGGAGATCGAAGCGGCAGCGATCGATCGCGGCATGGACGTTCTTGTCGAGGTGCACGACGCCGCCGAGCTCGACCGCGCGCTGCGGCTGCGGTCGCGGCTGATCGGCGTCAACAACCGCGATTTGCGCGACTTCTCGGTCGATTTCGCCCGAACCTACGACCTTGTCGCGCGCGCTCCCGCCGAGTGCACCTTCGTCGCCGAAAGCGGGCTGACCGGCCCCACCGACCTTGCCGCGATGGCCACCCACGGCGTCCGCTGCTTCCTCGTCGGCGAGAGCCTGATGCGCGCCCGCGATGTCGAGGCGGCGACGCGGACCCTGCTTGCGGCCCCGGTCGCGGCCCCGGTCGGGGCATGACGCTGACCCACCTCAATGCCGCCGGTGAGGCGCGGATGGTCGACGTGTCGGCCAAGGCAACCACCGCGCGCACCGCTACCGCCGAGGGCTTCATTGCAGTCGCCGCCCCGGCCCTCGCCGCGATTCGCGCGGGGACCGCCGCCAAGGGCGACATCATCGCCGTCGCTCGCGTCGCCGGGATCATGGCGGCCAAGCGCACCGCCGACCTCATCCCCTTGTGCCACCCGTTGCCGATCAGCGGCGTCGACCTCGACCTCGCCTTCGAGGATAGTGGCATCCGCGCCACCGCCACGGTCCGCACGACCCATACCACCGGCGTCGAGATGGAGGCGCTGACCGCCGTGTCGGTCGCGCTGCTGACGGTTTACGACATGGCGAAGAGCATGGACCGCGCAATGACGATCGCCGATATCCGCCTGCTCGCCAAGGCCGGTGGACGGTCGGGCGATTGGGTGCGCGGGGACTCCCCGGCGGCAGGCGCGTGACTACGCCAACCGGCCCGGCACTGATCGGCGTCGACGAGGCACAAGCGCGCCTCCTCGCCGATGTCGTCGCCCTGCCTGTCGAGGATGCTCCGTTCAGCGCCGCGCTCGGCCGCATTCTGGCGCGCGATGTGGCCGCCATATTGACCCAGCCGCCGTTCGCCGCGTCGGCCATGGACGGTTACGCCGTTCGCTATGCCGACCTGCCCGGGCCGTGGCGCCTGACGGGGACGAGCGCCGCCGGTCGCCGTTTTACCGGCAGCGTCGGCGCAGGCGACGCCGTCCGCATCCTGACCGGCGCGCCGCTCCCCGCCGGTGCCGATACGGTCGTGGTGCAAGAGGACGTTGCGCGCGACGGCGACGCCCTCGCCCTAACCGGCGACGGCCCGCCGCGTCGGGGTGCCCATATCCGCCCGGCGGGGCTCGACTTCACCGCGGGCACGGTCATTGCGCGAGGGAGTGACCGAGTAACACCCGCGCGGATCGGCGTCGCGGCGGCGGGCGGACATAGCTCCCTCCCCGTCCACCGCCGCCCGCGTGTCGCCCTGCTCGCCACCGGCGACGAGCTGGTGTCGCCGGGGGCGACGCCGGGACCCGACGCGATCGTCAGCTCGAACGGGGTCATGCTCGCGGCGTTGCTTGGCCCTTATGCCGACGTGATCGACGGCGGCATCGTCGCCGACACCGTCGACGCGCTCGCCGCCGCGATCGGCGCCCACGATGTCGACGTGATCGTCACGATCGGCGGCGCGTCGGTTGGCGATCACGACCTCGTTGTCCCCGTCCTGACCCGCCTGGGTGCCCAGATCGATTTCTGGAAGATCGCGCTCCGGCCCGGCAAACCGATGTTGAGCGGACGGCTGGGCGGCACGCGCATCGTCGGCCTGCCGGGCAACCCGGTGTCGGCGTTCATCTGCGCGACGCTGTTCGTCATGCCGTTGCTCAAGGCGCTCGGCGGCGACCGCGCACCGGTCCCGACCTTCACCATGTTGCCTACCGCCGTCGACCTGCCCGCCAACGGCCCCCGCCGCGATTACCTGCGCGCGCGCCTCAGCAGCGGCACCGTCAGCCCGTTCACCCGGCAGGACAGCGCCATGCTCCACGCCCTTGCCGACAGCAACGTCCTCATCGTTCGCGAAGCGAATGCGTCCATTTTGGCGGCAGGGGCGCTGGTGCCGTGCATCGCGCTTGACACCATATCTAGTGTTGCCTAATCGTTCTTCATTAGTTCTTTGGGAGAACGCCGATGTTGACGCGCAAGCAACACGACCTGCTGACCTTCATCAATAGCCGCCTCAACGAAAGCGGTGTTTCGCCGTCGTTCGAGGAGATGAAGGACGCGCTCGCCCTCAAGTCGAAGTCGGGGGTTCACCGGCTGATCAATGCGCTCGAGGAACGCGCGTTCATCCGCCGCCTGCCCAACCGTGCCCGCGCGCTTGAAATCCTGCGGATGCCCGAAGTCGTCCAGCGCGCCGTCAGCCAGGGCACCCCGCCCGCCCCACGCGGCGATGTCATCCACGCCGACTTCCGCCGCCGCGCGCCCGCCTTGCCCGCGGCCAACGACGTGGTCATGCTGGCGCTCCACGGGAAGATCGCCGCCGGTCAGCCGATCATGGCGTTCGAGGACGACCGCCAGCTCAGCGTGCCGACGGCACTCCTCGGCCCCGGTGATCATTATGCCCTCGAAGTTTCCGGCGATTCGATGGTCGACGCGGGTATCCTCGACGGCGATTATGCGCTCATCCGCCGCTGCGACACCGCTCGCGACGGCGACATCGTCGTCGCCCTCGTCGACGGCAGCGACGCGACGCTGAAATATCTCAAGCACGCCAAGGGCATGGTCGAACTCGAACCTGCGAACGCGATGTATTCGTCGCAGCGGTACCTCCCGTCGCGCGTGCGCGTACAGGGCAAGCTGGCGGGGCTGCTGCGGCGCTACTGAGGTTTCGCTATCCGACAGAGAGCCAATTATGGTACGGTTGTTATGCTAGTGGTTCTCGCCTGACGGTTGAGTCCGATTATGGATTCCCAGCGGACTGTGGCCGTGCGAGTCAGCGGGGATGCGCAGCGGTATAGTCATCGACCTCACGTCCGGGGACCGAGAGCGTCTCGAGCGGATCTCCCAG
>JANYFA010000146.1 GCA_025362895.1 Sphingomonadaceae bacterium | reverse complement strand
CTGGGAGATCCGCTCGAGACGCTCTCGGTCCCCGGACGTGAGGTCGATGACTATACCGCTGCGCATCCCCGCTGACTCGCACGGCCACAGTCCGCTGGGAATCCATAATCGGACTCAACCGTCAGGCGAGAACCACTAGCTGGGCGGTGTCCTTGGCGCGCAAGCGGGAAGACATGATCCCCGTCGCACGCTACGAATGTTCTGCCCGCCGCCCGTGAGATTTCCGCCATGACCTATACCGCTCCCACCGCTGAACAGCGTTTCGTCCTCGACACCATCGCCGATCTGCCTGGCCTTGCCGTGCTCCCCGGGTTCGACGGGGCGACGCCCGACATGGTCGATGCGATTCTCGGTGAGGCCGCTAAATTGTCGGCGAACGACTTCGCGCCGCTCAATGGACCCGGCGACAAAGCGGGCGCGCGGCTCGCGAACGATGTCGTCACGCTCCCGCCCGGGTTTGCCGATGCCTATGCGCGCTATGTCGAGGGCGGCTGGGCCGGGCTCGGGGCGAAACCCGTGTTCGGCGGGCAGGGGCTGCCGTTCGTGGTCGCGTGCGCGGTTCAGGAGCAGCTGACGAGCGCGAACATGGCGTTCAGCCTGTGCATGATGTTGAGCCAGGGCGCGATCGAGGCGTTGCAGGGCCATGCCAGCCTGGAATTGCAGGAAACCTATCTGACTCGTTTAATCACAGGCGAGTGGACGGGAACGATGAACCTGACCGAGCCGCAGGCGGGCAGCGACGTGGGCGCGCTGCGGACACGGGCGACCGTGCACGCGGATGGCACCTACCGGCTCGAAGGCAGCAAGATCTACATTACATGGGGGGAGCACGACTGCGCCGCCAACATCGTCCACCTCGTCCTTGCGCGCCTGCCCGATGCCCCGCCGGGGACGAAGGGTCTGTCACTGTTCCTCGCGCCAAAGTTCCTGCCCGACGCGAACGGTGACTTCACCGTCCGCAACGACCTTCGCGCGGTTGGGCTCGAACGTAAGCTGGGTATCCACGCCTCGCCGACGTGCACAATGGCGTTCGGCGAACATGACCAGTGTATCGCGTTCCTCGTCGGGGCCGAAGGCGGCGGGATGCGGGGGATGTTCACGATGATGAACCACGCCCGGATCAACGTCGGGCTGCAGGGCGTCGCGATCGCCGAGCGATCGTATCAAGGGGCGCTCGCGTTCGCCCGCGACCGCGTCCAGTCGGCAAAGTTCGGTGCGGGCGGTGCGCCGGTCCGGATCATCGAACACGCCGATGTCCGCCGGATGCTGATGACGATGAAAGCGACGACCGAGGCGGCGCGCGCGCTGACCTATTTCACCGCCGCCGCCGTCGATCGTGCCCATGCCGCGAACGAGGCCGCGAACGATGCCGTCCCCGACGCCGCCGCTGCTGGTCGCGCCGATCTGCTGACGCCGGTGACCAAAGCGTGGTGCACCGACAGCGGCGTCGAGATGGCGAGCCTGGGTATTCAGGTGTTCGGCGGCATGGGTTTCGTCGAGGAAACCGGCGCGGCGCAGCACCTGCGCGACGCCCGGATCGCCCCGATTTATGAAGGGACCAACGGTATTCAGGCGCTCGACCTGGTCGGACGCAAGCTCGGCATGGACGGCGGCGCGCACTGGCGGACGCTGTTTGCCGAGATACGGCAGGACATCCGCGACCTGCCGCCAAGGGGCGATCTGGCGATGCTGAAACCCTATCTCGACGATGCACTGGCCGCGCTGGAAAGCGCGACGGTGTGGCTGACCGGCAACCGCGATGCCGCCGCGCTGACCGACACGGCAGCGGGGGCGACGCCGTATCTGCGGATGTTCGGCATTACCGTCGGCGGCTGGCTGCTCGCGCGGCAGGCGGTGGCGGCGAGCGAGCGGATCGCGCGCGGGGAAGGCGACGCGGCATTCCTGCGGGCGAAGATCGTCACTGCGCGCTTTTTCGCCGAACAGATCGTGCCGCAAGCGACGGCGCTTCTCGGCCCGGTAACACGCGGGGCAGATCTGTTGTTCGCCATCCCCGAAGCCGGTCTCGCCGCATGACCGATACACCAACTGTCGCCGACGGACATCGCCACCCCGTACAGCCGGACAACGGGCACGATCACGATCACGATCACGATCACGATCACGATCACGATCACGATCACGATCACGCGCATGGGCATGAGCACGATCACGCGCACGGGCACGACAACCACCACGGCCACGACCACGACCATCACCACGGCACTGGCGTGCGGGGCTGGTTCGCCGGGCTGGGGCACCGCCATGACCACGGCCCGGTCCCCACCGATTTCGGGCGGGCGTTCGCCATCGGCATCGTCGTCAACCTTGGTTTCGTCGTCGTCGAAGCGGGGTTCGGCATCGCCGCCAACTCGGTCGCACTGCTTGCTGACGCCGGGCACAACCTGTCCGATGTCGCCGGCCTCGCGGCGGCGTGGGGCGCGACCCGCCTCGCCAAACGCGCGGCGACGGTGCGCTTCACCTATGGCCTGCAGGGGTCGTCGATCCTCGCCGCGCTGTTCAACGCCGTGTTGTTGCTCGTGGCGATCGGGGCAGTCGCATGGGAATCGGTCCAGCGGCTGATCGATCCGCAGCCGCTCGCCGGGGTCACCGTCATCGCCGTCGCCGCCGCCGGTATCGCAGTCAACGGCTTCACGGCGTGGTTGTTCTCACGGGGCGCCAAGGGTTCCGGCGATCTCAACGTCCGCGCCGCCTTCGCGCATATGCTGTCGGATGCGATCGTGTCGGCGGGGGTCGTCGTCGCCGGGTTCGTCATCCTGTGGACGGGCTGGACGTGGCTCGATCCCGTCGTCAGCCTCGTCATCGGCGCGGTCATCGTTGCGGGCACCTGGGGGCTGCTGCGCGATGCGGTGTGCATGGCCTTGCAAGGGGTCCCGCCAGGGGTCGAGCTCGACGCCGTCACTGCGCGCCTCGCTGCCCTCCCCGGGGTCGCGCACGTCCACCATGTTCACATCTGGCCGGTCAGCACGACCGAAACGGCGCTGACCGCGCATCTATTATGCCCGGCCGGGCATCCGGGCGATGGGTTCCTGGGCGATGCCGGACGGATTCTGGCGCGAGATTTCGGCATCGGCCACGCCACACTGCAGATCGAGACCCTCGCCGGATCCTGTGCGTGACGCAACCGTATCGCTCGTTCCGCAGCGCCGGTTACAGGGACGGCAGCGTCGCGATCAGCCCGCCGTCGCCGACCGCAAGGAACGCGCCGTTGCGATGCCCCGGCTTGTTATAGGCGAAGGCGTCCCCCGACGGCCCGATCATCATCCCGCCCGCCGCGCGCAGGACGGCGTCACCGGCGGCGGTGTCCCATTCCATCGTCGGGCCACAGCGCGGATAGACGTCGGCCGACCCCTCGGCGAGGCGGCAGAATTTCAGGCTCGACCCCGCCGGTTCAAGCTGGACCAGCCCCATCCGGGCGAGATACGCCCTGGTCGCGTCGTCGAGGTGGCTGTGGCTGACGACCACCGTCGGCGGGACATGGTCGTGGCGGACGGCGATGGCCTCGCGCGCCTCCCCCGGTCGCTGGCGGAAGGCGCCGTGGCCCGCCGCGCCTGCCCATAAAATGCCGTCGCGGGGCGACAGCACCAGCCCGAGCACGGGGACGCCGCCGTCGATCAACCCGATGTTGACCGAATAGGCAGCGCGTCCGGCGATGAAGTCGCGAGTACCGTCGAGCGGGTCGATCAGCCAGAAGCGGTCGGCGGCGATCGTACGGTGTCCGGCGGCATGGGCCTCCTCGGCGACGATTGGCGCGGTGTCCAGCAGCGCCAGCGCCGTGACGATCAACCTTTCGGCGGCCTCGTCGGCTTCGGTCACCGACGACCCGTCTGCTTTGCCGCGCGCCTCGAACCCGGCGACCCGCACGGCCTCGATCAGCTCGCCCGCCGCGCGCATGACGGGGACGAGCGCATCGAGCAGGGCGGCGTGGGTCAGCATGGCGACACTCGGCCCACCCGCTTTCGCCCCACCCGTCGCTGCGCCGGGCGCGCGCCGACCGCGGTCACGCTTCGACAAGGGCGAACAGGTCGCTTGCGTTCAGACCGAGGCGGTCGATCCGGCGGCGGATGCGCGGCCAGTCGCTGGCGATAAACGCCGCGCGCTCCGACGCGAGCAGCGTCGCCGCCGCACCGGGTTCGATATACAGCCCCACACCCTTACGCGCCGCGACGAGGCCCGCCGTCCGCAGTTCCTGATAGGCCTTCGCCACCGTCAGCGGGTTGACCGCAAGTTCCCCAGCGAGCGCGCGCACCGACGGCAACAGGGCCGTCTCGGCCTCGCTGTCGATGATCCGTGCGACGATCAGGTCGCGGATCTGAAGATAAATGGGTCGGTCGCCCTGCCACATGACTGTGGTATCGCGCTAGAACACCGGAACGTCAAGGACGATGGTCGCGCGGGCGGCGAGGCGTTTCGCTTGGCGTCCTGCCCCGGCATGGCGGTTAGCCGGGCCGCTTCACCACGCGCGGACAATTTCCGCCAAGTCGGGGCGCGGCCGTTCCTCGAGATCGCGCCCCGGCGAGCCGATAAATACGAACCCCGCGATGCGGTCGCCCGGCTCGCCCAGCGCGGCGATCACGTCCGGCGAGTACGCCGCCCACCCGGTCAGCCAACCGGCGACAAACCCCGCCGCGCTCGCCGCGGCGACGAGGTAGCCGGTCGCCGCGCCGGCCGACAATTCCTGCTCCCACGGCGGAATCTTCGACGCGGGATCGACGCGCGACAGCACGACGACGAGCGCCGGGGCTTGATGGGCAAAGGCGCGAACCTCGTCGATCTCCCGCTCGCGCGCTTCGGGCCGCTCGGCCACGTAGGCGGCGACGAGCATATCGCCGAACGCCGCGCGCCGGTCGGCGGCAATCGTCACGAACCGCCACGGAGACAGCTTGCCATGGTCGGGGACGCGCGCAGCGACGCGCAGGATCGTCGCCACCTGCCCCGCCGTCGGCCCCGGCGCGACCATGTCGCGCGGCTTGCCCGACCGGCGGGTGAGGAGGAGGGAAAGAGGGGTGGAGCGGTCGTTGAACATGGGGCTCGGGCTAGGGGGTTGACGTCGGGGATGCAACCGGCGGTCGGGTTTATGGTCCGTGACGCGGACGGAGGTTCGCCTGCTGCGCGCCAGTATGAACCACCCCCGCCCCCCCTTGCCCCCGCCTCCCGCCCCGCTACTGTGCGCCACAACGGTCGCCGTTAGCGTGGCCGAACCCAAGGGAGCTTCATGGCCACTATCCCCGCTGCCGCATCCGCCGGAACGTGGTTCGGGCATCCGCGCCAGCTGGCGCGGCTGTTTTCGACCGAGATGTGGGAGCGGTTCGGCTTCTACGGCATGCGCGCGTTGCTGGTCCTGTACCTGACCAAGCATTTCGTCTTCGGCGACAAGGTCGGCGGCGGGATGTACGGTGCCTATATGAGCATGGTCTATCTGACCCCGTTCATCGGCGGCATCCTGGCCGACCGCTTCCTCGGTTCGAAGCGCGCGGTCAAGTTCGGCGCGCTGGTGATGGCGGTCGGCTATTTCGTCCTGTGCTTCGGCGGGGAGAACGCCCAACCGACGGCGACCTATGACGGGATTACCCATAACGTCACGATCGAGCCGGTCGACGGCAAGGAAGCGCGCTTCGTCGCCGATCACGGCAGCCGCCTGCGGATCAAGGGCAACGACGACGGCTCGGTCGCCTTGCTGTCGCCCGACGGGACGACGGCGCGGACGGTGGCGAAGGCGGATTTCGTCGCCGATGCGGTGCGGTCGCCGATGTACATCACGATCATGCTGCTGGCGCTGTCGGCGATCGTCGTCGGCAACGGGTTCTTCAAGCCCAATATTTCGACGATGGTCGGCGGGCTGTACGCCCCCGGCGACCGGCGACGCGACGCGGGGTTCACCATTTTTTACATGGGTATCAACCTCGGCAGTCTGGGGTCGCAGATCCTGTGCCCGTTCCTCGCCGTCGCCTTCGGCTGGTGGGCGGGGTTCGGGCTGGCGGCGGTGGGGATGCTCGTCGCGTTCATGCTGATCCAGTTCGACGGCGGCAAGCTGGACGGGCACGGCGAGGCCCCGGCGTCGGCGAACGCGCGGGACCGATCGGCCCTAATCTATCTTGCCAGCCTCGCGGCGATCGTCGTGCCGTGGCTGTTGTTCTCGAACACGCTGACGGCGGTACCGGCGGCGGCAGGGGGCGGCATCGGGGCATATCTGCTCGCGCTGCCGGTGCTCGGCAAGGCGCTGTTCGTCACCTTTATCGTCGCGGTTCCCGGCATTCTGATCTGGTCGTACCGCGCCGGGTCGAAGCAGGAATTCCAGATGATGGTCGCCGCGATGGTCCTCATCGTCTTCAATGTGACGTTTTTCACGCTGTTCGAGCAGGCGGGGTCTTCGCTGACCTTGTTCGCCGACCGCAACACCGATCTGTCGATCTTCGGACTGTTCTCGATTTCGGCCGGGCAGACACAGTTCTTCAACGCGATCTTCATCGTCATCCTCGCGCCGATCTTCGCCGCGATGTGGGCGGCGCTGGCGCGGCGGGGAATGGAGCCGGGCATCCCGGTCAAGTTCGGCCTCGCCCTCGTCGGCGTCGGCGCGGGGTTTCTGTTCCTCGTCTGGGGGACGCACTTTGCCGACGCCGGCTACAAGGTCGCGATCTGGTGGCTCGCCGGACTGTACCTGATCCATTCGATGGCCGAACTGTGCATTTCGCCGGTGGGCCTCAGCATGATCACCAAATTGTCGATCGCGCGGATCGTCGGCATGATGATGGGGGTGTGGTTCCTGTCGATCTCGGTCGCGCAGTACATCGGCGGCATCGTCGCGCAGGTCGCCAGCGTGGCGACGGTCGGCGGCGAGGTGACCAACCTCAAGGTCAGCCTCGACACCTATGCCGGCGTCTTCCAGACGATCGGCCTGATTTCGGCGGTCATCGGGCTGTTCCTGCTGGCGCTGTCGTTCCCGCTCAAGCGCCTGATGCACGGAGTCGATTGATGCGGCGTCTGATCCCCCTCGCCCTCCTCGCCGTCGCCGCGTGCGCGACCACGCCGCCGGTCAAGACCGCGTCCGGCAAGCCATCGACTCCGGCGGAGATCGTCAGCATCCCTGCCGATCCATTCCCGTCGACGTACCGCGCCTATCCCGGCGTCACGACGGTGATCCGCGGCGCGACGGTGTACGACGGGGCGGGGCACAAGTTCGCTCCCGGGATGGTGCGGCTGGAGAACGGCAAGGTTGCCGAGATCGGCGAGAACGTCGCGGTCCCCGCCGGTGCCACCGTCATCGACGCGGGCGGCAAGTTCGTCACGCCGGGCATCATCGACATCCACAGCCACCTTGGCGACTACCCCAGCCCGCAGGTGCAGGCGGTCAGCGACGGCAATGAGGCGACGCGCCCGAACACCGCCGACGTCTGGGCCGAACATTCGATCTGGCCGCAGGACGCGGGGTTCACCCGCGCCCTCGCCGGGGGGGTAACGACGTTCCACATCCTGCCGGGCAGCGCGAACCTGTTCGGCGGGCGCGGCGTGACGGTCAAGAACGTGCTCGGCCGCACAGCGCAGGACATGAAGTTTCCGGGAGCCAAGCCGAGCCTGAAAATGGCGTGCGGCGAGAACCCCAAGCGCGTCTACGGCAGCAAGGGCCAGTCGCCGGCGACGCGAATGGGCAATATCGCGGTCGACCGCCAGGTCTGGTCCGACGCCGTCGTCTACAAGCGCAAGTGGGACGACTATACCAAGAAGGCGAAGGCCGGGACCGCGAAGCCAACCGACGCGCCGCGCCGCGAGCTTGCCAACGACACGCTGATGGGGGTGCTGAACGGCGACATTCTCGTCCAGAACCACTGCTACCGCGCCGACGAAATGGCCAACGTCATCGCGATGTCGAAGGAATTCGGCTATCATGTCAGTGCGTTCCACCACGCGGTCGAAAGCTATAAGATCGCCGACCTGCTCAAGGCCGAAAATATCTGCTCGGCAATGTGGGCCGACTGGTGGGGGTTCAAGCTGGAAAGCTATGACGGCATTCGCGAGAATATCGCGTTCGTTCACAACGCCGGGGCGTGCGCGATCGTCCATAGCGACGACGCCAACGGCATTCAGCGGCTGAACCAGGAAGCGGCGAAGGCGATGGCGGCGGGGCGGCGTGCAGGCATCGTCGTGCCCCCCGAGGTCGTGTGGACATGGCTGTCGCTCAACCCGGCGAAGGGGCTCGGCATCGACAAGGCGACCGGCAGCCTGGAACCGGGCAAGATGGCCGACGTCGTGTTGTGGAACGGCGATCCGCTGAGCGTCTATTCGCGTCCCGAGCGGGTCTGGATCGACGGCGCGCTAATGTACGACGCCGCTGACCCGGAACGACGACCCAAGACCGATTTCGAACTAGGCCAGCCCGGCGCGGGAGATGTGAAGTGAAGCGCGCCGTTCTTCTCCTCGCCACCTTGCTCGCCGGTGCGGCACACGCCGCCCCCATCGCGATCACCAACGCGACCGTGATGACCGGCGCGGGGGCCACGCTCGATCATGCGACGATCGTCGTCGACGGCGGGCGCATCCGCAGCGTCGGGAGCGGTGCGGCTCCACCGGGCGCGACGATCATCGACGCGGGCGGCAAGACGGTAACGCCCGGTCTGGTCGTCGGGATGAGCGATCTCGGCATCGACGAAATCGGCGGCGTCCGCGAGGCGAACGATACCGAAGCCCGCAAATCGCCGTTCTCGGCGTCGCTCGACGTCGTTCCCGCGCTCAATGGGCGCGATGGCGGCATCGCGGTCGCCCGCGCGGGTGGTGTCACCCGCGCCGTCGTCGGCCCGAGCGCGAGCCGTGACATCTTCGCCGGGCAGGGCGCATTGATCGCGTTGCGCGATGGCCCCGACGTGCTCGTGCGCGGTCGTGCCTTCCAGTTCGTCGAACTCGGCGAGAACGGAGCGGAAGCGGCGGGTGGCAGCCGGACCGCGTCGTTCGCGCTGTTCCGCAACGCGCTTGACGAGGCGCAGCGCTTCGCCGCCCGCAAGGGCCGCGGGGGTGGGGGCGACGACGGCGCGCACGAGAATATCTACCAGCGCGCCGACACCGTCGCGCTCGTCGCCGTCGTCAACGGCACCCAGCCGCTCGTCGTCCATGTCGAGCGCGCGTCGGACATCCTCAGCGTTCTCGCGCTGAAGGCCGACTTTCCGAAGCTCCACTTGATTCTGTTCGGCGCGCGCGAGGGATGGACCGTCGCCGATCGCATCGCAGCCGCGCACGTGCCGGTCATCACCAGCGCGATCGACGACCTGCCCGATGCGTTCGAGACGCTCGCATCGACCAAGTCGAATGTCGGACGCCTCGTCGCCGCAGGAGTGCTCGTCGGCATCGGCACGTCGGGCGGCGAATCGACCAATCAACCGCGCAACGTTACCCAATTCGTCGGCAACCTCGTCGCGCAGGGCCGGATGCCCGGCGGCGTCGGGGTCACCCGCGATCAGGCGCTGAGTCTCATCACCCGCAACCCCGCCGAAATCTTCGGCATGACCGACACCGGCACGATTGCGCCGGGCCAGCGCGCCGATCTCGTCATGTGGGACGGCGATCCGTTCGAACTGACGTCCGCTCCGGTGGCGGTCATGATCGACGGCGTCAGCCAGCCGATCACGAGCCGCCAGACGCAATTGCGCGACCGTTACCTGCGGCTCCAGCACGACACGCTGCCGCTGGCGTATCGCCCGTGAGTGATAGCGGGGTACCGGCTCAACTCGTTCCCCCTGCGGCGGCCGCGATGCCCGGCCGCGACGCGCACGCTGCGCGATGACCCTCCTCATCATCGCCCTCGCCGTCTTCGTCGGCACCCACTTCCTCCTGTCGCATCCGTTGCGCGCGCCGCTCGTCGCGCGGCTCGGCGCGGGCGGGTTTGCCGGAGTCTATTCGCTCGTCGCCACCGTCTCGCTGGGAACGGCGGTGTGGGCGTGGCGGCACGCGCCGGTCGATGTCGTGTGGACCGCGCCAGGGTGGGCATGGCCGCTTGCGGCGGTCGTCATGCTGATTGCGATGATCCTGTTCGTCGGGTCGATGACGGTGCCGAACCCGGCGCTGATGGGGATGCCGCCGTCGGCGGCGCGAGCGGGGCTCCAGGGAGTGCAACGGATCACGCGGCATCCGATGATGTGGGCATTCGCATTATGGGCGGTCGTCCACGCAACGCTTGGCGGCACGACGCGCGATGTCGCGCTGAGCACCGCGATCTTCGTCCTCGCCCTCGTCGGGGCGTGGCTCCAGGACGGCAAGAAGCGCGGCCAGCTGGGCGATGCGTGGGCGGCGCACGAAGCGGCGACAAGTTTCGTGCCCTTTGGGCGCGGTTTCGCCCAAGGATTGCCACTGCCGGGCTGGGTCGCGTTGGTGGGCGGTATCGCGCTGTTCGCGGCGGCGACGTGGCTCCATCCGGTCGCGGGCGGGCCAAACCTGTGGGCGATGGGGGGATAACATGCACTTTGTCGGTAAAACCGTCTGGATCACCGGCGCGTCGTCGGGCATCGGCGCGGGGCTGGCGCGCGCGTTTGCCGCCGACGGCGCGCACGTCATCCTGTCGGGGCGCAACGCCGACGCCCTCGCCGCCGTCGCCGCCGATTGTCCGGGGTCGCGCCAACTTGCGTTCGACACCACCGACCTCGCCGCGCTGCCGGACATCGCGGCGGCGGCAGGGCCGGTCGACATTCTGGTCAACAACGCCGGGATTTCGCAGCGCAGCCTCGCGCTCGACACCGGGTTCGACGTTTACCGTACCGTCATGGAGGTCGATTTCTTCGCGCCGCTGCGGCTGACTCAGTTGGTCCTGCCGGCGATGGTGGCGCGCGGGAGCGGGGGGATCGTCAACATCGCCTCTGTCGCGGGCAAGATCGGCTCCCCGCTGCGAACCGGCTATTGCGCCGCGAAGCACGCTCTGGTTGGCTGGTCCGACGCGCTCCGTGCCGAAATCGCGCAATACGGCGTTGCGGTCCACGTCGTCTGCCCCGGCTTCGTCCGGACGAATGTCGCGACGAACGCGGTTCAGGGCGATGGCTCGACACGCGGGCGCAGCGACGCCGATATCGAGGCGGGGATCAGCCCGGAAAGCGCGGCGGCGACGATCCTGTCGGGCATTGCCGCCGGCACGCGCGAGATTCTCGTCGGCGACGGGCCGGAAATGGGGCTTGTCGCGTTGCGTGGCAGCGACCCCGGCCGGTTGTTCGACACGATGGCGGGGTTCGCGCCGGTCGTGGCGCGGTAGCGTGGGCACCAAGTACCATTCCCGCTTTCGCGGGATAATATCAGGTTACGCCAGTTGCCCCATTAGATGCTCGGCGGACGAGACGCTGAACGCGCCGGGGTCCTCGACGTTGAGCTGCTCGATGATGCCGTTCCGCACCAGCATCGAGAAACGCTGGCCGCGCGTCCCCATGCCGAACCGGCTCCCGTCCATCGTCAGGCCGAGTGCGGTAACGAACTCGGCGTTGCCGTCGGCGACCATGGTCACCTTGTCGGCGGCACCGGCGCTCTGTCCCCACGCGCCCATGACGAAGGCGTCGTTGACGCTGACGCAGACGATTTCGTCGACGCCGGCGGCCTTCATCGCGGCGGCGTTGCTGATATAGCCCGGCAGGTGCTTTGCCGAGCAGGTCGGCGTGAAGGCACCGGGGACCGAGAACAGCGCGACAGTGCGTCCCGCGAACAACGCCTCGGTCGAAATCGGCTGCGGCCCGGCTTCGGTCGCTTTGATCAGCGTCGCGCTGGGGACGGCATCGCCCACTTTGATCGTCATCTTGTCTCTCCCTCGGGTGGCGCGACTGCGATAGCGGGGCGCATTGCCCCCGTCCAGCGAGGCGGCGTAAGGATATCGGGTGACCGACCCGCGCTATCTTGTAGGCCAACTGTTGCTGTCGATGCCCGGCATCGGTGACGCGCGCTTCGAACGGGCGGTGATCGCGATGTGCGTCCACGACGATGACGGCGCGCTCGGGCTGATGGTCAATCGTCTCCACGTCGGCCTGACCGTCCGCGAACTGATGATGCAACTCGATGTCGACCCGGGGGTCACCCCCGATGTGCCGGTGATGTCGGGCGGCCCGGTCGAACCGGCGCGTGGCTTCGTTCTCCACACGCCCGATTATGCCGGACAGGCGACGATCGGCGTCGGCAGCCTGGGCGGGCAACGGTGGGGGCTGACATCGACGGTCGACGTGCTGAAGGCGATCGCGAAGGGTAAGGGACCGGCGCGGTGGCTTTGCGCCCTCGGCTATACCGGATGGGGTGCGGGGCAGCTCGACGGCGAACTGTTGCGCCATGGCTGGCATAGCATCGACGGCGGCGACGACCTGATTTTCGCGACGCCGGTGGAGCGGCGGTGGCCGCGCGCGTTCGCGCAGCTGGGGATCGACGTCGGGCATCTGTCGGCGGTGGCGGGGCGCGCTTAGACTTTAGATCTTGCTCTCTGCGATTCAGCGGGCGCCCTTAGAAAATCCCCAGCACTTTCTTCCGCTTATGTGCGTCGGGCTTGCTGCCCTTGACCTTCGGATCGTGCGGCGCGGCGGCAACCTGGGCGGTGGTCTCGGCACTTTCGATCGCGGCGCAGTTCGAATTCTTCGCCGTGCCGAGATCGACGAACGGCAGGATCGCCGCGACCGGGGTAGCGACGATGCCGAGCAGCACGCTCGCGCCGCCGCGAGTGAGTAATTCCTTCGAGATCGGGTTCACCTTCGGCGCGGCGAACCAGCCATTGATGCCGATCGGCGATTGGCCCGAGAACAGGCTGAACTCCTTCGACCGGCCGCGCAGCGACAGGCCGAGCGTCTCGTCCTTGAAGCTGAACTGACCTTTCATCGAATAGATCGCGCGCCCGGTATCGAACAGGACCGGGTCGGCAGCAGCGACGCCGTCGCGAACGGTGAACGCCGCCACGCCACAGCGGATGTCGCGCGACTTCTTGAGATCCTTGCCGAGCAGCGCGACGACGAAGTTCTGGACGTCGAGCTTGGCGAGTTCGATGTTGCGGATCCACAGCGTCCCCTTGCTGACGACCACCGCGATCCGGCCCTTGGACGACCCGAGCGACTTCTTGACGGTATCGCCGAGGCCGTGGAGCGCGATATGACCGGCGATGTTCGCCGTCGTGCCGTTGTCCTCGACCTTGAACGACGTCAGCAGCTTGCCGATTGGGACCGCCGTCATGCGGATGTCGTAGTCGGTGCTGACCGGCGTCGCGCGCGCGTTGAGATCGATGTTTGCGGTAATCCGCCCGCCGATGACGTCGAACGCGATCGGTTTCAGGAACATCCGCCGCTCGTCGAGGTCGAGCGCCAGCGCGAGATTTTTAATCGGCACCGTGCCGGTCCGCACCTGCGCCGCGTGATAATCGACCGTCGCGTCGATCGAGCTCAGCCCGTCTAGCGCGAGCGGCGCGTCGGGGAGCACCGTCGGATGGCCGTCGACCATCGTCACCGCTCCCTTGCCGCCACGCTTGTCGAGCTTGTCGGGCGAATATCCCATCCACGGGCCGACATCGAGGATATCGAGGGTGTTGCTCGTCAGGTCGCCGAGCAGCTTGGGCCGCTTGCCGCCGGTCTCGATCGTGAGATGGCCGTGCAGGTCTGAATCGCCGAAATGCCCGCCGATGTTGGTCAGCCGGTATTCGTTCTTCGCCTTGGTGAAGTTTGCCGCGAGGCGGTACGGTCGCGTCGCCGGGGCGATCATCCCTCCAACCTTGAACAGCGTCTGCAGGTTGTGCCCGGCGACGGTGACGCGCAGGTCGGCCCCCTCGACGACGCCGACCTTCGGCAAGGTTCCGGTGACGTCGATCGTCGTCGCGGCGAGGACGGCGTGAAGGTCGAGCCCGGTCCGCCCGCCGGTGATCGTCGAGTTCGGCGTCGTGAACGCTCCACGAATCGTGAACGGCTGAGCGAGCGCGGTGCCGCCGCCCTTGAATGTCAGCGGGCCGTTGACCTGCTCGGTCCCAGCGCGCCCGACGTTGCCGGCCAGATCGCCGAACGCAAGCTTCACGTCGGCGCGGTTCTTAGCGTCTGTATAATGGAGCGCGCTGCCGGTGACGTTGGCGCGGTCGATTGGCGGCACCTTGAACGGCGTGTTGCCCGCGAAGGTCCATGTGTTGCGCCCGGCCTTGTCGATCTCCAGCCCGGCGTTCGCGCCTTCGAGCGTGAGGAACAGGACGTGCTGGCGCCCGAGCGCAAGGTCCCACGTGCTGATCTCGGTGTCGATCAGCCGCGCGGTGAACAGCTGTTTGTCGTGCGCCCACGCCGGGTTGGCGAGGGTCAACCCCTGCGCGACGAACTTCAGGTGGAACGGGTTGAAATACAGCTGAAAATCGCCGCCGACCGCGACCGCGCGGTCGGCGTACCTGCTCGCGTATTTGACGAACGTCGGTTTGAGGAACCGCCCCTTGGTCACGAACAGGATCGCCCAGGCGAGGACGATCAGGCCGATGACCGTGACGATGACGCCAACGATCGCTCCGATCGCCGCAGCGAGCGCCGACTTTGGTTGGGGCCGGAGGGGCGTCGGGGTCGGGGTTTCGGGCATAGGATCCATCTGGCGGGTAACCCGCAACGCAGCAAGGACGTTCCAGCGACGACGCGGTTGCGTTCATCGGCCCGTCCCGCTACACGCCTCCCTACACGTTTGGATCGCCCGGCTGAATGGGCTGCCGAGGCGATTCTTCGCGTGTTTCAGGAGACGAAATGCCCAAGCTCAAGACGAAGAGCGGTGTCAAGAAACGCTTCAAGATCACCGCGACCGGCAAAGTCATGCACGGCGCGGTCGGCAAGCGCCACCGCCTGACCCACCATAATGCCAAATACATCCGCCAGAACCGCGGGACCGACACGATCTCCGACGCCGATGCGCGGACGGTCAAGTTGTGGGCTCCCTACGGCCTGAAGCGCTAGGAGGCCCGCCATGGCACGTGTCAAACGCGGTACGACCTCGCACGCCCGTCACAAGCGGGTCCTTGAACAGGCGAAGGGCTATTATGGCCGTCGCAAGAACACCATCCGCGTCGCGCGGCAGGCGGTCGAAAAGGCCGGCCAGTACGCCTACCGCGACCGCAAGGTCAAAAAGCGGAACTTCCGCGCGCTGTGGATTCAGCGGATCAACGCCGCCGTCCGTGAAGTCGGCCTGACGTACGGCGTCTTCATGCATGGCCTGAAGCTGGCGAACGTCGAGCTCGACCGGAAAATGCTGGCCGACATCGCCATGCACGAACCCGACGCCTTCCGCGCGATTGCCGCGCAGGCGCAGGCGGCACTCGATGCGAAGCCCGCGTTGGCGGCGTAAGACACCTCGGCGCGGCTAAGCCGCGCCGAGGTGCTTCGACATCGTTGCCAGCCCCGCCGCCATCAGCGGCTGAAATGCATCGGCGAGCGAATCCGGCAACACATCGGCGGTCCAAACGACCCGGCTGCCATTGCCGTTGGCGGTGACACCGACCACGCCATTATGGTGCTCGACCGTGGCATCATCGATTGCCCACATCAGTCGGCGGCGCGTGTCATCGCAGCTGACGATTCGCTCGCGCAACACGGTCCCGTTGGCGAAGGTGGCGACGCGCACCGGCCACGCGGCGTCGTCATCGACCGTCGTCGCGACGACGAAGCCCGGCACCAGCCGCGTGTGCAACGCACCGAAATCGTGGACCGCGTCCCACACCGCATCTGGCGTCGCTGCAATGAAGATTTCCTCGTGGATCGTCGCCATGGTCGTTCCCTTTTCAGGTCGTGCGAACGTACGCCGTTGAAGCGACGTTGTCTGGCGGAAATCGGACATGGTCACACGCCCGGTGTCGTCGCGCTTTCGTTTCCATGAGTGCACAGCTAGACCGACGCGCGATGACTGATCCAACCGATCTCCTTGCCGCGATCGCCGCCGCGCCCGATCTTGCCACGCTCGATGCCGTGCGGGTGGCCGCACTCGGTAAGGCGGGTTCCGTGACCGCGCTGATGAAGACGCTCGGGGCAATGGCGCCCGATGTCCGGCTGATCGAGGGGCCGCGCCTCAACGCGCTGCGCGAGACAGTCACCGCCGCGATCCATCAGCGGAAGAGCGACCTTGACGCCGCCGCGCTCGACGCCCGCCTGGCCTCCGAACGCATCGACCTGACCCTGCCGGTGTCCCCCGGCCCCGCCGGCACGATCCACCCGGTCAGTCAGGTGATGGACGAGCTTGCCGAAATTTTCGCCGACCTCGGCTTCGCTGTCGCCGACGGGCCGGAAATCGAGGACGACTGGCACAATTTCACCGCGCTTAACATCCCCGAGACCCATCCGGCGCGGGCAATGCACGACACCTTCTACATGGCGCAGGGCGGCGGTGTGGCCGACGAGGGTGCGGGTCCGCCGCGTGGCACCGTGCTTCGCCACCTCCTCCGCACCCACACCTCGCCGGTCCAGATCCGGACGATGCTAAAACAGCCACCGCCGATCCGGATCATCGCGCCGGGGCGGACCTACCGCTCCGACAGCGATGCGACACACACGCCGATGTTCCACCAGGTCGAGGGGCTGGTGATCGACCGCGGCATCCACATGGGTCACCTCAAATGGACGCTCGAAACGTTCGTCAAGGCGTTCTTCGAGGTCGACGATGTCACGCTGCGTCTGCGTCCGAGCTATTTCCCGTTCACCGAGCCGTCGGTCGAGGTCGATGTCGGCTGCTCGTGGGCCGGGGGGACGCTCAGCATCGGCGGGGCCGAGTCGTGGCTCGAAATCCTCGGCAGCGGCATGGTCCACCCGCGCGTCATCGCGGCGTGCGGTCTCGACCCCGACGAGTGGCAGGGCTTTGCCTTCGGTTGCGGGATCGACCGGTTGGCGATGCTTAAATACGGCATGACCGACCTCCGCGCGTTTTTCGATGGCGACGCGCGCTGGCTGCGCCACTACGGCTTCAAGGCGACCGACGTGCCGACGCTGAGCGGCGGGGTGGGGGCGTGAAGTTCACCCTGTCGTGGTTGCGCGAGCATCTCGAAACCGAGGCCTCCCTCGCCGCCATCCTGACGGCGCTCAACGATTGCGGGCTGGAGGTCGAGGGCGTCACCGACGCGTCCGCCAAACTCGCCGCCTTCACCATCGCCGAGGTGCTGACCGCCGCCCCGCACCCGCAGGCCGACAAGCTGCAGGTGCTGACCGTTGCCACCGGCAGCGGCGATGTCGTGCAGGTCGTCTGTGGCGCACCCAACGCGCGCGCCGGCTTGAAGGGCGTGTTCGGCGCGGTCGGGACCTATGTCCCGGGCAGCGACCTGACGCTCAAGGTCGCGAGCATCCGCGGCGTCGAGAGCCGCGGCATGATGTGTTCGATGCGCGAACTCGAACTGTCCGACGAGCATGATGGCATCATCGATCTGCCCGCCGACGCGCCGGTCGGCGCGGGTTACGCCGCGTGGGCCGGGCTCGACGATCCCGTCATCGAAGTCGCCGTCACGCCGAACCGGCAGGATTGCATGGGGGTGCGCGGGATTGCCCGCGACCTCGCCGCCAAGGGGCTCGGGCGGTTAAAGTCCTTGCCCGAGGCGTATCGGGTCAAGTCGTTCGACGTGCCGCGCGCCGGTCCCGGCCCCGACGTCCGCACCGACGACCCGGTCGGGTGCCCGGCTTTCTTCGCGTGTTCGGTCAGCGGCGTCGCCAACGGCGCGGCGCACGAATGGCTGCGGCGCAAGCTGTCCGCCGTCGGTCAGCGCCCGATCTCGGCGTTGGTCGACATCACCAACTTCATCATGCTCGACCTCGGGCGACCGCTGCACGTCTACGACCGGGCAAAGCTCGCGGGCGCGCTGACTGCGCGCAAGGCGATCGACGGCGAGCACGTCGTGGCGCTCAACGGCAAAATCTATGCGCTCGATGCGACGATGACGGTGATCGCCGACGACACCCACGTCCACGACATCGGCGGCATTATGGGCGGAGCGGAGTCCGGGTGCTCGGCGGAAACGACCGACGTGCTGATCGAATGCGCATTCTTCGACCCCGCCGGGATTGCCCGCACCGGGCAGAAATTGATGCTGACCAGCGACGCGAGAACCCGGTTCGAGCGCGGCGTCGACCCCGGTTTTCTCGACGAAGGGCTTGAAATCGCGTCCTATCTCGTTCTCGAGCTATGCGGCGGAACGGCGAGCGCGGTGACCCGGGCGGGAACGCCGCCGCTCGCCGAACGCCAAATTGCCTTCGATCCGGCGCGGACACGCGCGCTCGCCGGGGTCGATATTCCGACCGGCGAACAGGCAGCGATCCTCACCCGCCTCGGCTTTGCCGTGAGCACTCGCGACCGCGGGATGGTCGCGGTGCCGTCATGGCGGCGGGACATCGATGGGCCGGCCGATCTGGTCGAGGAAATCGTCCGCATCCACGGCCTGAGCCATGTCCCGTCGACCCCCTTGCCGCGTGCGGAGGGCGTCGCGCGCCCCACCGCAACCCCGGCGCAGCGCACGGAGCGCCGCCTTCGCCGGGCGCTTGCGGGACGCGGATTAAATGAAGCGATTACATGGAGTTTCATCGCTCCCGCCGCCGCCGAACCGTTCGGCGGGGCCGCGTGGACGCTCGCAAACCCGATCTCGACCGAGCTCGCCGCGATGCGCCCGTCGCTTATCCCCGGCCTGCTCGCGGCCGCCCGGCGTAATCTCGATCGCGGCGAGGCGGGCGTTCGATTGTTCGAGGTCGGGCGGCGCTACACGTCCACCGGCGAACGCGCCACGGCGGCAATCCTGCTGGCTGGGACCGCGCGCGCACGCGACTGGAGGACGGGTTCGACAAACGAATTCAACGCCTTCGACGCCAAGACCGAGGCACTTGCCGCCCTCGCCGCCGCCGGTGCGCCGGTCGAGCGGCTGACCGTACTGCCCCCCGACGACCCGTGGTTCCACCCTGGGCGGAGCGGACGACTCGCGCTCGGGAAGGCGATCGTCGCGACGTTCGGCGAACTCCACCCGCGGCTTGCTGGCGATCTGCGGCTGGCCGTCGTCGTCGCCGAAATCTATCTCGACGCGCTGCCCCCCGCGCGTGCCAGACGGGCGCGGCCTGCGTATGTGCCCCCGGCGCTCCAGCCGCTGACCCGCGACTTCGCCTTCGTCGTCGCCGCCGATACCGCCGCCGAGACGCTCCTCCGCGCCGTTCGTGGGGCCGATAAGGTGGCGGTAACCAGCGTCGCGCTGTTCGATCGGTTCGACCTTGGCGACGGGCGCGTCAGCCTGGCCGTGACGGTAACGTTCCAGCCAGGAGCGAAAAGTTTCACCGATGTCGAGATCGAAGCCCTATCGGCGACCATCGTCGCGGCAGCGGCGAAGGCGGGGGCGGCGTTGCGCGCTTAGGCCGCACCCTGACGCTCACTCAGGCGCGTTTACGTTACTTATGGCAACTCAAGCATCCTCTGCCACGCTTGCGGGCGAACAGCATTTTGTCACCAGAATCGGCTGGCTGCGCGCCGCCGTCCTCGGTGCCAACGACGGCGTACTATCGACCGCAAGTGTCATCGTCGGCGTCGCTGCCGCCAATCCCGGCGCGCATGCCGTGTTGCTGTCCGGGGTTGCGGCGCTGACGGCAGGCGCGATGTCGATGGCGGCGGGCGAATATGTCTCGGTCAGCTCTCAGGCCGATTCCGAGACCGCCGATCTTGCCCGCGAGGCCAAGGAGCAGGCCGCCGACCCGCGCGGCGAGGCGCGCGAACTTGCCGGCATCTATATTCGCCGTGGCTTGACGAAGGCGATGGCACAGGAAGTCGCCGCCGCGCTGATGGCGAAGGACGCGCTGGGCGCACATGCGCGCGACGAGCTTGGCATTACAGAAGTGTCGACGGCCAATCCCGTGCAGGCAGCGCTGGCGAGCGCGGCGTCGTTCTTCGTCGGGGGCGTTTGGCCGGTAGTGGCGGTGCTGCTCGCGCCACCAACGGTCCTGCTCTATGCGGTCATTACCGTCTCGCTGGTGGTGCTGGCGGCACTCGGCGGGGCGGGAGCGAGGGCCGGTGGTGCCAGATTATTCCCGGCGGTTGTCCGCGTCGTTTTCTGGGGGGCACTGGCGATGGCGGTGACGGCGGGTGTCGGCCATTTGTTCGGGGTCGCCGCCGCTTAACGGCGAAGTATAACCGTCCGCCCATCCGGCCAGGTGCCGGGTGCCACGCCGATTACGCGCACCGCGTCGCGTCGGGCGCGGTCGAGGATGGCCGTTGGCACGTCGGCATCGTGGTAAATTATGTCGGCCTGATTGAGCGTCCGGAGTTGGCGGAGGGTGAGGTCGTCGGGATCGATCGACGTGAGAACAATCGTCGCGACGCTGCTCTCCGCCGCGCCGCCGGTCGTCTCAACCGCTTGTATCACTGCCGCATCAACGTCGGTATGCTCGGCGAAGGGGTCGAGCGGGCCGTTGGGAGCGAGGGCGGCGTCCCACAGGCGGCGGCGGGCATCGACGGTCGCCGCGTGGGTGGCAACGGCGGCGCGAGCGGCGCGGATCGCCTCGGCAAGCCGCCCGAGACCAGCCGGGAGGAGCGCTTCGAGGCGTTCACGCAATGCCTTGGCCAGCGTCGCCGACGCGCCGCCGGTGCCGACGGCGACGATCACCGGTGAGCGGTCGACGATGGCCGGCACGGTGAAATCGCATAGCCCCGGCCGGTCGACGACATTGACGAGCAGTCCGGCGGCGCGGAGGCGGGCCGCTGCGGCTTCGGCCTCGCCGGCGTCATCGAGCGCGACGAAGGCGAGGCGCGCGGGCAGGCCGGCGACGACCAGCCCTCCCGCAGCCACGATCAGCCGCGCTTTAGCATCGGCGGCGTCACCGGTGCCGACAACAAGGACGCGCTGCCCGCGCAGGCGGAGGAAGATGGGGAGCGAGTGCATGGTGATGGCATAGCAGAAGCAAGCGGACGGCGCTTGTCAGCAACGGGGTGCGAGAAATCCAGCCAAGCGCGAGTGTCGCGCTTAGTCGCCAGTGCCTATCCCCGCGAGAAACGCCCGTACTGCCGGGCCGACGTCGTCGCGTTCGAGCGCCAACGCGATGTTCGCGGTGATGTGGCCTGCCTTGTCGCCGCAGTCGAAGCGGCGGCCGGTGTACGTCAGCGCGTGGAATGGCTGGACGCCGATCAGCTGCGCCATCGCGTCGGTCAGCTGGATCTCGTTGCCCGCGCCGCGCGTGCCCTCCGCCAGGATCGTCATGACCTCGGGCTGGAGGATGTAGCGTCCGATCGCGGCGAGGCGCGACGGCGCGGTGCCTTGTTTCGGTTTCTCGACCAATCCGACGACTTCGGTGACGAGGCCGTCAACCGTGCCGGGATCGATAATGCCGAAGCCATGGGTTTGCTCGGCGGGGATCTCGAGAACGGCGATGACGTTGCCACCGAGCCGTGCATAAGTCTCGACCATCGTCTTCAGGCACGGCGCCTCGGGCGACCATAGCAGTTCGTCGGGAAGCAATACCGCAAACGGCTCGTCGCCGGTGATCAACCGCGCACACCATACCGCGTGTCCCAGTCCGGCGGGCTCCTGCTGGCGGACATAGGCGATGCGCCCGGGCGCGAGTTGCGTTTCGGCGAGAACGGCGAGTTCGGCGGTCTTGCCCTTGGCTTTCAAGCTCGCCGTCAACTCGGCGGCGACATCAAAATACTCCTCGAGGCTGGCCTTGCCGCGTGCGGTGACGAAGATCATCTGCTCGATCCCGGCGGCGACCGCCTCGTCGACGGCGTATTGCAGCAGGGGTCGATCGACGACGGGAAGCAGTTCCTTGGGCACCGCCTTGGTCGCGGGCAAGAAACGCGTCCCCTGCCCGCCGACGGGAAAGATCGCCTTGCGGATGGGCTTGATCATCGCGGCCTCCGTGTCACAATCAACAAATCACCGGGGCATTCTAGCCTGCGCCGGCATGAACATTCACACCAACCACGGCGCAAATCGTTCCCGTGCCAGCTGAGCCGCCAGTTCCTCACGCGGACGAACCACCGCCCATGCCGCGCCGTCGACGAGCACCTCGGGGACAAGGGGCCGCGAATTATACGTCGACGCCATCGTCGCGCCATAGGCTCCGGCGGACATAAAGGCGACCAGATCACCGGTTGCGACGCTATCGATGGTGCGATCTTCGGCAAATGTGTCGCCAGTCTCGCACACCGGGCCGACGACAGTGGCGACCATCGTGTCACCGCTCGGGGCGACGGCGCGGATGTGGTGCCACGCGCCGTAGAGCGACGGGCGGAGAAGGTCGTTCATTGCCGCATCGACGACGACGAATGATCGCCCTCCCGCATGACTGCCGGGTTTGACCGTCACGACGCGACTGACAAGGATCCCGGCGTTGCCGACGATCAGCCGCCCCGGCTCGCACAACAGGCGGACGTCCCACCCCTTTGTCGCGCGGGCGACGAGCGCGCCATAGTCGGCGGGGGTGGGCGGCGCGGGGTCGCCGGGCCGGTAGGGAATGCCGAGGCCCCCGCCGAGATCGACGCGCGCGACGGCCAAGCCTCCGGCGCGCAGGCTGCGGACGAGCGTGCCGAGCAGTGCGAAAGTCGCTTCGAGCGGGGCGAGGTCGGTCAGCTGGCTGCCGATATGCGCGGTAACCCCGACCGGTCGGACACCGGGGAGCGATGCCGCGAGGGCGTAGGCTGCGGCGGCGCGGTGGAGAGGGATGCCAAACTTGTTTTCAAATCCGCCGGTCGAAATCTTGGCGTGGGTCTTGGCGTCGACGCCGGGGTTGATCCGCAGCGCGACCGGGGCCGTCGTTCCAAGTGCGGTCGCGACCTCAGACAGCGCAAACAGCTCGGCCTCGCCCTCGACGTTGATCTGATAGATGCCCGCCGCCAGCGCCGCCGCCATCTCGTCGCGGGTCTTGCCGACGCCTGAGAAAACGATCCTCTCGGGCGGGACGCCGGCGGCCTGCGCACGCGCGAGTTCGCCGCCCGAGACGACGTCGGCCCCGGCGCCGAGGCGCGCGAGGGTGGCGATGACGCTGAGGTTCGGATTGGCCTTCACCGCATAGGCGATCAACGGGGCCTCACCGTCGGGGCTTGCAATGCCACTCAGCGCGTGGCGGAACACGCCGAAATGCCGGGTCAACGTTGCCGAGGAATAACAATAGAACGGCGTTCCCACCGCCGCGGCAAGTGCGGTCAGGTCGACATCCTCGGCCCATAGGCGACCGGCGCGATCGGTAAAATGGTCCACGTCGGCTGGCGTCAGCGTTGCGGCGGCAGGTCGAAGCGGTCGTCGCGACGCGCCTCGGATTTGTTTAGCGGGTCGTCGGCGCGCTCGGGCTGTCCCTGTGTAGGTACGTCGAGTCGCTCGGTCGGGCTCGGTCCGGCCACGGGGCGCGGCGTCTCCCCCGGTGGCGGCTTGGGCATTAGTTCGCCCCGCTTGCCACAGGCCGCGAGGACGGCGAGGGCGGTGAGCGCGACGATGGCCCTCATGTGGCGCGCGCCGCGGTAATCGCGGCGTGGACGCGGCTGGGCGCGGTCCCGCCGAAGCTCGTCCGGCTGGCGACGGAGGCATCGACACTCAAGACATCGAAAACGTCGGGGCCGATCCGGGCATCGATCGCCTGCAGGTCGGCAAGTGGCAGATCGGCAAGGCCGATGCCCGCCGCCTCGGCCGCCTTGACCGCGCGCCCGGTGATGTGGTGCGCCTCGCGGAACGGAACGTTCGCTACGCGCACCAGCCAGTCGGCGAGATCGGTCGCGGTGGAAAAGCCCCGCCCCGCCGCAACCCGCATCGCCGCCGCGTTAAAAGTTAAAGTGGCGACTATCCCGGTCATTGCCGCGAGACCGAGCGCGAGCAGGTCGAACGCCTCGAACACCGGCGGCTTGTCGTCTTGCATGTCCTTCGAATAGGCCAGCGGGAGGCCCTTCATCGTCACCAGCAGTGCGGTCAGACAACCGATCAAGCGCCCGCTATGCCCGCGGACAAGCTCGGCGGCGTCGGGATTGCGCTTCTGCGGCATGATCGACGAGCCTGTCGAGAAGGCGTCGGGTAGCGAGACGAAACCGAACGGCTGCGACGCCCAGATGACGATTTCCTCCGCCAACCGCGACAGATGAAGGCCGGTCAGCGCCGCACAGCTAAGAAATTCGAGCGCGAAATCGCGGTCAGATACGCTGTCGAGCGAGTTGGCCGTCGGCCGGTCGAAATCCAGTGCCGCGGCTGTGTCGTCGCGGTCGATCGGGAAGCTGGTGCCGGCCAGCGCCGCCGAGCCCAGCGGGCACTCGTTCAGCCGCCGCCGGCAGTCATGCAGGCGTCCGCGGTCGCGGCCCAACATCTCGACATAGGCCAGCAGATGGTGCCCGAACGTCACCGGCTGCGCGGTCTGCAGATGGGTGAAGCCCGGCATCGGATCGGCCGCGAACTCTGCCGCCCGGTCGGCCAGCGCGCGCATGACGTCGGCGACCTGCAGGTCCAGCCCGTCCACCGCGTCCCGCACCCAGAGCCGAAAGTCGGTCGCGACCTGGTCGTTGCGGCTGCGCCCGGTG
>JANYFA010000143.1 GCA_025362895.1 Sphingomonadaceae bacterium | reverse complement strand
GCTAACCACCGCCGAAGCGTCGGCGAAGGTGGTGCTGCCTGACGCCGCGCAGGCTGCCGCACTTCCGGGCGCGCCGGGCGAGGCTTCGATCACCGCGGAGCGTCAACAAGCGGCGGCGAAAGCGAACGCCCTGGCGGGGCGCGGTCCGGGAATGTCGTGGTAGGAGAGTGTTGTGGACGGCGACGATAACACGACGGACGCCGCGACCGAAGCGTTCGAGGACGTTCGCCGTGAACTGGAGAAGGTTCGAGGAGCCGTCGAGCGGCTCGTCTCCAAGCCGGCCACCACGCCGGACTATACGGAGACGCTGTCGGTTATCCACCAAAACGTCCTCACGACCGGCCGCCGTCTCGACACTCTGTTGCAAAGTCCCGCGCTGGCGCTGACGCCCGAGGTTATCGGCAGCGCGGTTCGGCAGACCGCGGTCGGGGGTGGTAGTGACGGTCAAACGTATGGCCGCACGGAGAGCAGGCCTAACCCGGCTGCGGAAGCGCCGAGCTGGAGCTTGGAGCGGGCCCGAGCGCCGGCTGTCCCGCGCTGGTGGCTGAGTATCGCGGCGTCAGCGGGGTTTTTGGTGGGCCTGTCGGCGTTCAGCCTTATCACCGGTCCCTTTGCTCATGCCGTGCCGGCGGGTTGGCTGCTGCCCGAGCGGCTTGCGGTTGGCATCATGCAAATGTCGATGTGGGACGCTGGCGAGCGGTTGATGGCGGTGTCAGACCCGGCGCGACGGAAGGCTGACGTAGCCGACGAGCAAATCGCCGTGGCGAACAGGGATGCGATCTCGGCATGTCGGAAGAAGAACCCTGGCTCGTGGAAGCAGCTGCACTGCACGGTCGTGATCCAGCCCTCTTGACCGGCCAAATCGCCAGCCGAGAAA
Organism: Sphingomonadaceae bacterium; assembly: GCA_025362895.1. Taxonomy (GTDB): domain Bacteria; phylum Pseudomonadota; class Alphaproteobacteria; order Sphingomonadales; family Sphingomonadaceae; genus Polymorphobacter_B. The sequence continues at coordinate 1,662 of JANYFA010000143.1, read as the reverse complement.
ACCGGGTCGGCGACACGTAATGGTGAATTGACAGATCGAAGCCTGAACCGAGCCGCAACTCTCCGACCGGAACGGCCTATGGTCGGTCACGTTCGGCCGCGCCCCTGCGCGTCATCCAGAACCCCGACACCCGCGCGGCGTATCGGGCTTTCTGTTCGGCGGTGGCGCCAAGGGTTAGCAGCATCAGCGAAAACGGTGTCTGTTGCCCTTTGCCTCGCGCATCGAGGAACCGCACTCGGCCCCGCAGAAGGTAGATGCTGGCATCGCCGCTGAGGGTCTCGTGAAACCAGGCGGAGTCGGTCCGCACCGGAACGAGGCAAACGACCGTCTCGACATGGCCGGCCTGCCACTGCTGGTGGGCGCGGCGCAGCCACGTGAGCAACCGCGAAAACGGCGGGTTTACATAGGCGAGCCTGCCCGACCAGTCGTCGACCAGACCGTCGCCACCGTCGACGAGCAGGATGCGGCGATGCGCGACGACCGGGCTCAGCAGATGCGCGCACGGATCGGTGTCGACCTGACCGAACGCTTCGTAGATCGGCTGCATGAACTCGCTCGGCGTGAAGCGGCTGTCCCGGTCTACTTTATCGCCCTGGCCCCAATACGACCTCTCGGGGGCACGACGGCCTGCCTTCGGTGCGATTACCGCCAACAGGCGAAGCAAACTCGCCACAGATCCGCCGCCGCTTTCCAGAGCGACGACGGTGGCACGCGACAGCCGGGTCCGCTGCGCCATTCGATCGAGTGACAGCGACAGCTTCAACCGCCGGTTGCGCAGCTGCTCGGGGAGCGACGCGCCAGGCCCGATGCCCGTCAGATGGAAGTTGAGCGAAGCCATCACAGTGACTAGCGTCCGCACCGTTCCGACGCCTGCCTCAAGCCGCTTGATCGTCTGGGCATCGACTCCGACGCAGGCGCCGAGAACTTGCCTCGTTAGCCCCGATGAGCATCGTGCACTATAAAGTTCATCGAGCAATATATGACCCCCGCAGGGGTCATATATTGCAGGTTTCTCAGGAGTCATATCGCGAGGTTCGTTTGGTTATCGCGACTTAAACCGATTGAACCGCCCGCCTCGGCGCGCTGTAGGCGTCGACGTATCTGAAGAGAGTGTCCCAAGCGTCCCGGGATCAAGAAGACCCAGAAGCGGTCATTCACGGCATCATTAGAATCGTCGGAATGCGGACGTTCGTTCACGACGATCCATGAGCAGACGGATCTCCGCCACGCTAAAGTTTGTTAGCCTTTTCCTTGTATGTGAAGGTGGCGATCAAGCGGTGCGGAGGCGGCTATGGGCCACTCTTCGTTGGATCCTGCTTTCCACGAGCTGCGCCCGTGGAACGAAGGACGGTTGCTGGGCGCGAAACGCGCGCTGAAGCCTCAGCAGGTTTGGGCGATCCGCTTCTGGCTCGATCATCGTCGGCGATTGCGCGACCGGGCGCTGTTTGACCTTGCGATCGATAGCAAGCTTCGTGGGTGCGACGTCGTCAAGATCCGCATCGGCGACATCGTTGCCGGCGGTCATATCCGGGACCGCGCGATGGTGATCCAGCAGAAGACTAAGCGTCCGGTACAATTCGAGATCGTGGAGCCAGCGCGAAAAACGCTGCTCGCCTGGCTCGAGCGCCGAGGTGGAACCCTCAACGACTTCGTGTTTCCGAG
>JANYFA010000125.1 GCA_025362895.1 Sphingomonadaceae bacterium | reverse complement strand
CGACAACGCGACCGACTCGATTCGCGCCGAACACATCATGGCGAGCGGCGCGCTGCCGCCCGCCTTCCCCGCCATCGAGATCGACGGTGAATTTTATTGGGACGGCGGGCTGGTGTCGAACACCCCGCTCGACTGGATCCTGTCGTCGGGGTCGGATCTCGACACGCTGGTCCTGCAGGTCGATCTGTGGTCGGCGCGGGGCGAGCTTCCGGCGACGCTCGCCGATGTCGCGGTGCGCATGAAGGAGGTCCAGTTCTCCAGCCGGACCCGTGCCGCCACCGACGCCTTTCGCCGGACCCAGGCGCTCAAAGCGGCGTTCGACGAGCTCCACCGCAAGCTGCCGGACGACCTGGCCATGTCGAATGAGGCGATGCTGCTCGCCGCCGCGTCCGATCCGGCGGTCTTCAACATCGTCCAGCTGGTGTATCGCTCGGCGACGTACGAGGGCCAGTCGAAAGACTTTGAATTCTCGCGCCGGACGATGGAGGAACATTGGTCCGCCGGTAAGCGCGACGTCAAAAAGACGCTCGCCCACCCGCAAGTCACAGCGTTGCCGGCGACACCCTTTGGCGTCGAGGTCTACGACTTCACGAGCAAATAAGGTCGGGACGCAATCCTAACGCAGGGCGGCGGCCGTCGTGTCGTAATCGCCCTGCATTACCGTCGCGCGCGCGATAAGCCGCCCCGTCGCCAGCAGCAGCGCGGCGATATCGGTGCCTCCGGCGCTCGCCGCCGCCAATGTCCCGGCGATGGCGTCGAGCCGCTCACGGATGTCGCCGATCTGATTTCCCACCCGGTCGAGCGCGGTCAGTTCCAGCTGCGCCTTCGCCCATGCCGGAGTGTCCGTCGCGGTGCCACGCGCCGTCGCCGCCGCCGTGGCCGCCGCCCGCTGCGCGGCGAGCCGGGCGGCAGCATCGGTCAGATCGCGGTCGATCACGGCCAATTTCGCCGCCACGTCGTCAACCGCGACCGGCGGGGTCGGCGCCTGGGGCGCGGCAGGCGGGGTCACGACCGTCGCGGGCGAACCGCACGACGCCGTCCCGGTCGCGGCGGCACATTTGCGCGTTTCCGACAGAACGGGCGGCGGTCCCTCGATCGGGCGTCGCGCCAGCGTCGGCCACCCGCCGCCGTCGCCAGCACAGGCGGTTGCAACAAGCAGCAAGGCAGGTGAGAAACGGCGCATACCGCGCTCCTAAGGCGCGGCGTCCGCCCGAACAAGCATCTTTCACCACCAACCGCTTGCATCGCCCGGTGGAGCCAATTAAAGGCGATATTTCGCGCCCGTAGCTCAGCTGGATAGAGCATCAGACTACGAATCTGAGGGTCGGACGTTCGAATCGTTCCGGGCGCACCAATTCCGGGCAAAAGTGAGAACTTTGCCGTCGCCTGCCTTCTCGGCAGCGGCGGCAAGCTCGAGTACGCGCTTCGAACCGCGGATGATGAGCCCATCCGCATTCAGTTCGACACTTTCGACAAGCAGGCGCAGATAGTCCTGTCGCAGCCCCGGGTCTGACCCGCGCAGGGCGTCGCGAACGGTTTGCGAGAACCGATCGAGCACCGCTGGCGTAATTCGGCGAGCTGGTGATCCATCTTGAGCTTCGATGACGCGGATTTCGTCGCCGAGCTGTTTGATCCGCGTCCGATGGAGGTTCATCCTTTCTGCGACGTCCGGATCGCTCGTCTTTGAGTTACCTTCCTCAACTGCTTTCCAGACCAAGTTGATCGCGGCTTCGGCGCGAGTCTTTTCGGCTTTCAGCCGTCCTGCCTCGGCGCGGCGCACGGCTGCCGCTTCGTCAGATCGCTCCAGCAAGTTCGCGAGCAGGGGCGTAAGCCGCTCCGGAGCCAACACCTGGGCTTCGATCGCGCTGATCACGGCACTATCCACGATCGCCATCGGTCTGGCTTTCGAGCCACACGCCGCCACGGAGGCGGTCCGCTTACGCTGGCACGTATAGTAGCGATATTGTCCGCCCTTGCCCGTCATGAGCAGAAGTCCAGCACCACATCCTGGGTGGCCACACTTGCCGATCCCGGCCAGCAACGTCGGGCTGTTGACCGTTCGCGGCGCGGTGATCTTGGGATGGTTGCGCGCCAGACGAGCGGCGACCTCATCGAAATCACTCGGCTGAACGATGATCGGGGCTGTGACCTTAACCCATTGGGATTCATCGCGCGGCTCGCCGGTGCGGCTGTCTTTGCGATTGTAATAGAATTCGCCCTTATAGGTCGTCCGCTTCAGCAGGTCGCTCAAGGTGCTGCACAGGAACGGCTTACCGCGCATCAACACGCCTTCGCCGTTCAACTTCGAGCAGATTGCCTTGAGGCCGATGGGACGGCTGGCTTCGCCGACAAGGTAAAGCCGGAAGATACGCTCGACGATCGGTGCTTCGCTCGGGTCAATCGCGAGAACCTTCTTGTCTTTGGACCCGACACGCTCGGCGACCACGGTCCTGTAACCGAAAGGCGGGGTCGAGCCGTTCCACCAACCCCTCTGGGCATTGGTGATCA
>JANYFA010000116.1 GCA_025362895.1 Sphingomonadaceae bacterium | reverse complement strand
CATTGGCCGGATCGGCGGCGTCGGCGATCCCGATCGCCATGCCGCAGAACAGCATTCGCTCGGGCGGCAAGTCGAGGAAAGTACGGACCGTGTCCGGATAGACCGCCCAGCACTCCTGCGCGCAGCTATCGAGTCCTTCCTCACGCAGCAGCAGCATCACCGTCTGGAGGTACATCCCCAGATCGGACCATTGCGGCGGCCCCATCGCCCGGTCAATCGACGTGAACAGCGCAACCGGTGCGCCAAAGAACTGGAAGTTGCGGGCGAACCACAGCAGCCGCCCCAACTTGTTGGCGCGGGGGATGCCGAGGGCGCCGTACAGATCCTCGCCGACTTCGAAGCGATACGTTTTGTGGCGGTCGGGCAGCACCTTGGGATAGATGTCATACTCGGTCGGCTCGCCCCCCGGCGCTTCCTGGACCCGGCGCAGCATGATCGCCTTAAGCGCCGCGAGCGGCTCGCCGGCGACGACATCGACGTGCCACGGTTGGACATTGCCACCCGACGGCGCGCGGGCGGCGCGGTCGAGGACGCGGCGGATAACCGCGCCATCGATGGGGTCGGGCAGGAACCCGCGCACCGACCGGCGGCTCGCCACTGCTTCACTGACCTGCATCGCGACACTTTTCGTTGAGTTGGCCCCTGCCATAGCTTATCTCCCCGCCATGCTGTCCAGCCTGCCCAACCTGTTGACGCTCAGTCGCATCTTTGCGGTGCCGCTCCTCGTCGCACTGTTGTGGGACCCGAGTGTCGCGTCGACGCTCGCCGCCGTCGTCGTTTTCGCCGTTGCCGGGGCCACCGACTATCTCGACGGCTACCTCGCCCGTGCGCGCGGAACGGTGTCGCGGCTCGGCATCTTCCTCGACCCCGTTGCCGACAAGATTATGGTCGCCGCGACCATCGTCATGCTCGTCCACCTCGGCACTATACACGGCCTTGCGGTGGTCGCGGCGCTGGTCATCCTGCTCCGCGAGATCACCGTGTCGGGCTTGCGCGAATTCCTTGCGCAGGTGCAGGTATCGCTGCCGGTCAGCGCGCTCGCCAAGTGGAAGACGGCGGTCCAGATGGTCGCGCTGGGGGTATTGATCCTCGCCGGGGCGACGCCGGCGATCGCGCCGTGGTTCCCCGCCCATGCGGTCGGCATCGCGTGCCTGTGGCTCGCCGCCGGGCTGACGCTTATCACCGGCTACGACTATCTCCGCGTCGGCCTGAAACACATGAGCGCGTGATCGACCTGTTGTACTTCGCATGGGTCCGTGAGCGCATCGGCCTCGACGGCGAGACCCTGCCCTGTCCCGCTGGCGTTGCGACCGTCGCCGACCTTCTCGACTGGCTGAGCGACCGCTCGCCCGCCCACACCGCCGCGCTGGCCGACCGGAGCGCGATTCGCGTCGCCGTCGATCAGGTCTTCGCCGGGCCCGGCACGCCGGTCACCGCAGGGTGCGAGGTTGCGATCTTCCCCCCTGTAACGGGCGGCTGAGCTGATGATCGTCACGCGCGTCCAGGCCGCCTCGTTCGACGCCGCCGCCGAAATCACCGTTCTGACGGCAGGGCGGAGCAACATCGGCGCGGTCGTCAGCTTCACTGGGCTGGTGCGCGGCGATGACGCCCTCGTCAGCCTGACCCTCGAACATTATCCCGCCATGACCGAGCGCGCCCTGTCGGCGATCGCCGCCGAGGCCGAAGCCCGCTGGCCGCTGATGGGCGGCATCGTCATCCACCGCGTGGGGCGCCTGCTTCCCGGCGATCCCATCGTCCTCGTCGCCGTTGCCAGCGCCCACCGCGCGGCGGCCTTTGCCGCGACCGAGTTCCTGATGGACTGGCTCAAGACCAAGGCTCCCTTCTGGAAGGCCGAGGCGCGCGAGGGCGGGACGACATGGGTTGCCGCGCGCGACAGCGACGAGGCGGCGGCGGCCCGGTGGCGCGCCGCCGACTAATCGCCGACGAAGATCCTGTCACGATAGAAATTGGGCGAACTTAGCCCTTCTCATGCGCTCAGTACGACCTTCCCCGTTGCCTTCCGATCCATCATCCAGCGGATTGCCGCCGCGCCTTCGCTGAGCGGGAAATGCTTGCTGACGTGAGGCTTGATGGTACCCTTCGCGTACCAGTCGAGCAGCTCGGCCATATTGGTGCGGTGGACGGCGGGTTCGAACTGGGTGAACGCGCCCCAGAAGACACCGACAAGGCTCGCGCCCTTGATCAGGGGCAGGTTGAGCGGCAGCGACGGGATATTGCCTCCGGCAAAGCCGACAATCAGGTAGCGCCCGTTCCACCCCATGCAGCGAAACGCCGGTTCGGCAAAACGGTCGCCGACGGGGTCGTAAACGACATCGACGCCCTTGCCGCCGGTCAGCCGCTTGACCTCGTCTTTCAGGCTGGCGTCGGTGTAGTTGATCGTCTCGTCGGCGCCGTAGTCGCGGCACAGCGCCAGCTTTTCGTCGGTCGATGCGGCGGCGATGACCTTCGCCCCCATGACCTTGCCGAGTTCGACCGCCGTCAGCCCGACCCCGCCCGCCGCGCCGAGGACGAGCATCGTTTCGCCGGGCTGGAGGTTCGCCCGCTGCTTGAGCGCGTGATGCGACGTGCCATAGGTCATGATGAACCCGGCGGCGACGTCGGACGGCATCGCGCCGGGGATCGGCACGACCTGCGCCCGCTTGGCGACGACATATTCGGCGAAGCAGCCGTGCCCGATCATCGCCACCGCGCGGTCGCCGACGGCGAGGTCGGTGACCCCCTCCCCGACCGCGTCGATCACGCCCGCCGCCTCACCCCCCGGCGAGAACGGCAACGGCGGCTTCGACTGGTACAGGTTCTGAATGATTAGCGCGTCGGGGAAGTTGACCCCCGCCGCCTCGACCTTGATCCGTACCTCGCCCCGTCCGGGAACGGGCGTTGGAACATCCTGATAGACGAGCGCCTCGGGCATCCCGTGCTCGACGCAGACAACGGCTTTCATGGTTCAGCTCCCCGAGGTTTACCGCACCATAGCCGGGGCATCCGCGCTGTCCACCATGCCCGCCAGAAACGCCCCGGCGAGCATCTCGAACTCCGCCGCGCGCGGCGAACTGGCGCGCCACGCCAGCGCGATCTCGCGACTTGCATGGTCGCCCGCGACGGGACGCGCAACGACGGGTGTGTTAAGCAAAATACCGGCGTCGACCGCCATCTTCGGCACCAGCGTCAGGCCGAGGCGGTTGGCGACCATCTGTACCAGCGTGTGCAGCGACGTCCCCAGAATCGCGGCGTCGGCGCGAAGGTCGGGACGGCCACACGCCGCGAGCGCATGATCCCTCAGGCAGTGGCCATCCTCGAGCAACAGCAGGTGCGCCGCGTCGATGGTTGCCGGGGGAATGGTGGCCGGCGGCTGCGGGAAATCGTCGGGGTGGAAGGCGAGGTAGAACGGATCGTCGAACAGCCGCCGGGTCGCGACGTCCCCGCACGCCCATGGCAGCGCCAGCAACACCGCGTCGAGCTGCCCGCGCGCCAGCGCCTCGCACGCCGCCCCCGACTGCTCTTCGCGCAGGAACAGCTTGAGGTCGGGATAGGCCGCGCGCAGCCCCGGGAGCAGCTTGGGCAACAGAAACGGCGCGATCGTCGGGATGACGCCAAGGCGAAGCTCGCCGCCGAGCGGCTTGGCTGCGGCGCGGGCGAGCTCCGCCAGTTCGTCGGCCTCGCGCAGCACGATATAGGCCTTGGCGACGACACGCTCGCCGAGCGGAGTGAAGCGGACGACGCGGCGGGTCCGCTCGACGAGCGTTACGCCAAGCAGCGTCTCGAGCTCGCGCAAGCCCGCCGACAGCGTCGATTGGGTGACGAAGGTCGCGTCGGCGGCGCGCCCGAAATGACCGCTCTGGTGAAGCGCCGTCAGATATTGCAGCTGCTTCAGCGTCGGCAGGAACGTCATCGTTTTAACCGATCAATCACGACGGAATAATCAATTTGCCGAATAAGCGCTTTAAGCCCATCTGGCCAGCACACCCCAACCGGAGATACGATTATGCTCAGCGTCGGCGACAAATTGCCCGCATTCACCCTGTCGGTTCAGCAGGGAACGTCCGCGCTCCCCGGCGGCGAGACGGTCGATTTGACGACCCATGCCCCGGGCAAGTGGAAGATCCTGTTCTTCTGGCCGAAGGATTTCACCTTCATCTGCCCGACCGAGATCATCGGCTACAACGACCTCGCCAGCGACTTCGCCGATCGCGATGCCGTCCTCGTCGGCGGATCGACCGACAGCGACTTCGTCCATTTCGCCTGGCGCAAGTCCGACCCGCGCCTCGCCGCGTGCGATTTCCCGTGGGTTGCCGACAACAAGCACGAACTGACCCGCGCGCTCGGCATCCTCGATAAAGACGCCGGCGTTGCCCTGCGGGCGACGTTCATCGTCGATCCCGAGAACGTCATCCAGCACATCACCGTCAACGGCCTCAATGTCGGGCGCAACCCGGTCGAGACTCTGCGTATCCTCGATGCGTTGCAGACCGACGAGCTGTGCCCTTGCAACTGGCAGGGCGGCGAGCAGACGCTGCATCCGATCGCGGCGTAAGGCGCAGCGCGACCGGGCTTAGCGAGGGAACGTCCTCGCGTTCGTGAGCTGGGCCCGGACTCACGCCGGACGGATCGGTGGGGCGGCCACGTCAGTGGTCGAACCCATCCGACACAACGCGGGCCTTGCCCGCGTTCGTTTTTTGGAGACACCCCATGACTCTCAACGACCTCATCCGCACCCTGCCCGATTACGCCAAGGACTTGCGCCTCAACCTATCGTCGCTGTTGACCGAGCAGGGACTTACCGATCAGCAGAAATACGGCACGATCGTCGCCTGCGCCCACGCGGCGTCATACCGCCCGCTGATCGCGGTCGCCGAGGCGGAAGCCGCGGACAAGATCGACGCCGCCGCGCTGACGGCGGCCCGGTCGGCGGCGTCGATAATGGCGATGAACAACATCTACTACCGCTTCATCCACCTGTCGTCGAACAAGGACTATGCGACGCGCCCGGCAAAATTGCGGATGAATGTCATCGGCTCGCCCGGAATAGACAAAGCCGATTTTGAGCTGTTCTGCCTCGCCGTATCGGCCATCAACGGCTGCGGCATGTGCATCGACGCGCACGAAAAAGTGCTGCTTGCGGCGGGCGTGTCGATAGACGCCATCCAGACAGCGGTGCGGATCGCAGCGGTAATCCATGCGGTGGCACGTTCGCTCGCGGCGATGCCGGAAGCGACGACAGACTGAGCTACGTTTGCAAATAGGGTAACGGCGGCGACCGAAGCCGCCGCCGTCATCCCTGGTCACTCCGGCCGGGGATCGACCGCTCAGCCGTGCGCGATACCGACGCCGTAGTAGTCGTCGATCGCGGCACCGCTGCGTTGATAGTCCAGTGTATCGACTTCGGACCGGCTATAGTTCGGCGCCGCACGCAGCGAGTCGGCGCTATGCTGGACGTTGAACCCGCCCTTGGACTCGTCGTAGCTTAACGCATCCCACGGCAATGGATGAAAGCGCTCGCCGATGCCGAGGAACCCGCCGAACGACATGACCGCATATTCGACCTGCCCCGACCGCTTGTCGACCATGATCGAATCGACCGTGCCCAGTCGTTCGCCAGCAGCATCGTAGACGGCGATACCGACAACTTTGTCCGCTGAAATCAAAGCGCCGTCGACCGCGCCGGTATGCTGATGGTCGAAGGCACCCTCGGCGTCGCTCGAAGGCGTCGAGCTGACGGGTTGTGCGCTATGAGCGACATCCTGAACGGTTAGTCCGTCCTCATATTCGGGGCTGCGGGTACCCATTTGAGCTGCCGTCCCGAAGCGGTCGTCGGTGGTCATGTCATCCTCCTCAATGATCTCCCGCGCGAAGCGCAGGGAGCCCGTTCGGGGCTGCTGCATGAACCGCCGGCACGGCAGGGTGTTCCGGCCATTCGTCGCGCTGGCGCTTCGGCTGATGGCGGTTTATGAGCCTTGCTCAAGAACGCGGACGCAGCGCCGGAGTGTGGCATGGGCAGTTTGATTACCTACCTCGACGCGATCAAAGCGCGCGACCCCGCCGCGCGGTCGCGGTGGGAGGTGCTGCTGTATCCGGGCGTCTGGGCGCTCGCCTTTCACCGGGTGGCCCATGCGTTATACGATGCGCGGTTGTTCCTTCTCGCCCGCATCGTCAACCACAGCGGACGCTTCCTGACGGCGATCGACATCCACCCCGGCGCGAAGATCGGGCGTAACTTTTTCATCGACCACGGTTTTGTCGTGATCGGTGAAACGGCGATCATCGGCGACGACGTGACGATCTACCAGTGCGTCACGCTCGGCGGAACCGATCCGGCCAACGGCATCCCCGGCAAGCGCCATCCAACCATCGCCGATGGCGTCATCATCGGTTCGGGGGCGCAGGTCCTTGGCCCCATTACCGTCGGCCAGCGCGCGCGGATAGGGGCCAATGCCGTCGTTACTCGCGAGGTGCCCGAAGGCGCGACGATGGTCGGCATCCCGGCACGCCCGACGCTTGTCGAGGCCAACACCTATGCCAAGAAATTCATGCCCTATGGCACCCCGTGCAGCCAAAGGTACGACCCCGAGACCCAGAAACTCGAAATCCTGCGCTGCGAGGTCGAGGCCCTGCGCGCCCGCCTCGACGCGCTGACCGGAGACGCGGAACCCGCGTCGCGCACGATCCAGGGCTGACCTTTTGGGCACCGTCGTCCCGTTCGCGCCGACCGCCGGGCAGACCGTCTTCGATCGCGGCGAACTCAACGCCATTCTCGGCGTTTACGGGCGGATGGTCGCTGCCGGCCTGTGGCGCGACTATGCGGTCGAACTTGGGCGCGACGCGGCGACCTTCTCCGCCTTCCGCCGCGCCGCCGAGCGCCCCGAGATACAGGTCGTCAAGGTCCCGGCCCTCCGCGCAAAGCAGGGAATGTTTGCCTTGATCGGCGAAGCCGGAGCGGTCCTCAAGCGCGGCCATGACCTCCGCGTCGTTCTCGCCCCGCTCGAACGCCGCCTGATGAAGGTCGTCGACGCTTAGGCGGCTTCCGGCAGGCGCAGCGTAACGCTTCCCGGCAACAGCGCGATGATCCGCGCCCGGATCGGCCGCCATGCCGCCGACAGCAGAACGAGGAAGCCACCGATGACGAGTGCGGTCAGCGCGAGCGACATATCGAGCGCACCACCCGCCGTCACTAGCGCCTGGATCGCATAGATGACATAGGCGAGCGCCGACACCAGCAGCGCGCGCCGGTCGATCGCCAACGCCACCACCGTTAACGCGGCATAGACGACGATGACCGCAACCGCCGCGCCGGGAGCGGGTGACCCGTTGAGCAGCCCGGCGAGCGCGAACACCGGATGAACGATCATCGGCGCGGCGAGCAGGTGGAGCCAAAAGGCAACGTCGGACCAGCGTGTCACCCGCACCCGGTCGCGCGCGTCGAAGCTCATCGCCAGCGCGAAGATCGCGAGGCCGGCGATAAGGACGAATACGAGGAGCACGTTCGGGGCGACGATGGCGACCGCGCTGACGAGCGCGAGCGCTAACCCAGCGAGCGCGGCGGCCCCGGCAGCAACAGTGATTGGGACGTGGAATCGCCGCCAGTGAGCGAACGCAGCGAGCGCGGCAATGGCAGCAGCCCCGGCAAATCCTAACATTCCGGTGCGCGTGTCCCGCGTGCCGTTGCCGAAACCGACTTGAGCGAGGGCGTGAGGATTGTCGCTTACGGCACCGAACAGCGCGACGCCGATGAAGAACACCCCTCCGACGAAGGCCAGCAACAGCTCGATGCTCGGCAGCGCCATCCGTCGGGTCCGCGTGAAATACTCGGCCAGCCCCCAGCTCGCCGCCGCGACGAGCACCGCGCCGAGGGCGGGGGCGACCTTCCCGCCGAGCGCGCCGAGAGCGAACAACAACAAGCCGACCGCGATCGTCACGAAGATGTCGTTGAATCCGGTGAGCAGGCGAAAACTCTCCTCGTCGGGTCCGGCAACACCGCGCCGGAAATTCCGCGTGAAGTCGACCAGCCGCGTTGCGGTGACGGTGTCGATCACCCCCGCGCCGACGGCAGCATCGAGGTCGCGTTGTTCGATCATTGCGGTGGCCTTGGCTGTATTGCACGAATAGTACGCCAAAGCATCCTGGCGGTCAACAATCACCGATGAACAGCGGCACCGGCGCTCCAGCTTTTGTTGGAAGCCACAGAATCGGTACTCCGCCCGGCAGGTGGCGACCGCAATTAGCCTTCGCCGCAACGGCGCGCATCAACCTTGAAATCACAACGCCGGCCTTTGCCGCGATAAATCACAGTTCCACCGCTTTAAACGCGGTCAGGCCACCACATCGTTAGGTCTTCAGGCGGCGACCTCGCGCCGCCGACGAAGCATCGATCCTGTTAGGCCAAAGCCCGCGATCAGCAGGGACCAGGCAGCCGGCTCGGGAACCGCGGCAAGCGGCGTCCGTGCGTTGGCGATACCTTGCGACAGTGCAATCGTCCCACCGGTGACGCCAGGCTGCTGCAGAAACAACGGGTTGATCGCAATCACCGGATCGATATAGGCGTCGGCCGCTCCGTTCGGAAACAGATTGATCCCATTATTGGTGATGCTGTGCGCTTCGGCCTGAATGAAAATCGAACCCCGGAACGTCTGCGAGATCGGCACCCCGTTGAGGAAGGTCGTCGCGACCTGAACCCCCGGACCGTACAGGGTAAAGTCGGTCTCGTGACTATAGGCTCCCCCGGCGTTCGGCACCACGACGTGCTCGAGCAAGTTGTCGCGGTATGTCATGCTATAGTCACCGCCGATCGGGCCACCGGGACCAAACGGGATTTCTGCCGAGGTCGACAGCATCACGCTTGCCCCCGGACCAGTGGTGATCACCCGGCTGTGGCCGTTCACCGTAATCAGGTTTTCGATTTGACCGAGCGGCAGCACAACATTGCTGTAATCGACGGTCGCAATCCACTGATATTGCAGCGTGCCGTAGGCCTGCGCGGTGTCACCGCCTCCACCAGGATTGGTGATGATCGCCTCAACGAGCGGCACCGGGCCATAAGCAATATTTGTATAGGCGTAGACCGTCGTGACGTTGGAAAACGGGTTGGTGAAACCCGCGGTCGCACTGCCTTCGCCAAAATGGAATTGGCTCTGACCACCGCCAGCGTTGAACGACGCGGATTCAAAGGCGCTGACCGGGCCGAGATTAGGATCGGGCGGACCCGGGTTCAAAGCCAAGGCCGGCGTTGCCGAAAGACACGCCACGATAATCGCGACACGGTTCAACTGAGTAGGCATCAAGTTCCCCCAAAACACATTTCGGGATCACACGGTGCGCGACATAAAACCACATACCTCTAACCTTGTCACTAACTTTCGCAACATAAATTAAAGACTGCTCTGATGCCGTTTTAAATCCCCCCCAGGGCCATCTGCCCCTGCGCCGCCCCGGTATCGGGAACGACTTCGCCGGCGCGGTCGCTGATCTCCGCGAAGCGGGCGGCGATCGTCTCCGGGGTCATGTCCTCCGGCGCGACGTGGACGCCGCGGGTCAGCGTGACATACGCCCGTTCGAACCCGCCACCCCCGGCATTTATGATCGCATTCGCGGGGGCGTCGTCGCTGACAAGGTATAATGCCGCTGGCGCGACCGTCTCGGGACCCATCTTGGCCAGCAGCTCGGACGGCAGCAGATCCTCGGTCATCCGCGTTGCCGCCACGGGGGCGATCGTGTTGACCTTGATCCCGTACTTCGCCCCCTCGAGGCTGAGTGTCTTCATCAGCCCGACGAGCGCGAGCTTGGCCGCGCCATAATTCGCCTGCCCGAAATTGCCGTACAGCCCGGTCGATGACGTCGTCATCAGGATGCGGCCATAGCCCGCCTCGCGCATCGTCTCCCACACGGACTTGGTGCAGATGACCGACCCCATCAGGTGAACGTCGATGACCTGGCGGAAGTCGTCGAGGCTCATCTTGACGAAGGTCCGGTCGCGCAGAATGCCGGCGTTGTTGATCAAAATGTCGATCCGGCCCCAGCGCTCCTTGACCAGCGCGACCATCTTGTCGACGGCGGCGGCGTCGGTGACGCTCGCGCCATTGGCGATCGCCTCGCCGCCAGCGGCGACAATTTCATCGACGACCAGCTGCGCCGCGCCGATCGAGCTGCCGGACCCATCACGCGCACCGCCGAGATCGTTGACCACGACCTTTGCCCCGCGGGCGGCGAGTTCAAGCGCATAAGCGCGGCCGAGTCCCCCGCCCGCTCCGGTGACGATGGCGACGCGGCCGGTGAAAGCGATGGTCATGTGACGTGCGGCTCCTGATTGCGCCGCACGATCTAGGCGAGCGAGCGGCGCAGGGGAAGCCTCAAGCGGCGATCGGCCGCCATAGTGGCATTCGCGTCAGGCCAAACCCGGGCCGTAGGTCGTCACACTCTAAAGGCACACGCCGCACCGGGTTCAGGCGGCCCGCTCGATCGGCATCTCGAGATCGAGCGCGTAGCCCGCCGAGCGGACGGTGCGGATGACGTCGGGCAGGTCGTCGCCGTTGATCGCTTTCCGCAGGCGGCGGATGTGGACGTCGACTGTCCGCTGTTCGACATAGACGTCGCGGCCCCAGACGGCATCGAGCAGCTGTTCACGGCTGAACACCCGCGCCGGATGTTCGAGGAAATGGCGGAGCAAACGGAACTCGGTCGGGCCGAGCGCAATCGCATTGCCGTCGCGCATCACGCGGTGCGCCGACGTGTCCATCGTGATCCCGGCATAGTCGAGATTGCCGCCCGACAGCGCCGGACGCAGGCGGCGCAGAACAGCGCGGATACGGGCAACCAGCTCGCGCGGGCTGAACGGCTTCGTGATGTAATCGTCGGCACCCGTTTCCAGCCCACGAATGCGGTCGGCTTCCTCGGCGCGCGCGGTCAACATCACGATCGGCAGCCCGGCGGTTGCGGAGGCGCGGCGCAGACGGCGGCAAACCTCAATGCCCGACAGGTTGGCAAGCATCCAGTCGAGGATGACGAGGTCGGGATTTTCCTCCTCGGCAAGGACCAGCGCCTCCTCGCCGTCGCCGGTGCGAATGACGTCGAACCCCTCTTTCTCGAGGTTATAGGTGACAAGCTCGACGAGGTTGGCGTCGTCTTCAACCAGCAGGATTTTGGGTTTCATGGCCTCGCTCGTCAAACGGCGTAAGCGGTGTCGTCGGTCTTTGTCCGGCCGCCGAAATGCTCGCCGGTCGCGGTGAAAAAGACCATTTCGGCGACATTGGTCGCGTGGTCACCGATCCGTTCAAGGTTCTTGGCGATGAACAGCAGATGCGCCGACGGCGTGATGTGGTGCGGGTTCTCCATCATGAACGTCAGGAGCGACCGGAACAGGCTGTTGTAGAAATCGTCGACCACCGCGTCGCG
>JANYFA010000111.1 GCA_025362895.1 Sphingomonadaceae bacterium | reverse complement strand
GGCACAGGTCGCGCCGATGATCGACATTAATCTCCACTTCACCGGCGACTTCCACGCCGTCACCGCCGCCCATAATCTGCTCGCGGCGCTGCTCGACAACCATATTCACTGGGGCAATGCGCTTGGCATCGACGTCCGCCGCGTGAGTTTTCGCCGCGTTCTCGACGTCAACGACCGCGCCTTGCGCGACACCGTCGTCGCGCTCGGCGGTTCGGCCAACGGCTACCCCCGCGAATCGGGGTTCGACATCACCGTCGCGAGCGAGGTGATGGCGTGCCTGTGCCTGTGCGATGGGCTCGCCGACCTCCAGGCGCGACTCGCGCGGATCGTCGTCGCCGAAACGAGAGACCGCAGCCCGGTGACGGCGCGCGACCTCGACGCCGACGGCGCAATGGCGGTGATTCTGCGCGATAGCGTCAACCCCAACCTCGTCCAGACCCTCGAAGGGACACCGGCATTCGTCCACGGCGGACCGTTCGCCAATATCGCGCACGGCTGCAATTCGGTCATCGCGACGCGCGCGGCGCTCGCGCTCGGCGATTATGCGGTGACCGAGGCGGGGTTCGGTGCCGATCTCGGCGCAGAGAAATTCTTCGACATCAAATGCCGCGCCGCCCGGCTGACCCCGGCGGTAGTCGTTATCGTCGCCACCGTCCGCGCGGCGAAGATGAACGGCGGTGTCGTAAAGGCCGACCTCGGGCGCGAAGATGTCGCCGCAGTGACGCGCGGCGCGGTCAACGTGCAACGTCACATCGCCAACGTGCGCCGCTTCGGCGTCCCCGTCGTCGTCGCGGTCAACCACTTCGGCGGCGACTCCGACGCTGAGATCGATGCGTTGCAGGCGGCCATTCGCGAGCATGGGGTCGAGGCCATCGTCGCGCGCCACTGGGCCGAGAGCGGCACCGGAGCGATTACCCTCGCCGACGCCGTTGCCGTGCTCGCCGAACGGCCGAACGATTTCGCACCGCTCTATGCCGCCGACTTGCCGCTGTTCGCCAAGATCGAGGCGATTGCGACGCAAATCTACCGTGCCGCGCGGGTCGAGGCGTCACCGGCGGTGCGCGCGCAGCTCGCGCGGTGGGAGGCGGCGGGGCACGGCGGCCTGCCGATATGCATGGCCAAGACACAGGTCAGTTTCTCGACCGACCCAACGCTGCTTGGCGCGCCCGAGGGCCATGTCGTCACCGTCCGTGAGGTCCGCCTGGCGGCCGGCGCGGGGTTCGTCGTCGCGATCTGCGGCGATATCATGACCATGCCCGGCCTCCCGCGGGTTCCCGCCGCGAACGGCATCGGGATCGATGCCGACGGCAACGTCGTGGGCCTGTCGTAGCGTGCGCCCGCCGCGATGAGTGTCGCCTTCACCCGCGAGGGCGACGCCGAGGCGGCCGCCGCCGACCTGCCCGACCGCCCGGTGTCCGCACACCCCAACCTCGTCACCGCATCGGGACTGGCGCAGATCGACGCCGAGCTGACCGCCGCGAAAGCTGCCTACGCCGCCGCGCAAGCCGGCAGCGAGATTGCTGGCGACCGCACGGCGATGGCGCGGGCGACACGGAGCCTGCGCTATTGGTCGGCGCGGCGGGCAACGGCGCAATTGGTACCCCCGGGTGACGGCGGCGTGGCGCGCTTTGGCTGTACCGTCACCATCCTGCGCGATGACGGATCGCGCGCAAGCTATCGCATCACCGGCGAGGACGAAGCCGATCCAGCGGCCGGCCGGATCGCCTACGTCGCTCCGGCAGCGCGGGCGCTGCTCGGCAAGGGGGTCGGTGACAGCGCGGTGATTGCCGGGCGCGACGTCGAGATCGTCGCCGTCACAAGCATGGGCACAAGCATGGGCACGGGGGGCTGATCCGCACGGTCAGACGAAGCGCAGCGCCGCCTGGAGCGCGATGAACCGTGCGTCGCGGCGCAGCGGGTCGAGCAGCGGGTCGCTTCGAAGCTGGACCAGCCCGGTATCGTTCGCCGCACGCGCCCGGGCCAGCACCGCCATCGCGCCGTCGATGTCGCCCCATTGCGCGCGAATTTGCGCCTGTTGATACAGGCTGTTGTCGCCGCCCTTCGCCACCAGCGCGGCGAGCGCGGCGGTCGCTGCCGCTGCCTTACCCAGCGCGTGTTCGGCCATCGCCAGTCCCGTCAGGCGAACCATCTCCTGCGGCTCGGCGGCATAGGCGACCCGTGCCCCGGCGGCGTCGCCCATCAGCAACCGTGCGTCGCCCGTGATCGCATGGGCACCGTTCATCTGTGGATTGAGCGCGAGCGCGCGGTCGACGGCGGCGATCGCATCCGGGTACCGCCGCGCCGCGAGCGCAACGAGCGCCTGGCCCCGTGGGACACGCGGGTTGAGCGGATCGAGCGCCGCCGCCCGGTCGAGTGCCGCCGTCGCCGTCGCCGCCTCGCCCATCCGCGACTTGAACCCGGCATAGCGGATCAGCAGGTCGGCATCCCCCGTGCTGGCCCGATAGGCGCGGTCATAGGCGGCGGCAGCCCCGCTAAAATCGAGGCGGTTGTACAATACGAAGCCCAGCGTCGACTGAACCTCGGCGAGCGCCGGGGCAAGCGCCACCGCGCGTTTGGCCGCGACAACGGCCGCGTCGGACGCGGCGTGCAATCCCGCGCCGTCGAGATACTGGTTGCCGATGGTCAACAGCGTGCGGGCGCGCGCGGCATAAGCCGCAGCAAATTTGGGATCGGCAGCAATCGCCGCGTCGAAGAAGCCGAGCGCGGCGCGGTACGTTGCCTCGTCGCCCGACTGATCGTACTGCTGCCGCCCGCGCAGATAGGCGTCGAGCGCAGTCGCATCGTCGGTCCCGCCCCGGCCATGAACCGTTGGCGGCAGGAGCAGCCGCACCTTGAGCGCATTGGCGACGTCGCGCGAAATCTCATCCTGAATGGCGAAGGCGTCGCCGGTATTCCGGTCGAACCGCTGCGACCAGCGTTCGAACCCGGACGCCGCTTCGACAAGATGTGCACCGACCCGCACCGTGCCACCGTCGCGCTGGACGCTGCCTTCGAGGACGTTGGCGACGCCGAGCTTCGCCGCGATCGCGCGGGCGTCGAGCGCGCTCCCCTTGAACGCCAGCGACGACGTTCGCGCCGCAACTTGGACCTGGCTGAAGCTGGCGAGCGTCGAGCGCAGCTGTTCGGCGAGCCCTTCCGACAGATAATCGTCGCGCGCTTCACCCGACAGGTTGGCGAACGGCAGGACCGCAATGCTCGTCGACGGCACAACCCCGGCGCGAGCCGTGACCGGGCCAGTGGCAACAGGCGCGGTGTCCTGATGGGTGAGCCGCCAGCCCCCGACAGCCAGTGCAGCGACGGCGGCTCCCGCGAGCGCCAACGTCGCCACGCGCCGCCGGGCCGATGATGGCGCGGCGACCGCTGCGATGGGCCGCGGCCCCGCTTCGTTCCCGGCCACCCCGGCCACGGCGCGCGCCACGGCATCGACTGCCGCGTCGTCGCCACCGCTCCAGTCGGCAAAGGGGAGCGAATGATATTGGCGAAAGCCGAGCGGCGGCGGTGTCGCGTCGAAACTGATCGGCACCAGAATACCCCGGTCGCGCCCGACTGCTGCCTCGTCGCGGACCCAGTCCGACGCGGCCCCCGCCGCCGACCAGACGACGATAACAGCGTCGCACCGGGCGAGTTCACTCTCGATCGTCCGGGCAAACGCCGCCCCGCCTTCGAGATGATCGTCCCACCACACGGTCAGCCCCCGCCCAACGAGCGCGGCGGCAAGTTTCGCCACGCGCGCCCGGTCGGCGCGGGCGTAACTGATGAAGACGGCCACCGCCTGGCTCATGCGGACCCCTTGCTCCCGGAGCGCCGGTGTATAGCATCTACCGTGCGCGTGCGAGCCGTCCATCGCGCACGGAGGCAATCAAGGCGGAACGGGCAAGCAGGGCGAACGTAAGGGGCCAAGGGGATGAGGCGGTCACGGGCAGTGCTGGCCCTGCTTGCCATGCTGGCGGCGTCCGACACGGCGCGGCCCGAATCCTATGGTGCATTCCGTGGGAATGCACCGCAGATCGTCGTCCAGGGGCCGCCGCCCCCCGCCGATGCCGTTTTTGCGTGGAGCAACGATAGTCGGCTGCTGGTCAGCGCCTCAGTCAGCCGCCGCGCGGTCCAGTTGTGGGACGCGCGGACCGGCAACCTCATCAATGCGATCGGGCTGCAGTGGCTCAAACCGGACACGCTGATCAACAACGACGACCTCAGCATCAGCGCCGACCGGCAAACGATCACCCTGCGGACCGAGTCCAGCGCAACCCGCTGCAGACTATATGAGAACATTATCCCCTTGCGACAAGTAAGCGGTCGTGCTACACAATATGCATGAGCACGAAAGCCCCCACCCTTCGCCAGTTTCAGGACCGTTTCCCCACGGAAGACGCCTGCCTCGATCACCTAATGCGGACGCGCTTTGGCGCTCGCCACGACTGCGGCGGGTGTGGCCGGGAAGCGGGCTATTACCGCGTGAAGCTGCGCCGCTCATACGCATGTGAGCACTGCGGCTTTCAGGTTTACCCGACCGCCGGGACGCCGTTCGACCGCACCCGCACTCCGCTGCGCGACTGGTTCTTTGTCATGTTCCAGTTTTGCACGTCGCGGAACGGCGTCGCCGCCAAGGAGGTTCAGCGTCAGTTTGGCGTCACCTATAAGACGGCGTGGCGCATGTGCGACCATATCCGCGCGCACATGACGGTGGTTGATGGCGACGCGCCAGTCGGCGGACCGGATACGATCGTCGAGATCGATGAAGTTCTGATCGGCGGCAAGGCCCATACGGGGAAGCGCGGGCGGAATCTCCAGAACAAGGCGTTCGTCCTCGGCATGTTGGAGCGCAATGGCGACGTTATGACGAAGGTCGTCGCCAACAACCGCCGTGCTACTCTTTTGCCGGAGATCGTCGCCAACGTCGCGACCGGCGGCGAGGTTCACACCGACTATCTGCATAGCTATCACGTGCTTGGCGCGATGGGGTACACGCACAAGCGGGTGAACCACTCCAAGGGCGAATACGCTTCGCCGGAAGGCGTCTCGACCAACACCCTCGAAGGCTTTTGGGGCTGCGTCCAACGCGGGATTAATGGAACCTATATCCATGTCAGCTCGAAGCATCTTCCGAAGTATCTCGGGGAGTTTGAGTATCGCTACAACATGCGGGCGACGCCTCACCTGATGCTTGATCGGCTGATGGTTTCTTTCGGTCGCTAGGCGGCACCATGGCCGCTAACAGGCGGTCGAATCGGGCGTGAGGCTCGTCCGTCATTGATCCTGCCTATCAATCATTTCAGTTGTTTGATAGATAAGGTTAGCTTTGATCTGCCCTCCGTTTCCGCCGAAATAGCGCATGACGCGGTAGGCAATCTTAATGTGTTTATCGTCTGTTGTGTCGTCTAGGTAAGCATATGCTGCCAGTAATATGCGTCGGCTTCGCCACGCACGACCTTCACCCAATCCTTGTCCAGGACGGTCGCCTCGATCTCACGATCGAATGATTTGCCGGGTTCGTCTGCGACCTGCTTGGTCAAATGCCTCGATGCCGCGCTGCTAATAATCTCAGCCAAACGCTTTTCAATGTCGACTTGGGGGTACTCCGACTTCCCGTCGCCAAAAACGATAGCCGCTGAAGCCGTACCCGCATAGGCCACCCCCGGACCTGCATTGGTGACACTAACCACCATCTTTCGATGATTTGGATCGATGGGGTCGGGCTCAAAACGGACATTGGTAATGGTGGCTCGACCTGGGATTGTTGGCGGTGGAACATCCAAACTTTGAATCGTGGGCTGAAGCGATGCCCTGTTTACGTTAGCCGCGGCCCGAGTCTTTGGAACGGTTGAAGCCGGATATTGAATGGGCTCCGATGTCTGTCGAACAGCGGAGAGCGTCTCCGCAACTGCCTTTTTAAGGGCTAGTGGTGCGGAGGCTTGAATAGGCGCGAGAGATGTATTGGCCTTGTTTGTCATTGACCATGCGGCAATCGCCCCAATAACAAACAGCAAAACTGCCACGAGCATCAAGGCATATGGCCACGTCACTCCAATTCTCTCCCGCCGCCACCAATGCTCGCCCCCATGGGTAATCCCCCAAATGAACTGTAGCGCACCAAGGGCAACCATAGCCCAACCTAGCCACAGGACAGCGCCGGATGCAGTTGCAGTCAGCACTATGCCTGCGCCCGTGATGAGGGCGTTAAGACCGTTGTACCATACGCCTTTCGCGAGTCCGACTTCCATCGCCTCGCTATACCACCCCTAGTTGCACTTGTCCAAAGGGGATAATGTCCCTATATGAAATCGACATCCCCACCAGCACGACGGGCGTTACCGATACCCCGCGGCATGGCCGCTGCGGCCATTATTCCCCGGGCTTGCCGACCGCGCGCGATGGCTCGACGTTGGCCGGCGACCGGGGCGGGTTCACGATCACCAATCCCCATCGCGCGCCCGTGCCGCTCGCGGCGAGCGCCTCCGTTCACCTGACCGATCTGGCCATCACGCCCGACGGCACGTCGGCGCTGTCGCTCACCGGCGAGGTCAGCGGCGCGCTGCAAACTCCGGTGGCGTCGCGGGTCGAAGTCTGGTCACTAACCAGCGGCGTCCGGACGGCGGCACTTCGCGTCACGGGCCCCTATGGCCATGTCCGCTGGCTGGACGCGGGGCATTTCATGCTGAGCGGCGACGGCGGCGCCCGGTTTGAAGCGCAGCCAACCCTCGTGGTCGACGCAGCACGATCGACGATCACCGATCAGGCGAGTTTCCGATGCACGACGGTCCCCTACCGGGGTGGTGGCGCAATGATCGCGGGGCGCGCGTCCCACTGCGGCGAGCTCGCCGAGGTTTCACTCGGGTTGGCGACGCCTGGAATCTGGGCCCGCGCCGCCGGCAGCCGTGCGTGGCGTCCGGTTCGCGCGACCGGTCTGGGCGCGCCGGTCGTCGAGGCGATCGCGACCTCGCCCGACGGCCTCGAGACCGTTCTGATAACGCGGCGGACGACCGGCTACGATCACCCGTCCGCCGCCGATAAAGGCGAGGTACGGACCGTACAGTCGCGCCTGATTTTGATCGAAGGCAATTTGCTGGCGGACACGCCCGCCGTGGCCCGGACGATCCCGGTCAAATGGCTGAGCGACGACGAACGCGCCAACCACGTTACGCTGACGCCCGACGGAACACGCGTTGTTGTCGAGACGGATATGGCCGTCAGGGTCATCGATCTGGCAACCGGGCACCAGACCCAATCGACGGCGCTGGGCGACGCCAAGGCACCGGTACTGGCGATCGATGATCGAAGCCTGATCACCGTCCCGACCGGCGGGGATGCGGTCGCGAACCTGCAATCGCTTGGGCTCGACGAGCCGAACGGCTATCTGTCTGTTATCGACAAGGCTCTCAGCGCTGGCTTCGTCGCGGGTGGCGGACTGGCGTGGATCGCCGCTCCCGATGGCAGTCTGCGGTTTTTCGAGACGACTAACGGAAGCACGGTCCTGACCCTCCAGCGAATGGGCCCGAGCGGTTTCGTCAGCTACGACGAGGAGGGTCGCTACGACAGTTCACTCGGCCCCGACACCAACGCCTTTCGCTGGACTTTCCCCGACGAGCCGCTGCCAAGCCTTGGCGGCCAGACGTTCATGCGCGACTATTTCGAACCGCAACTTTTTGGCAAGACGCTGGCGTGCACTCGCGACGCGCGCTGCGATGCCGCCCTGCCACCACCGCGGCCCGTCGCCGGGCTCAACCGGACACTCCCGGCGGTCCGCATCGTCCGCGTCCGCCCCGGGCCGTCCCGCGACACGGCGATCGTCGAGGTCGAAGCGAGCAGCGTCGAAGCGCCCGCACCCAATGGCAAGACGAGGTCGGGCCTATTCGATCTGCGGCTGTTTCGTGACGGCAAGCTCGTCGGCCAGCGTCCTGAGATACAGGATGTGAAGCCCGACCGCGCCACGGCGGTGGCGACGACACGGGAAGGCATCAAGACGTGGCGGTCGCTGCATCGCGTTCAGATCGACCCCGTCGGTTTGGCAAGCAACGGTGCTCCGGTGCGCGAGAGCTTCACGGTGCGGCTGCCGACCGGCATTGATGCCCGGACCGTCGCGTTTCAGGCCTATGCCTTCAACGACGACCGGGTCAAAAGCGACACCGCGCACGCCAGTTTTACCCGGCCCCTCGTCTGGCCGGCGCGACGCAAGGCGTATCTGTTGACAATCGGCATCGACGACTATGCCGAGGACCGTTTCCACCTCGACTATGCCGTCGCCGACGCCGACTTGCTGGCAAAGCGGCTGGCGGCGGTGCCGGGATACGAAGTCCATCGCCTCGATCTTCGCGGCACGGGGAAGCGGCGCGAGGCAACGAGCGCCGCCATTGCCGATGCGACCGCGCTTCTCGCGCCGGGCAATCATGCGGCGGCGCGGGCGCGACTGAAGTGGCTTGGCGTCGACGCCTCCCAGTTTGCGGCGGCGACCCCTGATGACCTGGTCCTGATCACTTTCGCCGGTCACGGCTGGGCCGACCCGGCGGGTAATTTCTACTTGGTGCCGTCGAACGAAAGTTGGCCCGAGGGGCAGGACCTGCCCGATTTCGGCCCATTGATCTCGTCGGCGGAACTGGGCAACTGGCTGCGTCCGGTCGATTTCGGCGATGCGGCCATCATCATCGATGCGTGCAACTCGGCCGCCGTCGTCGCGACCGCCGGGTTCAAGCCCGGCCCCTTGGGCGATCGCGGTCTCGGGCAACTCGCCTATGACAAGGGCATTCTCATCCTCGCTGCGAGCCAGACCGATCAGAAGGCGCATGAGGACGAGGCACTGGGCCATGGCTTCCTCACGGCGGCGCTCGCGCGCGACGGGCTCGACGGCAGTGGTTTCGGGCGTGCGGACCTGAACGGCGACGGGCAGATTACGCTCGACGAATGGCTCCGCTACGCCGTCGCGCGACTGCCGGCGTTGAGCGCCGAAGTCGCCGACGCCGGACGCGGGCGCGACTTCCGCCGGGTCGCGGACGACGACCCCGCGGACCCGGTGGCGGCGGCCCCGCAGCAACCGTCGTTATTCGACTTCGCCGGCGGTCCGAGCCGGGTCGTCCTCGGGACGGAACCACTGTCGGCACGGATGCGCCGGGCGGGCGGGACCATCGCCGCCTTCGGACGCACGGCACTCTACGACCTGACCGAATTCCGCCACGTGTTGACCGACACGCTGTACGGAATTTTTGCCGCGCTCGCCGCCGTGCTGGTGGCGATTATCTTCCTCCTCGTCCGCTGGATCGGGCGGGTCATTCGACGGCGGCGATCCAGCATCGCAACGAATTGACTTGCCGTCGCCGCCGGCAGACAAACATGCGACAAACAGGGGGGGGGCGAAATGCCGAGTATCGCCCGCGTTGCCGCATTGCTGTTGCTGCTCGTCGCCGGGCCTGTCCGGGCGACGGTGCGCGTTTTGATGGTCGGGATCGACCGATACCAGTTCAGTGTCGCGCACGACCCCATGGCGGACCCTAAGTTTCACGACCTCAAGGGCGCGGTCAACGACCTGGGGACGATGCGCGCGGCGCTTGTCACCGCCGCACACCTGGCCATTGCCCCGGTGACAAGCGGATGTCGCGCGGTGGGACCGAGCTCTGTCGTGCTGACCAACGACTGCGCCGGGCGCGGCGCGATCCTTGCCGGATGGGACCGTCTGGTGGCGGCGGCGACGCGCGGCGATACGGTGCTATTCTATTTTTCGGGCCACGGTTCGACGGTCATCGACGACACCGATACGCAGGAAAGCGGGTCGAGCGACACGCTCGTGCCCTATGACGCGCGCGGACGCGGGCATAATCCCGAGATCATCGACCTCGAGCTCAAGGCGCGAATCGATGACGCGACCGCGCACGGGGTCAACGTCGTCACGATCTTCGACAGCTGCAATTCGGGCACGGCGACCCGCGCCTTCACCACCGATGTTCCCCGGGCGATCCCACGCGGACCGTCGATGCGATTGCCAAAGTTCCCCACTGTCGCGCCGGGTGCGAACCCCGGCTACCGCGTCCATCTGTCGGCCGCCGCCGACGGTCAGACGGCGGTCGAGCGCAACGGCCACGGGCTGTTCACCGGTGCGATCGCTGCGGCGATCGCCGCCGATCCGCAGGCCACTTATGGTGATATCCTCACCAAGGTCCGCGCCAAGCTGGTGGCCGAACCCCAGACGCCGGGGGTGGAGGGGGCACTGATCGCGCGTTTCCTCGGGCCGCCGCCGCCGCCGGGGCGCTATTTCGCCGGGAAGGTCGATGGCGGTGCGGTGGTCCTCCACTTCGGAACGCTGTCGCAGGTCACGCCAGGCTCGCGCTTCGCGATTTTTGCCTCATCGAGTGCTGCCGCTCGCGCCGGGGCCAAGCCACTCGCGGTCGGCACCATCGCCGCCGCCGACACGCATCAGGCGCGGCTCGTCCCGACGACGCCGCTGCCAATCGCCAGCGGCGATGTCTTCGTCGCCGAAACCGCGCATGATTACGGCAGCGACACGATCCGCATTGCGATCGATGGCACGGCGGCGCAGCAGGCTGCCGTGACGGCGGCGCTCAAACCGCTACCCGCGACGATCGTGACGACCGGTGCGGCGTTCGTCGCGCATTGGTCCGGCCCCCGGCTTCAGCTATTGACGACGACTTTGCCGCCGGAAGTCGTGTACGACAGCAAGGTCGCCCCTGAGACGATGGCCGACCTCGCGACAGCCGTTCGCCGCATCGCCGATTATCGCGCCCTGATGGCTCTGCAACAGGCAGCGGGCGAGCCCATGGCCCGGCTGCATTTCTATATCGGTTCGTGCAAACGAAATAAGCTCGGGCCCGCGACGTCCGCGCCGATGGTGGCGGGCGAGCCGACGCTTCCGCTCGGGGTATCCAGCTATGTCACGGTGTCCAACCGGTCTGAAAAGAAGCTGTTTTCGTACCTTTTCGCGTTGAACCACGATTTCTCCGTGACCCCCCTCAATTCCTCGGGGGCGCACCCGCAGATCGCGCCGTATCCGGCGACCGCGCGGTGCCAGAATCTCGACGTGACGCCCGGCCGGGCGACGCTGCTCGCGGTCCTGTCCGAAGACCAGCTCAGCGACGTCGCGATGGCGCCGAACGGCCGCGCGCGCGATTTCAATAACGGCGTCCCCGCGACGACTGCCTATCTGCTTGGTCAGGCCCGCCGACATTCGCGCGGCTTTGACGGCGCCGACAAATACTGGACGTTCGCGCTGTCGACGACGAACGTGGTGGAGGTGAAACCGTGACGATCCGTACCGACCTGATCCGCTGGCTGCTCGCGCCCCTTGTCCTCGCGCTCGCTGCTGCCGCTAGCCCGCCACCCCAAGCGGCAACACCTCCGCCGACGCCGACGCCTCTGGCAAACGACGACGGCGGACGCATTATCGGCGGCGATGTCGCCCCGCCGCACAGCGTCCCGTGGCAAGTCGAAATCTTTTGGAAGTCGGACGTGGTCGGCCGCGGCCCGAGCGCCCAGATCAACCATCAATGCGGCGGCGCGCTGATCGCGCCGGGATGGGTCCTGACCGCGGCGCACTGCTTCTTCGACCAAGGGAAGGTGCCGACCTATTCGGTCGCCGACTTCGCGACCAAGTTCCGTCTTCGCATCGGGACGCAGCAGATCGACGACAGCAACGGCACGGTCTTCGCGATGGCCAATCCGGTGCTGCCGCACCCCGACTTCGTTCCGCCGGGCAAAGGGCGCGTGGCGAACCCGGCATTCAGCAACGATATCGCGCTGATCCGGCTGGCGCGGCCGGTGATTATCGACCCGCGCAACAGCGACCGCGTTGCGGTGATCGCGATCGACCGCTCGACCGGGTCCGATGCTCTCGTGATCGTCCGCCGCCCCGTCACGGTGACTGGCTGGGGCCGCGCGACCAATCTCGGCGCAGCGCGGGCGGCGTCGAAGGCTTTTTCGGCGACAATCGGGGGCATGGAACCCGCCCTCAAGATCGTCCCGCTCACTGTCCTGTCGCGCGATCACTGCAACGACCTGCCGGCGACGCATTTCTGCGCGGGGGCGATCGATTCGGGGGCGTGCGTCGGCGACAGCGGCGGTCCGGTCGTCGCCATCGACGGCGACGATACGCGCAGCCCCCGGCTTGTTGGGATCGTCAGCAGCGGCAATACCGTCCAGTGCGCGAAGGGGCTTTCCGGATCGGCGTTTACTCAGGTCGCGCCGTTCGCGGCGTGGATCGATGCGACAATGGCCGCGTATAAAAGTCGGTAGCCATCGTGACGCGGGCCGCCGCGCTTATGGTCACGGCGTTGCTCACGGTGACCGGTTGCGCGACCCCGGTCCCCACGGTCGATTATCGCAGCTTGGCCGACCTGGTGCCGGGCAAGACCGGTGGCAGCGACGCGGACGTCCCGTATCAGTTGACCGATTCACGGCTTGTCATCGGGCTGGTGCCGACCGGCAATGACACGGATCTCCTGCCGCCGATCAGCCTCGATCCAGTGACGGTGGGTTGCAATGCCGGCGGTTGCTATCCGATCGGCCCCGCAGCCGGTGCGGCCCCGGTGCGGCTGGCCATGGCCGTCGTGCCGATCCCGTTCAGCGGCGCGGTGTTCGCCATCCACCCGCGCCGTCAGGGCCTGATCACGACGTCGCTCGCCCCGACGTATTTCCCCAATTCGCTGCGGCTGCAGGTGCTGGCGATCGAGGCGAAGGATCATCGGATCGAGGTCATCAACGCCGTCGGCACGATCGCCCGCGGCTTGGCAGGCGTCGCCGCGGGCAAGGCATTTGCGAATTTCGCCGCGTCGAACGAAACGGTCGAACTTCATTTGCCGGTTATCATTGACCTCTCGCGCGCGCGGACGGCGCTCAAAGACAGCATCGCCGTTGCCCCCGCGACCAATCCCGGCTGGGAGATGGCCGCCGACTTTCTCGACCCGGTCGCGCCGGCGGCGCTCGGTTTTCGCGCCCGCGCCACTGCCGGCATGGTCCATCACGGCATTGTGACGTCGGTCTGCCGCCGCTTCCGCCTGAGCCTTCGGTACGCTCCCGGCATCGACATCGCGCTCGACGCCGACGTTGCCGATCCCGAATGGCTCGTCACGATTCCCTTTCCCCCGAAAGGCATCGTGACGTTCCACCCGTTGTGCGGCGCCGACATTCAATCGCAAGGGGTCGCCCAGATCGGCGTCGATCAGATCGCATCCGCGTTCGTCAACAATGTCAACGCGATCGGGGCGGCGGTAAAATAGCCGCCGCCCCGTTGGTTAGTTCCCCCCCCTCGGGCACGAACAGCGCCGGGTCGAGCCGGGCGGTGCGCCAGCTCAGTGCCCAATGGAGGTGCGGCCCGGTCGCGCGACCGGTCATACCGACAAGGCCGAGGCGGTCGCCGCGCACGACATGTTGCCCTTCCTTCACGTCGATCCGGCTGAGATGGAGGAACGCCGACACGAGTCCATGACCGTGATCGAGCATGACAAGGTTGCCTTCGAGCAGGAATGGTCCGTGGGCGAGCCGGATAACGCCGCCTGCGGGCGCGGTCACCGGGGCGCCGGGTGGCGCGGCGACGTCGACGCCGAGGTGCGGGGCCTTTGGTACGCCGCCGAGGATGCGCTGCGACCCGTAAACGCCGCTGATCCGCCCGTGGGCGGGCCAAGCGAACGCCTCGGTCCAGCCCAGAGCGTCACTGTCCCCGGCGCGGGCGTCGCGGATTGCGGCGAGTTCGACCGCGCGGCGGGCGTCATAGACCGGGTCGGGCGGCGCGTCGGGCGGCGGCTGCCGGAGCGAAGGGATCGATTCGATATCGTAGTGACGACGCGCAACGGGGACGACCCGGACCTCGCGGCTACCGTCGGCGAGGGTGGCGACCAGCGTGGCTTCCGGCGGGGCATCGCGCCCGAACCCGGCGAGAAAACGTCGGTCGCCCGTCAGACGGACGGGGGCGCGGTCGACCGTCACCCGTACCGTTCCCGGCGGCGCCGTGCCGAACACGATGCCACCCTGCGTCAGCCGCCCGGCAATCAGCCATTCACGGGTCGACAATGGTTGGGCTCCCGCCGTCGCCGCCGCGACGATGAATGCCGCGATCAGGATCGCAGGCCGCACCTTCAGAGCCACCCGCCGCGCAACCCTAAAGCCGCCCCGCCGCGCGCATTGCGTCATAGCGCGCGACGGCGACGGTGGCGTCGGCATAGGCCTCCTGCAGCTCCGCCGACCAATAGCGCAAGCTCGCCACCGGCAGGCGCACGCCCGTCACGGCGCAAACGACATGATCGCCGGGCGCGACGACCTGAAACGATCCGGATAAATAGCGAAGCCGGGCCAGCCGCCCGCCGCTGCGATCGAGCATCATAAAAGTCTCTCCTGCGCCGGGGACGTTGCCGCCGTCGCCGTTCGGCGTGGGGTCCCGGTCGTCACCGTTGTTGTCACATCGACGCTGCCGTCGCCGAAGCGGAGCGTCAACCCCGAGCGTGCCCGGGCGTCCGCCGCCGTCGGGACGACATGGTCCCCGCTCGTCACATAGGCGTAGCCGCGCGCGAGGACCTGTTCGGGGCCAAGCGACCCCAGCAGCCGCGCCGCTCCCGCGAGTGCCGCCGACGCCGCGTCACGCCGCATCGTCAGCACCGCCGGACGCAACCCTGCCCCGGCGCGGGCTAGCTTCGCCGCCTGCGACGCCAGTGACGCACGCCCGCCTGCGCGCAGCCGGTCGAGGGCGCGAGCGAGGTGGAGACGGTCGGCGGCGACGCGGCGGTCGAGAAGGAGCGGGGTCAGGCTGCGCGACGACCGTTCGAACCGCCCGCGCCACCCGATCGCGGCGGCGCGGAGAGCGCGCGGCAGGCGGTCGCCGAGGTCATCGGCGCGCTGAGCGCGGGGTCCCACCAAGGCGGCTGCGGCGGGCAGGCGCCGGACAACGGCCTCTGCGCGTTCGCGGCGAAGTGCCACCCCGCGCGCCGCCGCCCGGTCGAGCCGCAGCCCCAATCCGCCAACGGTCGCGCGGAGATCGGCGAGAACGGGAACCGCGCGTTCCGCCGCCGCGGTCGGCGTCGGCGCGCGGTGATCCCCGGCGAAGTCGACCAGCGTCGTGTCGGTTTCGTGGCCGACGGCGGTAATCACGGGAATGCGGCTGGCGGCGACGGCGCGGACGACGATTTCCTCGTTGAACGCCCACAGGTCCTCGACACTGCCGCCGCCGCGGGCGACGATAAGCACGGCGGGCAGCGGAATGTCGCCGTCCGCCGCGAGGGCGTTGAATCCAGCGATCGCGCTCGCGATCTGTCCCGCCGCACTGTCGCCCTGAACCGCGACCGGCCACACCAGCACGCGGTGAGGGAAGCGTTCAGCGAGGCGATGGAGGATGTCGCGGATCACCGCCCCGGTCGGTGACGTAATGACCCCGATGGTGCCGGGAATATACGGCAGCGCCCGCTTACGGGCGGGGTCGAACAATCCTTCGGCGGCGAGCTTCGCCTTGCGCGTCTCGAGCAGCGCCATCAATGCGCCCGCTCCGGCAGGCTCCATCCGCTCGATAATGATCTGGTATTTCGACCGCCCGGGATAGGTCGTCAGCTTGCCCGTGGCGACGACCTCGAGCCCATCTTCGGGGCGAAAGCGCAACGCCGCCGCGCCGCCCTTCCACATGACGCCATCGATGACCGCGCCCGCATCTTTGAGCGACAGGTACAAATGCCCCGATGCCGCCCGCTTGAACCCGCTGATCTCGCCGCGTACCCGGACATAGCCGTAGGTGTCCTCGACGGTGCGCTTAAGCGCGTTGCCGAGCTCCGAGACGGTATATTCGGGCGTGTTGGTCGGGGGCTGGTTCACGGCGCGTATCTATCGTGCCGCAACGTCCGACGCAAAATCGCCTTAGCGCAAGATCGCGCGCGCGCATCCGCGCGGCGAACCACAGCAGCGCCACTGCGATGACCCAGATCGCCGCGAGAAACGCGAGGCCGCCCGGCGTCTTCATGTCCGTCGGCATCGTTCCGCTGCCATATTGATACAATGTACTGACCGCGAGACCGCCAAGCGACGCGGCGAACACGGCGACGGCGAGGCGGCTTCGCGCCAGCAACAGGATGGACCCGAGCAGCGCGCCCCAGACGCCGACTGCCCACGCCGCTTCCATCCACACCGGATAGCCCGCCATCCATGTCCGTTGTGCCGGGGTCATCGCCGCGAGGTAACTGGCGTTGTGCGTCTTGGTCATCACCCAGTCGAACGGCCCGCCACAGTTCCAGACGAGCCCGGCGATGGCGACGGCCCAAAACCACCATGGGGTCCGCATCGCGATCCGGCTCGTCATGGTCATTCTCCAATTAGGATTGAACGCACGCGACTACTGATCCGAAGACTACTCGACGGCGGCGAAGTCGAATGACGGCAGCTCGCGCTGGTCCTAATTGTTGGCCTTCAAGGCGGCGAGCTCATTGCCGTGCGGATCGGTGAAGTGGAAGCGCTTGCCCCCGGGAAAGGCGAAAACCGGTTTCGTGATCGTCCCGCCCGCGCGAACGACCGACGTCAGCGCCGCGTCGAGGTCGTCGACCGCGATCACCGCGAGCGGCGCGGCGGGCGCCTCGGCGGCATCGCCCTGCAGGCCGAGGTCGACGTCGCCGGTCATCGTGCAGGCATAGGTCGGGCCGAAGGCGGTCAGGTCGAGCGCGAAGGCGTCGGTGTAGAAGCGGCGCGCCGAGGCGATGTCGCGGGCGGGAAGTTCGACGAACATGATGCGCGGCATGGCGAAATCCTCAGGCGGCGGCGATCCATCATCCTGCCGTGCCCCCGGCCATCTGGCCAGTGCCGATCGGCGGACGGGGCCGACGCAAAATCCCTGTCCTACAGCGGTCGTCTTCGCCTAGACCGGTCGCTCATGAGTCGCCGCCGCCCCTCGATCGACGTTGCCGTTCCGCCGCGGCAGCCGACGCGCGGCTTAAGGTCAACGATTCGCGCCGATCCGCAAGGATTGTGTGACCTTAAGCCGTCGATCGCGGCGCCGCGATGAACCTTCTCGTCATCGGTAGCGGCGGGCGCGAGCACGCGCTGTGCTGGAAGCTGCGGCAGTCGGCCCGCGTCGGGCGCCTGTGGTGCGCGCCGGGAAACGCGGGGATCGCGGCGGTCGCCGAATGCGTGTCGCTGGGCGACGGGCACGACGCCGTGATCGCCTTTGCACGGGCGCACGATATCGCGCTCGTCGTTATCGGGCCGGAGGGGCCGCTCGTCGGCGGGCTGGTCGATGCCTTGCGCGCCGCCGGTATTCACGCCTTCGGGCCGAGCGCGGCGGCGGCGCGGCTCGAGGGGTCGAAAGGATTTACCAAGGCGTTGTGCGCGCGGGCGAACATTCCGACGGCGGCGTTTGCGCGCTTCGACAGCGGCGATGCGGCCCGCGCCTATGTCGCCGGGCATCCGCTGCCGGTGGTCGTCAAGGCCGACGGCTTGGCCGCAGGCAAGGGCGTCGTGATCGCGCACTCCGTTGCGGAGGCGAGCGCCGCGCTCGATGCCATGCCGGGACCGGTGGTGATCGAGGCCTTCCTCACCGGTCCCGAGGCCAGCCTGTTCGTCCTGTGCGACGGGACCGACATTGCCGTCCTCGGCAGCGCGCAGGACTATAAGCGCGTCGGCGACGGTGACACCGGGCCGAACACCGGCGGGATGGGGGCGGTATCGCCGGCACCGGCGCTGACCGCCGAACTAGAGGCGCGCGCGCTGACAGAAATTGTCGCGCCGACCGTTGCGGCCATGGCGGTAATGGGAACCCCGTTCGTTGGCGTGCTGTTCGCCGGGCTGATGCTGACGCCGACCGGACCGCAGCTGATCGAATATAACGTCCGCTTCGGCGACCCCGAGTGCGAGGCGCTGATGGTCCGGCTCGACAGCGACCTCCTCGATCTTCTCCTCGCGACGTGTGACGGAACGCTGAGCGACACCCGCCCGGTGTGGCGCGACGGCGTGAGCGTGACGGTGGTGATGGCGGCAACCGGTTATCCCGCCGCGCCGGTAACGGGCAGCGCCATCGCCAGGATCGACGCGGCGGGTGCGACCGGAGCGACCGTCTTCCACGCCGGAACTGCGCGCCGCGCCGACGGGGCGGTGGTTGCCAGCGGCGGGCGGGTGCTTGCTGTCACCGCCACGGGCGCAACGGTTGGCGAAGCGCGCGCAGCCGCTTATGCAGGGGTCGATGCGATCGACTGGCCGGGCGGATTTGCGCGCCGCGACATCGGCGCCGGGGAGTGACTATGGCGAGCAGGCAGGAACTCAACTCGGGCG
The DNA here is from genome assembly GCA_025362895.1 of Sphingomonadaceae bacterium. Taxonomy (GTDB): domain Bacteria; phylum Pseudomonadota; class Alphaproteobacteria; order Sphingomonadales; family Sphingomonadaceae; genus Polymorphobacter_B. The sequence goes on along the minus strand of JANYFA010000111.1, from coordinate 7,252 downwards.
TCGGCGAGATCCGCGCCGGGCTTGGCTTCGACGAAGGCGCGCTGAGCGAATGGCTGGCGGCCAATGTCGCGGATTTTCGCGGCCCGCTGACCGTTCGCCAGTTTAACGGCGGCCAGTCGAACCCGACGTACAAGCTCGAAACTCCGGGCCAGACCTATGTGCTGCGCCGCAAGCCGCCGGGGCTGCTGCTCAAAAGCGCCCACGCCGTCGACCGCGAGTATAAGGTGATGACCGCGCTTCACGCCGCCGGTTTTCCCGCCCCGCGCACCTTTGGCCTGTGCACCGACGATGCGGTGATCGGAACGTGGTTTTACGTGATGGACTGCGTCGACGGGCGGATCATCTGGGACACCACCTTCCCCGACGCCAGCCGCGAAGATCGACCGAAATACTTCGACGCGATGAACGCGACGATCGCACAACTCCATTCGTTCGACCCCGTGGCGATCGGACTGGGTGACTTCGGCAAGCCCGGCAATTATTTCGCGCGCCAGATCGGACGATGGTCGCAGCAATATCTCGACGATGCCGACGCCGAGCGGTGTGCGGCGATGGACAGGCTCGTCGAATGGTTGCCCGCGCACATCCCGCCCGGTGACGAGGTCAGCGTCGTTCACGGCGATTATCGCTGCGATAACATGATCTTCCACGCTACCGAGCCGAAAGTTCTCGCGGTGCTCGACTGGGAATTATCGACGCTGGGACATCCCCTCGCCGATTTCAGCTATCATTTGATGATGTACCGGATGCCGCCGTCGCTCACCGCCGGGCTGACCGGAGTCGACTTGGCCGCGCTCAACATCCCCGACGAAGCGGCCTACACGGCTGCTTATTGTCGCCGGACGGGGCGCGACGGCATCGCCAACATGGACTTTTACGTCGCGTACAACATGTTCCGGCTGGCGGCGATTTTGCACGGCATCCAGGGGCGCGTCGTCCGCGGCACGGCGGCAAGCGCCCACGCCAAAGCGAGCGGCGCCGGAGTCGCGCCTCTCGCCGAACTTGCGTGGGAGCAGGCGGTCAAGGCAGGCGCGTAAGGCCTAGTTGCTTGCGCGCAGCAACTCGCGAGCGATGACGACGCGCATGATTTCGTTGGTGCCTTCGAGGATCTGATGGACGCGAAGGTCGCGAAAGAACCGCTCGACCGGATAGTCCATCAGATAGCCATAGCCGCCATGGAGCTGAAGGGCGCGGTCGACCACCGCCATCCCGGTGTCGGTCGCCAGTCGCTTGGCCATCGCCGCGAACTTGGTCTTGTCCGGGGCACCCGTCTCCACCCGCGCGGCGGCGGCGTAGAGCAGGGTCCGCGCGGCCTGCAACTCGGTCTCCATGTCAGCGAGCTTGAACTGCGTCGCCTGGAAGTCGGCGACTGCCTTGCCGAACTGGGTACGGCCACGGGTGTAGCTGATTGCCTCATCGAGCGCGCGTTGCGCCCCGCCAAGGCTGCACGCGCCGATATTGAGGCGCCCACCGTCCAGCCCCTGCATTGCGATGGCGAAGCCCTGCCCTTCCTCGCCGACGCGGTTGGCAACAGGGACGCGGACGGCGTCGAAATTGACTTGCGCCGTCGGCTGGCTGTGCCAGCCGAGCTTGCGTTCAGAAGCCCCGAAGCTGACGCCGGGCATGTCCTTGTCGATGACGAGGCAGGTGATGCCCTTAGGGCCATCGACGCCGGTGCGGACCATGGTGACATAAATGTCGTTCACGCCGGCCCCCGAGATGAACGCCTTGCTGCCGGTCACAACGTAATCGTCGCCGTCGCGCACCGCGCGGGTTTTGAGGGCAGCGGCGTCCGACCCGGAGCCGGGCTCGGTCAGGCAATAACTGGCGATCGTGTCCATCGGCACCAGCGCGGGCAGGTAGCGGTTCTTGAGTTGGGGTGTCCCGAAACAGTCGATCATCCACGCCGCCATATTGTGGATCGAGATAAACGCCGACGTGCTGGGACAGCCATAGGCCATTGCCTCCATGACCAGCGCCGCCTCGATCCGGCCGAGACCGATGCCGCCGCTCGCCTCGCTGACGTAGATCGCGCCGAAGCCAAGAGCGGCAGCCGCTCGGATCGTGTCGACCGGGAAGACATGGTGTTCGTCCCAGTGCGCCGCATAAGGCGTGATGTCGCTCGCCGTGAAGCGCCGCGCGACCTCTTGAATCGCGCGCTGGTCGTCGGTCAGATCGAATTGCATCAGGTCGAGCCTCGGTCATCCCGGGAACATAAGGGATCGTGACCCAAGCTAGCAGAGCATCGACCCCCGGCCAAATATCGGGCATGTCGCACCCATGAACCCAGCTGCCATCGTCGACGCCCTCGCCGCCATCCACACCGCCTCGGTCGCCGCGCTGCGCCGGGCGCTCGCGGCTTACTTGCGCGATGGAACGCCACCCGATGCGGTGGCGCGCGCGGCGGGCGACTTCGCTTACCCAGAAATTCGTCTTCACTATCGCGGTGGGGGCGCGCCCCGGCTCATCCGCGCCTTCGCTCGCGTAACCACAGTCGGCCACTATGCGACGACCGTGACTCAGCCCGAGGTGTTTCGCGACTATCTGATCGAACAGCTCGACCTGCTGATCGCCGACTTCAATGTCGAGGTCACGGTCGCCCGGTCGTCGGTCGAAATTCCTTACCCCTACGTTCTCGACGGGGCCGACGACCTTCGGCTCGATGCCGCGGCGGCGATCGAGCTCGCACGGCATTTCCCGACAACGGAACTCGCGCATATCGGCGACGAGCTTCCCGACGGACTATGGCTGCTCGATCCCGCGACGCCACGCCCGCTCGCGCTGTTCGACGCGCCGCGCACCGATTTCAGCCTGGCCCGCCTTCGCCACTATACGGGCACGCCTGCCGCCCACGTACAACGCTATGTCTTGCTGACCAATTATCACCGCTATGTCGATGAGTTCGTTGCTTGGGCATGTCGGCAGTTGAACGGCGACACGCCCTATACCGCGTTGTCGTGCAGCGGCGGTGCCGTGATCGAGCGCGGCGATGGCGAGACGGCGGCAGATCCGACGCTGGCGATCGCCGACGGCGCTTGGCGACGCCACCAGATGCCGGCGTACCACCTAATGGCCCCTGGCGGCGCAGGGATCACCCTCGTCAATATCGGCGTCGGGCCAGCGAATGCGAAGACGATAACCGACCATCTTGCCGTTCTGCGCCCCGATGCGTGGCTGATGATCGGCCATTGCGGCGGGCTGCGCCCGAGCCAGTCGATCGGCGATTATGTCCTAGCGCACGCTTACCTGCGCGACGACCATGTGCTCGACGATGTCCTTCCGCCCGAAATTCCGATTCCGCCGATTGCTGAGGTACAGCAAGCGCTTAGCCTTGCTGCCGAAGAGATCACAGGATTGAGCGGCGACGCCCTGAAGCCACGGCTGCGAACCGGGACCGTCGTTACCACCGACGACCGAAACTGGGAGTTACGCTTCAGCCGATCGGCGCTGCGCTTCAATCAGTCGCGGGCGGTGGCGGTGGATATGGAGAGTGCGACGGTGGCGGCGCAGGGGTATCGCTTCCGCGTTCCTTATGGGACGTTGCTGTGTGTCAGCGACAAACCGCTGCACGGCGAGATCAAGCTGCCGGGGCAGGCGAACCGCTTCTACGAAGGCGCGATTAGCGAGCATTTACAAATCGGTATCGTTGCGATCGACCGGATGCGCGCGGCCGGTGACGGCCTCCACAGTCGAAAGCTACGCGCGTTCGACGAGCCGCCGTTCCGCTAAAGATCGCTCCCGCCGCACAATTCTCCGTGAGCCGCCTCATGACCATCGCCCACTCGCGGATGGTCACGTTTGCAGCTATCGCAGATCATCCGGCGAACATCGCCGACAGGAGAGTTAATATGGTCAAGGCCGTCTGGAACGATACCGTCATCGCCGAATCGAACGCGACCATCATCGTCGAAAACAATCACTATTTCCCGCTCGAATCGGTCACGGCAGGCGTCCTGACACCGTCGATGATCACCAGCGGTTGTCCATGGAAGGGGACAGCAAATTATTATTCGGTGACCGCCAACGGCAAGACCAACCCCGACGCGGCGTGGTATTATGCCGAACCCAAGGCCGCCGCCGCCGAAATCAAGGGCCGCGTAGCGTTCTGGAAAGGCGTAAAGGTGGGGTGACAGCAGGGCGATCGCCACCATAGATGCGGCGTTTGTGCGCGCAGCCGGGCGGCAACATGCCGGCGAAGGCAACGCTTCAGCGACATAGAGGTTGACGCCGACGGCGGACGTGCCATGCGGCGACGCAGCAAAGGTGCAACATCACTGCCATGAAGTTCCCTCCGGCCGTATTCATTCTGCTCGCCGCCTGTTCGGCCAGCGCGCCCGCGCCCAAGCCGCGCCCGCCGCTGAGCGTCGCCGCCGAGCGCGCGACACTGGCCGATTATGCGCCGCAGTTGACGGTGCTGGGTACGGTCACCCCGCTCCAGTCGGTGGCCGTGCGGGCGCGCGTTGACGGGCAGATCACCGCCGTCCTGTTCCATGAGGGCGATACCGTCCGCGCCGGGCAACCGCTGTTCCGCCTCGACGATCGCGCCGTGCGCGCGACCATCGCCCAGAATCGGGCGAGCATGGCGGGCGCGGCGGCGGCGCGCGCGCAGGCAACCGCCGACCTCAAGCGCAGCGAGGCGCTGGTCGCCAACGGTTTCGTGTCGAAGGCGACGATCGATCTCAAGCAAGCCGCCGCCGACACCGCGCGCGCCAACATGAGTGGCGCTGGCGCGGCGATCACCGCCGGGGAAACCGCATTGTCCTATTTGACCGTCCGCGCGCCAGTGTCGGGCCGGACTGGCGAGATAAACTTCAAAGTCGGCGCGACCGTGCGGAACGCCGACGCCTTACCGCTGGTAACCGTCAATCAGCTGAACCCCATCCTCGTGCGCTTCGCCGTCCCCCCCGAACAGATCCAGCAACTGCGCGGCGCCATGGGCGGCGGCGGGGTGAGCGTGACGGCGCGTATCCACGATACCGCGTCCGCCATCGCGCACGGGCGGCTTATTTTCCTCGACAATAGCGTTGGGACGGCGACCGGTAATCTGGCGGCAAAGGCCGTATTTACCAACGCCGGTGACGCCCTGTGGCCCGGCGCTCTGGTCGATCTCGACGTCCCGCTGGGCAGCCCGATCCGGCGCATCGCGGTGCCCGAGGCGGCGATCCAGACCGGGCCGGATTCGACCTTCGTGTGGACGGTCAACGAGGGCGGGGCCAAGGCTGGCGGGGGCGGTTCTGGCCCGAGCGGGGGTCAGAACGGGGGCGGTGCCATGGGTGTCGCCGTGCTGACCCCGGTCGTGGTCGCTGGGCGCGAAGACGGTAAAGTATATATCGCGAGCGGCGTCGCGCCAGGGATGCTTGTGGTGACCGACGCCCTTGCCAAGCTGCGCCCCGGCGACAAGGTCAGGATCAAGGGCAAGGCGGACGGACGCGGCGGCGACCACAAGGCCGATCCCGACCACAAGGCCAATCCCGACCACAAGGGTGGCCCCGCGGCATGAACTGGATCCGCGCATTCGTCGATCGTCCGATCGCGACGATCCTGCTGACGGTCGCGATCGTCGCTGCCGGCATCTTCGGCTATGCCCAACTGCCCGTCGCGGCACTGCCCCAGGTCGATTTTCCGACCATCCAGATCGGCGCTAGCCTGCCCGGCGCGAACCCGGCAACGATGGCAAGCGCGGTCGCGACACCGATCGAGCGCCAATTATCGACGATTGCCGGCATCGACCAGATCACGTCGTCGAGCTCGACGGGTTCGACGAGCATTACCGTCCAGTTCGCGCTGGGTCGCAACATCGATGCCGCCGCGCTCGATATCCAGTCAGCGCTGTCTGCGGTCGCGCGTAAACTGCCGATCGAAATGACGTCGCCGCCGTCGTTCCAGAAGGTCAATCCGTCGGATCAGGCCATCCTGGTGATGGCGCTGCGCGACCCGACGATGAAGTTGTCCGACCTGCAGACGATCGCCGACACGACCATCATCCCGCGGATTTCGACGCTGGAGGGAGTTGCGCAAGTCGATGTGTTCGGCAATCGCAAATTCGCCGTCCGCATCCAGTTCGACCCGACCAAGCTGTCGGCGCGCGGCCTGACGCCCGAAGATATCCGCGCCGCCGTCGCCGCCGCCAACAGCAATACCGCCGTCGGCCTGATCGGCAACGGCCCGCGCAATTACATCCTCGACGCGACGGGTTCGCTGAAAAACGCCGCCGACTTCACCGGCATCGTCGTCGCTTACAAAGACGGCCTGCCCGTGCGGCTCGGCGACATCGCGACGGCGGTCGATTCGATCGAGAACCTGCGCGGCTCGGCGAAGTTCAACGGCAGTCCGGGCATCGCCATGGGCATTCGCCGCCAACCCGGGGCGAACGTCGTCGCGATGGCCGACCGGGTTCAGGCGCTGCTTCCGTCGATCCGCGAGAGCCTGCCGGCGAATACCCATTTCGACATCATCGTCGATCGGTCGCAGTCGGTCCGCCACTCTGTCACCGACGCGCAGATCACGCTGATCGGCACCGCCGCGCTCGTGGTCCTCGTCATTTTCCTTGTCCTCGGTGATGTGCGCGCGACGCTGATCCCGGCGATCGTCTTGCCTGTCGCCGCCGTTGGCACTTTTGCCGGGATGTTCCTTGCCGGGTTCAGCCTCGATAATCTCAGCCTGCTGGCGCTGACGCTCGCGACCGGGTTCGTCGTCGACGATGCAATCGTCGTCCTCGAAAACATCGTCCGCCATGTCGAGAATGGCGAGGCTCCGCGATCCGCCGCCGTGAGCGGGACGAAGGAGATCGCCTTTACCGTCATGTCGATCTCGGTCAGCCTCGTCGCGGTGTTTATCCCATTATTGTTCATGGGCGGCGTCATCGGGCGATTGTTCCGCGAATTCGCCGTGACGATGACAATCGCAATCTTCGTGTCGGCGGTCATCGCATTGACGCTCGCACCGATGATCGCGTCCCGCGTGCTCAAGGGCGAACACACCAAGCCGGGTGCCATCGCGCGCTGGTCGACGCGCAACTTCGAGCGCGCGCAGTTAGGCTATGGCCGCGCGCTCGACTGGGTGCTGGCGCGGTCGCGTGCCGTGCTGATCCTGACACTGGTGTCGATCGGCGTCGCGATCTGGGGCTTCGGCGCGATTCCCAAGGGCTTTTTTCCGACGGAGGATACCGGCAATATGTTCGTCGGGGTCGAAGTCGCACCCGATGCGTCGTACTCGACGCTGCAGGTCAAACAGGACGCGATCGCGAAGATCA
>JANYFA010000093.1 GCA_025362895.1 Sphingomonadaceae bacterium | reverse complement strand
GCCGCTCGACCGCTAGACAAGTGCGAACGCAGGTGTTACCCGCGCCGCTCGCGACGATGGACGTATAGCTCAGTCGGTAGAGCAGCTGACTCTTAATCAGCGGGTCCCAGGTTCGAACCCTGGTGCGTCCACCATCGTTTTGCGGCCTGTTGTCAACGGGTTGATCCCGGCCGGGCACGCTCAAACCACCACAGCGCCGCCGTCACCAGCAGCCACGCGACGAGCCACGGCCACGACCCCTCGGGCCACATCGTAGCGCCGGTGCCTGCCGAACGGGTCGCCGCGCGTGCCAGGGCGATCGTTGCCATCCGGTCGGCCAGCGCCACCGCATTCGGCAACGCAGTCCGGTCGGCAACAAAGAACCGCCCATGGTCATCGTCGGCGAAGTCGGCTTGTCGCAAGTCGTGCCAGCCCGCCGTCGCCGGCCAGAAGGCGGCACAGTCACGACCGGCGGCGGGGTCGATCAGCAGCGCGGTGGAACGCCCATCTGGGGCAATTACCCGCGCGTCGGGCCCGAGCCCGCACACGGTCACACGCTCTCCGACGCGCGACGGGTAGTCGATCGCCGGAGCCGCTTGGCCGTGGCTCCGGCCCAACGTGGTCAAGGCGGCGCTCCACAGCTCGCCGTAAGTATCGCCGTGCCCCGCGAGGGCCAGCCGATAAACGTCGACGAGCGGCCACAGCCCGGCCCGCCCCTGCCCCATTGCCCGCCAGGCGCCGACCGGGGCCGCACGACTGTCCCGCAGCAGCGGCGTCGTCGCCGGGCCGGTGATCGCAAGCCGCCACGCCACCAACGCGGGCACGCCCGAGCCGGGATCGGCAACGGTCGGCGCGTCGCGCGTTCCGGGCCCGCCGAGAGCAAGCCGCGTCGCCGGGTCGCCCGCGCTGGCGACCGTAACTACGACGGTTTCGCTCCCACCAGCCACGACGAAGCCGAGTGGCCGCAACGCCGCGCGCACCGGTTCGGACAGTGGTTCGTCGATGCGGATGAGAAGCCCCAACCCGTCGCGCACAGCCGCCGCGAAGGCGCCCCGCTCGGCGCTGGACAGCCCGGCCCAGCGCCGCGCGTCGATGACCGCGACGTCAAAGCGGGCGAGCGTCGCAACCGTCAACGGCAGCGACGCGTCGCCCAGGACCAGCCCCGCCCCGGTCGCGATCTCGCTATGCACCGCAAGCCCAGCGTTGGTCGCCCAACGACGCAGATACTTGACCTCGGGACCCGGCGCTCCCGCCAGCAGCAACACGCGCTGTGGCGTCGCCGGATCGACCCAGACCGGCACTGCCGCCTCCTCGATGACGCGTGCCGCCGAGTGGACCCGCACGGTGAACGTCGCCGCCCCCGCGATCCGCGCCGTTCCCGTTACGACGAAATCACCCGCCGCATCGGGTGTGGCCGTCGCCACGCGGCGACCCGCGGGATCGATCAGATCGACGCTAAGGGGTCCGGCACCGCCTACCCTGCCACCAACGCTGAACCGCCCCCCTGACACCACTGCGCGCGGCGGGGTAAGTCGGACGATGCCGCGTGGGGGCTCGGCGGGCGTGTAGTCGATTGCCGGACCCACGACAGCATCACGGTCGCGCAGGCCGAGGCCGTCGCCGACGATCTGCAACCGGGTCGGCCGGAAGCGACGCACCGCCGTCGCAAGTTCCGGAACCCGGTCGATTCCGGACAGCGGCGGTGCTTCGGGCAGCGCCACGACCCGGCCACTGCCCAACAAGACGGTTCGACCGGAGCCGTGCGTGGCGACAATCATGGTGCCCCCCATCGGCTCCGACGCGGCCGTCAACGCAAGGTACAACAGACCACCCGACAGCGGTTGCGCCAAGACGAGAACGGCGCTGCGCCACGTGGCGGAGCTCGCGCCCGCTGGGCTACGAACCCAGCGCCAGACCAATCGTACGACCGCTGCCACGACACCCAGTCCGATCAGCGTGGCAAGCGCGAGGGTCATTGCGCGCCGCTCAGCGCGTCGAGATACCGACGGCCGGCAGCATCGCCACGGGAGCGACGCGCCACGCCGGGGGCGGGACGCGGCAGGGCCACCCAGACCAACCCGCGCAGCGCTGCGCGGCATCGGACACAGGCCGGGTCGCGCGTGACTTCGTCGATAGCAGCGGCCACCGCTAATGGATCGACCACCGTCGAATTGGCCCGCGCCCAGCGGTCGAGCGCGGCAAGCTGCATCGCGGTCGGCCCGGCCGGATCGCTCAATGCCCGCCATGCTGTCGCTGGAGCTTGATCGACCTCCGCCAGTGTCAGCGACGGCAAGGCATTCCGCACCAGCCCATCACGCTTACCGCTCAACCGCCGCGTCTCGTCGACCACCGGCAAATCGGGGCCGACGCGAGCAAGGAAGATGCGGGTCGCCTGCTGGACCTGCTTGATGAAGCCGAGCGCACGATAAGCAAACGGCAGCGCCACGCGCGGCGCGCCCTGATGGAGGCCAAGTTCGGCCTGCCACATCGCGTCGAGCGCCGCCTTCAACTTCGTCCTTGTGTCGGGGTCGAGCAAGGTCGCGGCCTCCGACTCGTCGTGGACATGGCCAAATTGCTCGAGCGTCTCACCCTCGCCGCCGAAGCGCGGTGACGGCGGTGGCGCGGCGTCTGACGTCGGCGGCGGCGTCTTCCCCTCCTGCTCCTCGCCGAGAAACTGTCCGTAACGCAGCCGCAGCAGGCGCTGATCGGCGGCGATCCCGTCCGATCGCGCGAGGAAGCGTTCGAGGGTGAGGCGCGCCTGCTCCTTGACCAGCGCCTCGGCGTCGATGACGATCTGCCGCTCGCTGCGGAAATAAGCGGGAAGGGCTCGCGTCATGACCCCCTCCATCCCGGCGACGGTACCATCGCTCGATGGCCAGCGCAGAATCAGGCTCGAGCTTTGCGCCGTCTGCGGACCCGGCGTACGGTTGTCGCTGACCGCGAGGTGCGCGACGAGATCGCTTCCGGCGACGAACTTCAAGGCGGCAAGGTCGGGAGCAACTCGGAAGCGTTTGACCGTCGCGCTGCCCGATCCATGAACGGTCACTACCGTTTCGCGGAACTTAATGCTCTCCCCCTCGCCTTCGGCAACCGTAAGGTGGAGTTGCGCGGTCGGGGCAACGCCGTAGTCGTCGCGCGCTTCGAAATCGAGCGGCCAACGTGCCTGCCCTGCGGCCCTGACGCTCAGGGTATGTTCGGGCGCGAAAACCCGGACAACCGGAGGGGTATCGACGACAGCATCGAGGCGGTGGAGCGGTGCCACCGCCCCGCCGTGCGGGACGATCCGATACAGGATCGACCGGGCCAGCACCCGCTGCGCGGTCCAGATATTGCCCGCCCGAACCAGCGCGATATGGCTGCCATCGGCGAAGAAAAGGTCTGCTGATGCCGGTTGCGGCGCAAAGCGGAGGATCCATGTTAACCGCGACCATTGCGGCGCCCGAAGGTCGAGCGCTACCGTGTCGCGCGCTAGCGCGCCGGTATAGATCGGTGGCATGGCTTGCAGCTTGCCGCCAATCAGGCGCGGGATGCCAGGGATGACAGGGGTTTCCTCGTGCACGGGCGCGAGGACCATTTTTGGTGGCGAGCGCCCCACACCAATAACCGCCGCGACCACCAGTCCGGCGATGAGCCATGCCGAGGCAATACGGCGTGTCCGCCACGCCGGGCGAAGGTCGGGGAGCGCTTCGGCGATCCGTCGTTCGAGGCGGTCGCGCTGCAATCGTTCCAAGGGGGTCAGCCCCCCGACGGGCGCAAACAGCAGGTCGGCGCTATCCTCCATGTCGGTCCGTGCAGCGTCGAGCCGCCGCGTCAGCCAACGGTCACCAATACGCCCTGCCCACCAGCCAGCCCCAACCACAAGCCCGACGCCGACGAGCGCAATCACTACCGCGGTCGCCCCCGACCCGATCCGCCATGCGATAGCCGCCGTCGCCGTGACAAGCGGCGCCCCTACAGCCGCCACCTCTGCCAAGCGGCGGTGCCGAACCGGGCGCACGAGCTGAGGCATCGCCGTCATGCCGTCACCCGCACCCGCCGCCCGCTGGCGAGGAGGCGTTCGACGAAAAACACCGCCGCGATCAGCAGCGCCAGCCACGGCCGCAAATCTTGGGCGGGCGGCGTGTAGGCCGGACCGTCTGCGGTCGGCGCAACATTGCGTGCCGCCACTCGCGTCGGCGCGGGAGACGGTTGCGCCAACAAAGACGCGAGCCTCGCCGCGAAATCGGGTTCGAGCAGTTCCGGCATCGCCCGGGAGCCCAGGCGCCGCTGCAGCCGAAGGATACGGCCGCGACCGAGCGCTGCCGACATGACCAGCGGTTTGCCGACCGCATCGGCCCACGCCGTGTCCATGGCGATATCCGTTGTCGCCGCGACATCGAGCAGAATCGTGTCACCGTGCTGAACCCGATCAAGGAGTGCAGCCGGAACCGATTCTGGCACCAGCCACACCAACGGCCAATTGGTCTGCGGCAGCGGCTGCGATGCCGGGGCGATATCGATGTCGGGAGCGTGACCGGGAGCCTGCCACGCTGCGGCCGCCAGACGGACGTAGCGCGCCGCGTCCTCCCGCCCGCCTGCATAGCGGATAATCAGCCCATTGGGCGGCGCGGCAGTAGGCCGCCGAGACGACATGAAGCCGCCGACGATCCGCCAGACCACCGCACGCGACAGGTGTAGGCGTTCAGCGTCGGCGGTGATCTCCGGCGGGACGACTACGGTAAGCCGAACCCCGCGCGGCAACTCGGCATCGAGCTGGCGGAGCAGACTGCTTACGGCGATCGGGCCACCGGGGGCAGGCCGGTCGAGCGAGGGGAAGCCGGGCGCCAGCCAGACGCCGTGCGCGCCGGGCGGAACGACGGCGTTGCTCGCCCCCGGCACGACCGCGACCCACGGTGTCTCATCGGTCGCCCCCTCCACAGCCGGTCGCGCCAGCCAAAGTGCGATCAGCGCAAGCAGCAGGAGCCGAACAGCGAGCAAGAGCCGCTCGTCGAAACGCAGCCGCGTGCGCGGACGGGGTCGCGCCGAAAGCCAGCGCAGCGCTGCGAAGTCGATCCGGCGAAGCTCGCTCCGGCGGCTGAGGTGGATGGCGAGCGGGAGCGCCAGCGTCACTACCGCCCCAAGCGCGGCCGGGAACAGGAGCAACGGCGTCATCGCAAGGTCGAGCCGAACAGCGCGCGCAGCGGCGCGTCGGCGGCTTCGTCGAGGAAGTGCGTCGCCAGCCGAACCCCGCCAGCCGCCAGCCGCGCCGAGAGCGCCTTCCGCGCGGCTTCGAAGTCACGGACGAACTCGGCGCGCATCGCCGGGCCATCGCCGACGACCTCGCTCCCCGTCTCCGGATCGACGAAGTGGTGACCACCGGCAAAGGCAAAATCGCGCTCCTCGGCGGTCAAGATCTGGATCGCGGACACATCGCGCCGAGCCGCCGCCAGTCGTAACATCATGGCGACGACGGCGTCGTCGAACAAATCGCTCAGGACGACAACGAGGTCGTGCGTTCCGATCCGCTCGTATAATAAGCCGAGGTCGGTGACGGCAAAGGTGCCCGTGGCGACAACAGCGGCGAAGTCGAGCCGCAGCCGGTCGCGCTGTCGACGCCCGTCCGCAGGGGCGGCAACGATCCCACGCTCGCCGGGCACGATCCAGCCAAAGCGGTCGGCGCCCGCCAACGCAAGTTCGGCAAGACCTACGGCGAGCAGCTTGGATGCCTCAAGGCGTGACCAGCCAGGGCGCGCCGCATCCCCCTGCGCCATCGATGCGCTGGCATCGACTACGATCCAGAGCGTCAACGGACTTTCGCGCTCGGCCTCGCGAACGAACAGTCGCTCCGAACGCGCGTAGAGCTTCCAGTCGACCTGACGCACCTCGTCGCCAGGCTCATACGCACGATATTGGGCGAATTCGAGCCCCGCGCCGCGGTTGCGGCTCGCGTGCGCGCCAATTCCGGACATCGCCGCCGCCCGCCGCGCTCGTAACCGTAATCCGCGCAGGCGGCGACGCACGTCGGCGGGAAGATCGGGCGCCACGCGCGGGTTAGGAGGGGAACGGCACGCCGCGCACGACTTCGGCAATCACCGCATCGGCGTCGCGCCCTTCGGCCTCGGCGGCAAAGGCAAGGACAAGACGATGCCGCAAGACCGGAGCGACGAGCGCGATGACATCGTCGCGTGTTGCCGCCAACCGCCCGCGCAACAAGGCACGCGCCTTCGCTGCAAGGACGAGCGACTGCCCTGCACGCGGCCCCGCCCCCCAGCGCACATTGTGACCGACGACCGCCAGCCCGCCTGCGCCGGGGCGTGTGGCGCGAACGAGGCGTGTCACCCACAGCAACAGGTCGGCCCCGATGTGAACATCGCGAACGAGCGCCTGGAGTGCGACGACGGCAGCGGCATCCATGACCGACGGAACAGCGCCGGTAGTGGTCCCGGTCGTCGCGATCAGGATGTCACGCTCCTCGGCCGCGCTCGGATAACCAACGCGAATGTTGAGGAGAAAACGGTCGAGCTGCGCCTCAGGCAAGGGGTAGGTTCCCGCCTGCTCGATCGGGTTCTGCGTCGCCAGCACGAAGAAGGGTGCGGGCAGCGTGTGCGTTACCCCGGCGTAGCTGACCGTGCGCTCCTGCATCGCCTCGAGCAGCGCCGCCTGCGTCTTGGGCGGCGTCCGGTTGAGCTCGTCGGCCAATAACAGGTTGGTGAACACCGGCCCCGGCTGGAAGCGGAAGCTGCGGTGGCCGGTGCCGTGATCCTCCTCGAGGAGCTCCGTGCCAAGGATGTCGCTCGGCATCAGGTCGGGCGTGAACTGGATACGGCGGAAGCCGAGATCGAGCGCCGACCCAAGCGTCCGCACGAGGAGCGTCTTGCCGAGTCCCGGAACCCCTTCGAGCAGGCAGTGGCCGCCCGCGAGCAGGCCGATCAGCAGTTGCTCGACAACATCGTCCTGTCCGACAATGGCGACAGAAATCGCGCGCCGTAGGTCGGCGAGCGGTGCCAGCCGCGCCTCGATATCCGCCTCGGTCATCGCCGCACCACAGACACCAAGCTACGACCGACTGCGGTTACAGCTTTGTGACGGTTAATCATCACCGTCGTACCCGCACCGCCAACATGCCGTAGAAAACGGTATGAGGATTGGCCCTCGTGTGAACCTTAAATTCTCGAACCTTCGGCATTTTATCGACCACAGACTGAGAGCGGCGTAGAGAAAGGTGATCATAAAAAGCGATATACCGCCCAGCAGCACCAATGCCGCAAAAGTGCCGTTTATGAACGATGCCCCGTAAGTCAGGCCAACGATCGCTATCGGTCCTCCGACACCGATCACCCAGTACCGTCGGACTCGTTGAGCGATCGATGCCCCGGCCGCCGCCTCGAAATCGCGGTCTGCCCTCACGAATTTAGCGCGTACATCACGATGTTGACCGCGAACTTGGTATTGTCTTCGGCGAGGAAGCGCTTGTTGTGCCAATCATAATCCCACTCGCACCCATAATCCTTGTTGCTGTAGATCAGGCCGAGGCGCCCGTCGATCGTGATGCCCTTGAGGTAGTCGTGGACGATGTCGTCCCCCCAACCGTTCAGCTCGAAGCCGGTGTTCGGTGGCCCCGCGAACTTAAAGAACGCCTTGAACACGGGATGGGTTGGAGCAAGCCGCTTCAATGCGGTCGCGCCGAAGATCGCCGCCATCTGCCGTTCAAAGGACTTGGCGAACAGCCCATCGATGTCGTGGTTGCAATCGTCGACGAGGACGAAGCCGCCGTTCCTGACATATTGCTCGAAGTTACGACGCTCGGGGGCGGAGAACTCAACGAGTTTGTGCCCGGCGAGATAGACGAACGGGGCGCTCATCATCGCCGGGTCGGCGAGCGCGACGACGCGCTCCTTCGGATCGACGCGCAGGCTGGTGTAATCGATCAGCGACGTCAGCAGGTTCGATGGCATTCGCGCATCGACATCCCAATCGCCCGACCCGTAGCGAAGCCGCGTGAACCAAAAATCGTACACTTTCGCCGCGCTCGCCGGTGCAGCGAGCAGCGCCCCGGCTAGACCACCGGCCATCAATCGCAGGAACTCGCCGCGGTCGAGCCCCGCCAAGGTCAGACCGCGTCGGACAGCGAGGTGAAGGTGAAGTCGCGTAGCTTCATCGGCGGCAAGACCATGATCAGGTCGGACTCGTCGCCCTTGACCCGAACGGGGCGACCGAGCTCTTCAATGTTGTTGAGCATGATGACCGGCGATTCGTTGAAGCGGAAGTTTTTGAGAGGATATTTGATCGCGCCGTTTTCAATGTAAAACGTCCCGTCGCGGGTCAGCCCGGTGAGCAGGACCGTCTGTGGATCGACCATCCGGATGTACCACGTCCGGGTGACGAGAATGCCCTTCGCCGTTCCTTTGATCAACTCGGCGGTCGATTTGGTGCCGCCCGCCATGATGAGGTTACCGATACCGGCATTGGCTTTCTTGCCCTGCTTCTGCGCCCAGAAACGCGAGTATTCGAGGTTGGCGACCTTGCCATTGGTCACCAGCGGCAGATGCTCGCGGAGCAGGCCGTCGTCGTCCCACGGCATGATGACCGCGTCGGGGTGCGACGGATCGGCGGTGAAATTGACGCGGGGGTCGACGATCTGCTCGCCGATTTTATTGCCGCCGCCCTTCTTTGACAAGAAGCTGCGGCCTTCGTCGGCCTCGCGCGCGTCAAAGGCGCGGAACATGAAAGCGAGCAGCCCCGCCGCCGCTGCGGGTTCAAGGATTACAGTATATTTGCCGGGTTCGAGCGCCTTGGCGTCGGCCGATGCACTCGCCTTCCGCATCGCCGTGCGAATATCGCTCTTGGTATCAAAGACCTTGGCGTCTTGGAGGTCACGCCCGACCCAACCCGAGCCGCGCCCATCGGCGGTGCGGACGGTGCAGGTATAATCGAGGCTGGTAGCCTGCTGATAGCCGAAGTTGCCCTTCGAATTGGCGAAGGCGACGAAGTTGACGCCGTCCTGCAGGAAGCCGGCGGCAACAAGGTTTTCCGCCTTGCACGGGTTGATCGAATCGGCGGCAACCTGCGCGCGATAGTCGGCGGTGATCGCAGCTGTTGCGGGACTGAAGGTCGGGGTGGACTGGTACGTCTGCTTCGCAACGGCAGGGACGAACTCGGGGTTTTCAGGCGCGAGGCGAGCGAGGTCCTCGGCGCGGCGCACGACCCGTTCGAGCGCGGCATCGTCGAACGCATTGATCGTGGCGATGCCGACCCGCTTCCCGAACGCAACCTCGACGACAAGATCGACGTCGCTGACGATGCCCGCCGTCGAGACGTTGTTGAGGGCGAAACGGACGTTGCCGTTCACCCCGCCCTTGAGCTGCGCGGTGCACTGGTCGGCCTTCGACAGCGCGATGACCTTATCGAGGATGGCCTTGGCCTGCGCCTCGGTGAAGATGCTCATTGATTAGCCTCCGGTCAGCCGAGCGAGCGCGCGGTCGAGATGACGTTGATGCCGTTGAAGCGCGCGGTCGATGATCCGTGGCTGACGGCAGAAACCTGCGCCGGCTGACCCTTGCCGTCGAAGAACGACCCGCCGAGACGATAATCGCGCTCGTCGCATACCGCGACACAGGAGTTCCAGAACTCGGGCGTCCGGATCTGGTAAGCGACATCCTCGATCATACCGCCGACCTTCCCGTTCTTTATCTCGTAGAAAAGCTGGCCGCCGAACTGCGCGTTATACCGCTGCTGGTCGATCGAGAACGACCCGTCGCCGACGATATAGATACCGTTCTCGACGCCTGCGACCATGTCGGGTACGCTAAGTTTCGTCTTGCCCGGCTGGAGCGAGACGTTCGCCATCCGCTGGAACTGGACGCTCGACCAGCTGTCGGCGTAGCAACACCCGTCCGATGCCGTTTTGCCGATGATGTGAGCCTGGTCGCGGATCGCCTGATAATCGACGAGCACGCCATCCTTGATCAGAGCCCACTGCTTGGTCTTGACGCCTTCGTCGTCGAAGCCAACCGCGCCAAGGCTGCCGGGCTGGAGCTTGTCGGCGACGATCGTCACCTTGTCCGAACCGTATTTGAAATGATCGCGCCGCTTATCGAGGGTGGCGAAGCTGGTCCCGGCATAGTTCGCCTCATAGCCGAGGACGCGGTCGAGCTCGGTCGGGTGGCCGACCGATTCGTGAATCGTCAGCCACGTATGCGACGGGTCAAGCACGAGATCGTACTTGCCAGGCTTAACCGACGGAGCCTTTAATTTGGCGCGCGCCTGTTTGGCGGCGGCGATCGCGTCGGCCTTCATGTCATAGGATTTACCGTAGACGACGACGCCGCTCGGCAGGACAGTCTGGTCTGCCTTGTTGCCGTCGAGATATTCGTAGCCAAGGCCCATCGGTGCCGACAACGCGCTCCGCGTCCTGAACTTGCCGGTCGCCTTGTCGACGGCGGTAACGCGCATCAGCGGCCAGATGCGATGAATATCCTGGTCGATATAGCTGCCGTCGGTCGAGGCGAAATACTTCTGCTCGTTGACCGAAAACAGCACCGAATTGACGAAGTCGGCCCCGTTAGCCAGCGCGGCGGCGTTGACGTCGAGGAGGAGCGCGGCCTTTTCCTTGACCGGTACGGCCATTGCGTTGGTCCGGATCGGCGCGCGCCACGACTGCTCGCCGACGCCTGGCGTCGGGGCCAGCTGCACAGGTGCGGTCTGGTTCCGGGCGTTGGCCTTAGCGATCGCCGTTGCCTGTCGCGCGGCGGTGGCGACGCCGGCCGTCGACATGTCGTTGGTCGCGGCAAAGCCCCACGCGCCGCCCGCGATGACGCGGATGCCGACGCCGATCGATTCGGTATTGACGACGTTTTCGACATGGGCGTCGCGTGTGATAACGAACTGGCGGAGGTAGCGTCCGATGCGGACGTCGCAGTAGCTCGCCCCCGCACCGGTGGCGGCCGCAAGCGCGGCGTCGGCGAGAGTCCGCTTGACCATCACCGGGATCGCGCCGTCGAGCAGCGCCTCGGCAGCGACAGCGCGCCCGTACACCGACGGCAGCAGCGCCGCGCCCATTCCAGCCCCCGTCACGGCGAGGAAATCACGTCTCAGCAAGGTATCTCTCCCCCGGGCAACGACGCACCGACTGCATCAGCAGAGTAGTACACAAGGCCGTTATCGGCGGCAAGCGGCACCGGCGATAATGGCCTTGGCTCGACAACCCTGCTAGCCAGCGGAAATGACAGCCCCTGATCCGGCCCGCTGCGCCCCGCCGAGCCACCGCCTTGCCCGCGTCCTGCTTGCCGTCGCCGTCGTCGCGCTCGCAGGCTGGATCAGCTTTGGGTTCCTCCGTGCGGTTCTGTGGGGAGCCATTATCGCGATGGCGATCACGCCATTGTACGAACGCCTCGAGCGACGGTGGCCGGGGGGACGCCGCGCCGCGCTGCCGGGGCTGGTCACGCTCCTTGTCGCCGTCCTCGTCATTGCCCCGCTGACGCTCGCGGCGGTCGAGGCAGCACGCGAGGTGGGCCAGCTGGCGGAATGGGTGACGATGGCGCGCGCTCACGGCATTCCCGTGCCCCCGGTGGTCGAATCGCTTCCGGTCGGGAGCGCGGCGATCACGCGATGGTGGACGGCAACGCTTGCCACGCCCGACGTTGCAGCGGGCACGATCGACAAGGCCAATGTCGTCGTCATGCGCCACACCCGGCTGTTCGGGGCCGATGTCGTGCGGCGGACGGTCGCCTTCGTCTTTGCCCTGCTGACGCTGTTCTTTCTCCTGCGCGACCGTGTCATGCTCGCCGCCGAGGCGCGGCTGGCGGGCGAGAAGCTCTTCGGTGTCGCCGGGGAACAGGTGGCCGAGCTGATCCTGCTATCAGTTCGCGGCACCATCAACGGGCTGGTCCTCGTCGGCCTCGGCGAGGGGATGGTAATGACGATCGCTTATTATCTCGGCGGCGTACCCCATGCCCTGCTGTTCGGCATCCTGACCGGCGTCGCTGCGGCGATCCCGATGGGGGCGGCGGTCCTCATCACCCTCGCCGCCGTGGTGCTCGCGGGAACTGGCAGCACCATCGCCGCCATCATCGTCGGCGCGGGCGGGCTGATCTTCGTCCTCGTCGTCGACCACACCCTGCGCCCCGCGCTGATCGGCTCGACGACGCGTTTGCCGTTCCTGCTCGTTCTCGTCGGCATCCTTGGTGGGGTCGAGAGCCTCGGTTTGATCGGGCTGTTTGTCGGCCCTGCAGTGATGGCGGTGCTGGTCATGCTGTGGCGGCAGTTCGTCGGCGAGCACGCCCGCGAACCGGGCTGATCCTGCCCCTTCTACCATCTTGGCACTCGCCGGGACGACGGGCAGCGCGAAGCTTACCCTGTCAGGTTACGATGCTCGCCCCGCACCCAGCGCACGGTGCCGGTCGACGCGCGCATCACGACGCTTTCGGTCGTGACGACCCCGTCGCGGCGCGTCTTGACGCCGGCGAGAAGCGACCCGTCGGTCACCCCGGTTGCGGCAAAGATCACGTCGCCTTTGGCAAGGTCGCCGAGTTTGTAGATACGGTCGAAATCGGTCACGCCCCATTTGCGCGCGCGGGCCTTTTCATCCTCGTTCCGGAATACCAGCCGACCCTGAAATTGCCCGCCGACGCAGCGCAGCGCCGCCGCCGCGAGAACGCCTTCGGGCGCGCCGCCGCTGCCGAGGTAGATGTCGATGCCGGTGTCGGGGTTGGTCGTGGCGATGACGCCGGCAACGTCGCCGTCGCCGATCAGCATGATGCCGCAGCCGATGCCGCGCAGCTCCTTGATCAGCGCCTCATGACGGGGGCGATCGAGGACGCATGCCGTGATCTCCGCCGGGGTCACACCCTTCGCCGCCGCCAGCGCAGTGACATTGGCGGTCACCGACTTTGCGAGGTCGATGACGCCCTCGGCATAGCCCGGCCCGATTGCGATCTTGTCCATATAGACGTCGGGGGCGTTGAGCAGCCCGCCCTCCTCGGCAATCGCCAGCACGGCAAGCGCGTTTGGCCCGGCCTTGGCGGCGATCGTCGTCCCTTCGAGCGGGTCGAGCGCGATATCAATCTTCGGCCCCGTGCCTTGTGCCCGCCCCACCTTCTCGCCGATGAACAGCATTGGCGCTTCGTCGCGCTCGCCCTCGCCGATGACGATCGTCCCGTCGAAGTCGAGTTCGTTCAACGCATCGCGCATCGCCTCGACGGCGGCGGCATCGGCGGCGTGTTCATCGCCGCGCCCGACCTGTGCGCGGCACGCGATCGCCGCCTTTTCGGTCACCCGGACCATTTCGAGCACGAGGACGCGGTCCAAGGTGGAACTGGGGAGGGTGGAATTGGGGA
This sequence comes from Sphingomonadaceae bacterium, assembly GCA_025362895.1. Lineage (GTDB taxonomy): Bacteria > Pseudomonadota > Alphaproteobacteria > Sphingomonadales > Sphingomonadaceae > Polymorphobacter_B. Next base: position 1,087 of record JANYFA010000093.1, on the reverse strand, counting down.
GGGTCGAACTGGATGGCATGATGGCTCCTGGAGCAGTGCCGGGGCTGGGTAGCCGAAAGGCGGTGTCGGGGAAAGGCGAACCGGCGGACGCGGAAGGTGGCGCAAGCTCACCCGAGGACCCGCCTTGTCACCCGTAATCGAGGATATGCATCATCATCGGCGGGGCGGTGACGCTCGCCGAGGTCGCCATCCGGGCAAGCGCGGCGGCAACGGCGGATTGACGGACGGCGTGGGTGACCATGACGACGTAAACATCGGCGGCACCGTTCGTTTCACTGTTCCCGCCGCCCGCAGCGGGGCTGCGCTGGATGAGGCTTTCGATCGAAACCCCCGCGTCGCGCAGGGTCGCGGTCAGTTCGGCAAGGACACCGGGGCGATCGACGACCGTCAGGCGGAGATAGCAGCGCCCGGTCACCCCCGCCGCGTCGGCCACGCCCAGCGCCGTCAGCCGCGCGGTCGGCATCGCAAACGCCGGTCCGACTTCGCCGCGCGCGACGTCGATCAGATCGGCGACAACCGCGCTCGCCGTCGGTCCCGCCCCGGCCCCGGCCCCCGAAAAGAACAGCCGCCCGGCGAAATCGCCCTCGGCGACGACAGCGTTGAGAGCGCCGTCGACATGCGCCAGCGGATGCGCGAGCGGCACGAGGCATGGGTGGACCCGCTGGAACAACGTGCCATCGATTTCCTCGGCCAGCGCGACCAGCTTGATCCGGAAGCCGAGTGTCGCGGCATGGGCGAGATCGACAGCGGCGACCGCGCGAATGCCCTGCGCCGCGACGCTCGCGAAGTCGATCCGTGCGCCGAACGCGATCCCCGCGAGGATGCTCAATTTGTGCGCGGCGTCGATACCGTCGACGTCGAACGACGGATCGGCCTCGGCGAACCCCTTGGCTTGCGCGTCGGCGAGGACGGCGGCGAACGACAGACCCTCGGCCTCCATCCGCGTCAGGATGTAATTGCACGTCCCATTGAGGATGCCGTAAACGCGAAGCAACCGGTTCGCCGCCGCACCGTCGCGCAGCGCCTTGATGACCGGAATGCCACCCGCGACCGCCGCCTCATACTTGAGCGCAACCCCCTTCGCCTC
>JANYFA010000089.1 GCA_025362895.1 Sphingomonadaceae bacterium | reverse complement strand
CCCCTCGAGGGAGAGGGACCGGTCGCCCCTTGGCGACCAGGGTGAGGGTGAGTGCCGTCCGCAATGCCACCCTCACCCTCACCCTGGCGCAAGGGCGCCTGTCCCTCTCCCTCGAGGGGAGAGGGAGGTTGCGTCTCATTCATTGAGCGAGGCCCACCCCCGCTCACTCATTCAGCGCCGCCAGCCGCGTCGCCTCGTCCTCCGCGATCAGAGCCCCGATCAGCTCGTCCATCGCCCCCTCGATGATCTCGGGCAGCCGATGGAGCGTCAGGTTGATGCGGTGGTCGGTGACTCGCCCCTGCGGAAAATTATACGTCCGGATGCGCTCCGAGCGGTCGCCCGAGCCGACCATCGACTTGCGGTCGGCGGCGCGGGCGTCGTGGATCTTGGCGCGCTCCATCTCGTACAGGCGGGTTCGCAACACGCGCAGCGCCTTCGCCTTGTTCTTGTGCTGCGATTTCTCGTCCTGCTGGATGACGACCAGCCCCGATGGGATGTGGGTGATCCGCACCGCCGAGTCGGTCGTGTTGACCGACTGGCCGCCCGGCCCCGACGACCGATAAACGTCGATTCGCAAATCCTTGTCGGCGATCTGGACGTCGACCTCCTCGGCCTCGGGGAGGACCGCGACCGTCGCCGCGCTGGTGTGGATGCGCCCCTGCGTCTCGGTCGCCGGGACCCGCTGGACACGGTGGACGCCGCTTTCGAACTTCAGCCGCGCGAACACCTGCGCGCCGGTGACGCTGGCGATGACTTCGCGGTAGCCGCCCATCTCGCCCGCCGCCGCCGAGATCAGCTCGACCCGCCACCCGCGCGACTCGGCGTAACGCTGGTACATCCGGAACAGGTCACCGGCGAACAGCGCCGCCTCGTCGCCGCCGGTGCCCGCGCGGATTTCGAGCATCGCCGGGCGGTCGTCGGCGGTATCGCGCGGCAGTAGTTTCAACGCCAGCACCCGCTCGGCCAGCGGCAGCGCCTCGGCGATCGTCGCCGCCTCGGCTTCGGCCATCTCGCGCATCTCGGGATCGGCCAGCATCGCCTCCAGCCCCGCCGCCTCATCGCGCAACCGCCGCACCTCGGCGGCGGCCGCAACGACGGGGGTCAGTTCGGCATAGTCCTTCGACAGCGCGACGAACTTGTCCGACGCGAGGTCGGGGTTACCCATCTGCGCGGCAAGGTCGGCGTGCCGCCGCTCGATCTGCGCGATGCGTTCGGGGGGGATGGAGATCATGCCGCAATCTTGCGCGTTACTAGTGCATCGAATGGTGGATGCTCTTCTTCCCTGATACGGCGATCAACGTCATAATCAGTGGCGAGAGCGGTAAAGATTCGTTCTCGCAAAGGTGCTTCGGCTGGCTGCACGCTATTGGGTTTGTGAAGCGCAACCATGTACCCACCCTCGCGGCGCGCAATGGATAGTCGCGGAAGGTTAGCTTTATTAGCCAGTTCGCGCCGACGCTTTTCGCCTCCCCTGAATGCGATGTCAGCGCGCACGCCTTGCCGCCGGAGCGTCGCCGCGAAGGCTTCGGCAACGAATTCCAAATCGTGCACATACGGGATCACGGCAACCTCTGGCCCTTCCTTCCCAACCTCACCCACCAACATCGCCAGCCGCTCGATCCCCGCCGCCCAGCCGACCGCCGGCGTGTGCGGGCCGCCCATCGTCTCGATCAGGCCGTCGTAGCGCCCGCCGCCGATCACCGTGCCCTGCGCGCCCAAGTGGTCAGTAACGAACTCGAACGCGGTGTGGCGGTAATAGTCGAAGCCGCGGACCAGCGCGGGCGCACGGACGAAGGCCACGTCTGCCGCCTGCAGCCCCTTCTGCACCGCGTCGAAGAACGTCCCCGCCTCCGCCGTCATGTGCGCATCGATGCCCGGTGCGGCGGCAATAAGTTCGCGGTCAGCGGCGTCTTTGCTGTCGAGGATACGGAGCGGGTTCTTCTCCAGCCGCTCGACGCTCTCGCGACTCAACGCGTCGGCGTTCGCGCGAAAGTGCGCCACCAGCGCACCGCGCCACGCGTGTCGCGTCTCCGCGTCACCCAGCGTGTTGAGCTGCAGGACGACCTTGTCGGCTATCCCCAACTCGCTCAGCAACTGCGCGCCCATCGCGATCAACTCGACGTCGGCCGCCGGTTCGGCCGCACCGATGATCTCCGCATCCAGTTGATGGAACTGGCGGTAGCGGCCCTTTTGCGGGCGTTCGTAGCGGAACAGGGGACCGTAGGCAGCCAGCTTCATCGGCGCGTGCTGCTGCCATCCGTTCGAGATGTAGGCGCGCGCGATGCCGGCGGTGAATTCGGGGCGCAACGTCAGCGACTCTCCGCCCTTGTCCTCGAACGAATACATCTCCTTCGACACGACGTCGGTGGTTTCGCCGAGCGAGCGCGCGAAGACGCTGGTGAATTCGAACACCGGCACATCGACGCGGCGGAAGCCGTACAGCTTGCGGACGCGGTTGAAGGTGTCGACGACATGGTCGAACCGCGCGATATCATCGCCGTAAAGGTCCTGCGTCCCCCGAACCCGTTGCACTTTGTCAGCCATGGCGGCGGCTTAAGGCTTCAACCGATCGCCTTCAACCCGACGATGCAGCCGATCAGCCCGGTCAGGAGCGCCAGGCGCGGCCAGTCGGCGGGTTCATGCCACACGGCGATGCCGAGCAATGCCGTCCCCGCCGCGCCGATCCCCGCCCACACCGCATACGCCGTGCCGAGCGGCAGCGACCGGGCCGCGAGGGCAAGGCACCCCATGCTGACGCTGATCGCGACGAGGAAGGCCACCGTCCACGGACCGTTGCGGAAGCCGTCGACGAAGCGCAGCGACGTGGTGAACCCCATCTCACCGAGCCCGCCGATGACGAGGAGGAACCACGGGTTCACGCCGCGCCGAACCGCGCCAATGCATCGCCGTCGAGGCGATACACCGTCCATTCTTCCTTGGGCACCGCCCCCAGCGAACGGTAGAAATCGATCGCGGGCGCGTTCCAGTCGAGCACCGACCACTCCACCCGCGCGCACCCCCGCGCCACCGCGAGCGCCGCCAGCCGCTGGAGAAGCGCCTTGCCCAGCCCGGTGCCGCGCGCTTCGGGGCGGACATACAAGTCCTCGAGGTAGATGCCGTTACGCCCCGACCACGTCGAGAAGTTGGTGAAGAATAGCGCAACGCCAACGACCGCGCCGGCCAATTCGGCGACAATCGCCTCGGCACTCGGCGTCGGCCCGAATAGCGTCGCCGTCAGCCCCGCGACCGTCACCTTCACCGCGTCAGGCTCGCGCTCATATGCGGCGAGGTCGCGGATCAGCTGGAGGATGGCGGAAATGTCGGCGGGGGTGGCGGGGCGGATAGTCACTCCGCCGCGACCAGCAGCCCCGCGCTCGCCAGCGCCGCCGCCTTTGCCGCTTCGATCTCGGCGGCCTTCTTCTCGACCAGTTCGACGATGTGATCGACCATTTTCGGCTCGTCGATGTGGTGGCTGGTGACGCCGGACAGGAACACCATGTGCTTGCCGTTGCCGCCGCCGGTGATGCCGATATCGGTCTCGCGCGCTTCGCCGGGGCCGTTGACGACGCAGCCCAGCACGCTGAGCGACAGTTCGGTCGTGACGTGGGCGAGCGCGGTTTCGAGGCGCTCGACGGTCTTGACGACGTCGAACCCCTGCCGCGCGCAGCTCGGGCAGCTGACGACGCGCACCCCCCGCGCCCGGATGCCGAGCGATTTCAGCATATGATAGCCGACCTTGACCTCCTCGACCGGGTCGGCGCTCAGCGACACGCGGATCGTATCGCCGATGCCGCTCCACAGCAGCATCCCGAGCCCGATCGACGACTTGACCGTTCCGCCCTGCAAGCCGCCCGCCTCGGTGATGCCGAGGTGGAGCGGATAGTCGCACGCCTCCGCCAGGCCGTTGTACGCGGCGACGGCGAGGAAGACGTCGGACGCCTTCACGCTGATCTTGAACTCGCGGAAGTCGGCGTCCTCGAGCAGCTTGGCGTGTTCGAGGGCGCTTTCAACCAGCGCCTCGGGGCACGGCTCGCCGTACTTCTCGAGCAGGTGGCGGTCGAGCGACCCGGCGTTGACCCCGATCCGCATCGAGCAGCCGTTCGCCTTCGCCGCGCGGACGACTTCCTTTACGCGCTCCGCCGAGCCGATGTTGCCGGGGTTGATCCGCAGGCACGCCGCGCCCGCGTCGGCGGCTTCGAGCGCGCGCTTGTAGTGGAAATGGATGTCGGCGACGATCGGGATGGTCGATCCCCGCACAATCGCGCCGAGCGCGGCGGTCGACTCGACATCGGGGCAACTGACGCGGACGATGTCGGCCCCAACCTCGACGCAGCGGCGGATCTGCTCGATCGTCGCGACCGCATCCTCGGTCGGGGTGTTGGTCATCGTCTGGACGGTGATCGGCGCGCCGCCGCCGACGGGAACGCGCCCGACCATGATCTGCCGCGATTGGCGGCGGACGATATCGCGCCACGGTCTAACGCTCATTGGGCGTGCTCATTGCGGATGCTCCGGTTCATCGCCGCGATATAGCCGTCGCCGCGTCCGCCGTCATCCCCGCGCTGTGCAAGCGGCATGGGACCAGCCCCATGCCGCTTGCCAACACTCAGGCGGTGACCGCCGTGGCACGCCGCCCGCGCACCGCCGCGCCCACCGCGCCGAAGCCGGCGATCAGTAGCGACCATGTCGTCGGCTCGGGAACCCCGCCGACCGGCGACGGCGGGAAATAGGCGATCGTCCGCTGGTAGTCGAAATTGATGACATCGTTCGGTGCCGAGCCGTAGAGCGTCACGCTGCTGAAATCTGCCGGATCGATCACCCCGACGAACAATGCCAGACTGCGCAGCATCGTCTGATAGTTACCGATCACGGTGACAAACGTGTTGGCATCGGTCCGCATGTACAGAGAGGTGATGCCGTTTGTACCGAGATCGAGCACGTCGATTCCAAAGGCTGTAACCGGAGCAGCGAAATGGAACGTCGGAACGTCGGGTGATTCGCTCGTCACGCTATAGATACCGTCAGATGGGTATGTGTTGTCTTGATAGAGGGTTCCGCTGACACTCGTGATCGTCGTGCTGCCGAAGGTCAGGCCGAAGGTGTCCCCGGTCGGGGTGCCTTCGAACGACTCAATCACGAACGGCGCCGTCGCCAGCCCCGTAAACACCAGCGGACTGTTCGTGTAGAACGGCGCAGCACCGGCCGGGACGGCGACAGCGACGGCGATGGCCAGAGCCGCGGACAGACGAACGAACGATGACATGCGTAATTTCCCCGTGAGATAATGGATAACTGATTGGTCGAGCCGGCAGCTTTCCGCCGCGCGCCGTTCCGATAACGCAACGCTCATGCTTCAAAAGGTGCATCGACGGGCAGCCACCGTCGCGCGGGGTAGCACGCTGTTGCTCGCTCGTTACTTTAAGGTGTCGAAACGCGCGGGGGCGTCCGAATGGGTGACGGGTTTGGGGCAAAGCTGGCGCTGGTGCTCAAGGCGCTAACGCTATCGAATGGGCGCGTCGCCGCCGATCTCGAGGTCGACAAGTCGCTGGTCGGGCGCTGGGTGGCGGGCAGTGTCCGCCCATCGGCATATAATCTGGGGCGCCTGACAACGTTGCTCGCGGAACGCCTGCCGGGGCTGACGCTGCTCGACTGGGACCGCCCGGTCGATGACTTGCGGCTGATCGTCGATGGCCGCGCCAATCGCGCCGCTCCACCGGTGCCCGACGCCATCGCGCGCTGGCTCGCCCAGCCGAAAGTCGCCGAGATCGGGGCGACGACGGCCGCCACCGGCGCGCGGGTGACGGGGTTCTGGCGCTCGACGCGGCCCGCCCCCGACACGCCCGGGCGATTTTGCCACGACTATTCGATCATCGAGCCGGCCGCGAGGGGTGTGTTGTCGTACCGGGCTGGGGTGTTCTCGGCGCGACTGTCGGGCTGGGGGATGGTCGTCGAAGATCAATTATTCTGCTGCGCGAGCGGTTTGCAGCTCGGCTCGCTCAGCTTCGTCATCCTCAATCTCGCCCGAGCGCCGCGCGTCGATGTCATGGACGGGCTGTCGATCGCATGCGCCGCAGTGGCGGGCGGCGTGCCGATGGCAGTTGCCTATTACATCGAGCGGATCGGCGACCTGTCGGGCGACGCCGCCGCCGACACCGCACATTTTGAAACGCTGCTGACCCGGCATCCGATTGCCGAAGAAGGGGATGTGCCCGCGCGGCTCCGCGACCACCTCCTCCGCGATATCGGCCCCGCAGCGTTCGTCGGCGGCGGCGATCTGTTTCTGATGATGCGGTCGATGACGTCGCTGGCGCGCGGCGGCGGCGGCACCGTCGCGCAGCCCAGCCTTCGCGTCGTCGGTGGCTGACGCTCAGGCGGAGCGACCGGACAATGGTTTCGCCGGCTGGCGCCGCCGGCGGCGAAGGCTTAGACCGCCGCCAATGCTTCGCGCCTTCACCAAAATGCACGGCCTCGGCAACGACTTCGTCGTGTTCGACGCACGCGACACGCCTCTGGCGTTGACTGCGGCGCAGGTCGTCATGCTCGCCGATCGCCACACCGGCATCGGCTTCGACCAGCTTATCCTGATCGAGCCAAGCCACCGCGCCACCGCCTTTATGCGGATCTGGAACGCCGATGGCAGCGCGGCGGCGGCGTGCGGGAACGCCGCGCGGTGCGTCGCGACGCTGCTGGGGGAAGCGGCGACGATCGACTCTGCAGGCGGCCTGCTGGCGGCGAGCGCGACGGCCGGGGCCGCGACCGTCGTCTATCAGCCGCCGCAGTTCGAATGGGCGGCGATCCCGCTCGCCTACCCCCTCGACGCCAGCGATGTGCCGGTGGCGTGGGACCAGCTTAAGCACGGCGTCGCGGTCAACGTCGGCAACCCGCACATCGTGTTCTTCGTCGCCGACGCCGCCGCCGTCGCGCTCGGCGACCTTGGCCCGCGCATCGAGACGGATGCGCTGTTTCCCGACCGCGTCAACGTCGGCGTCGCCCAGGTCGTCGATCGCCACCACCTGCTTCTGCGGGTGTGGGAGCGTGGTGCGGGGCTGACCCGTGCGTGCGGCACCGGCGCGATGGCGGCGGCGGTCGCGGCGATCCGCACGCGCCGCGCCGTCTCGCCGGTCGTGGTGACGCTCCCCGGCGGCGACCTGACCATCGGCTGGGACGGCGCGGCGATCACCCTGAGCGGCGCGGCGGCCGCAAGTTTCACGGGAATGATTGAGCTATGACATCAAAGCACCGCCCGTCGCCGTCGAGGGGCGGATGACCGAACCCAAAGGCTGGCTGGCGAAACTGACGGCGGGGCTGGCGCGCTCGTCCGACAAACTTGGCGGTAACCTCGCCGGGCTCGTCGGCACCACGACGCTCGACGCCGACCGGCTGGCGGCGATCGAGGAGGCGTTGATCGCCTCCGATCTCGGCCCGGCGCTCAGCGCGCGGATCGTCGCGCAACTCGCGCCCGAAAAGTATCCGCGCGGCATCGACGAAGGTGGCATCCGCGCCGTCGTCGCCGCCGAGGTGGCGAAGGTCCTTGCCCCGGTCGCGCGGCCCCTCGACGTGGTCGCTTTTCCCCGCCCCCAGGTGATCCTGATCGTCGGGGTCAACGGGTCGGGCAAGACGACGACGATCGCCAAGCTCGCGCACCTGTTCGCCGAGCAGGATTATGCGGTGATGCTCGCCGCCGGGGACACCTACCGCGCGGCGGCGATCGAGCAGTTGCAGATCTGGGGCGCGCGCGCCGGGGTGCCGGTGATCGCCGGCGAACAAGGGGCCGACGCCGCCGGGCTGGCGTTCAGCGCGCTCGACGCGGCGCGCGCGGCGGGGAGCGACGTTCTCATCATCGACACCGCCGGGCGGCTGCAGAACAAGAGTGGGCTGATGGACGAACTCGCCAAGGTCAGGCGCGTTCTGGCGAAGGCGATGCCGGGCGCGCCGCACGACGTCGTCCTAGTTCTCGACGCGACGACGGGGCAGAACGCCCTCAACCAGATCGAGGTGTTCCGCGAGGTCGCGGGGGTGACCGGGCTGGTGATGACCAAGCTCGACGGGACCGCGCGCGGCGGTGTCCTGGTCGCGGCGGCGGAGCGATTCGGCCTGCCGATCCACGCCGTCGGCGTCGGCGAAGGCATGGGCGACCTCCGCCCGTTCGACGCGGACGATTTCGCGCGGGCGCTGACGGGGGCCGACGCGGTCAGCGTGCGTTAAGGCGTGGAGGCCCTGCTGATGCCGATGATTACGCGATTGTTGCTCGCCGTCACGCTGGCCGGGGCTACCCCCGCGTTCGCGGCCGACGGCCGCCGCAATGCCCCGCCTGCGCGCACCGAAATCCACCTCGCGGTGTTTGGCAACGACCCGTGCCCGACTGGCGTCGGCGACGAGATCGTCGTCTGCGCCCGCCTCCCCGAGGCCGAACGCTACCGCATCCCCAAGCGCCTGCGCGACGAAAAAAAGCTGGCGCGTCCCGACCAGTCGTGGGTCGCCCGCGCCCGCGACATCGATACCGCCGGGGCCGAATTGCGCCCGACCGCGTGCTCCGCGATCGGCAGCGGCGGCGCGAGCGGCTGCTTCCAGAAGTTCATGCGCGACGCACGCGCACAAAAGGAAGCCGACAAGGCGGCGGCGAGCGACGTACCCTGAACGCGCACGACGGCGAGAGCCGGTCGCCAACGGTTAAAACCGCCTGCCATGCGAGTTACGATAGCTGGTTCGGATGCTTTAGCCCGGGCCACGCCGGGTGTTCAAACGGTTTATCGAACATTCCGCATCGGCCAGTGCGACGGCGCGAACGAATGCCGCCAGTTTGTTGGGGTCCAGACCTCCGTTGGTGCGGACTTCGGAACACAGATCGAGCCCATACGGCCGCACCGTCCGGATGGCGGCGGCGACATTGTCCGCCGACAAGCCTCCCGCCAGAAACACGGGCTTGTCGCTCGACCGCACGAAAGCCGCGCTGACCGCGTAGTCATGCGTTCGACCGGTCCCGCCCAATGTAGGAACCGGTGTCGCCGGCGTCCCCGAGTCGAGGAGAAACGCATCGATGTACGGGCTGTAAAGCGGAATCATCTGCAACGCTTCGCGTCCTTCAATGAACGCGACGGATATGCGGTTCAAGTTCGGCCAGACGCGCCGACTCCAGCGGATCGATGTGAGCGACGATCTGGACGACGGAAGGACGGGTCGCCCGGACATGCGCCGAGATCGCCGCCGCCGTCGTTTCGGACGTCAGAAGAAACGCGGCGACTGGCGGCGGCACGACCGCGGCCAATTCCGCGATCAAGGCATCTGAAATCGGTCCAGGGCCCGACGGCATTCGCGCCACGAGGCCCAATGCGTCGGCACCGGCCGCCATCGCCGCTTGCGCTTCTGCCCGGGAAGCGATGCGGCACACCTTGATTTGCGTTCTCACGATCGGTTCAAGCCCTTGTCCGGACCCAGCGAGCAAGGCCCCAATATTCGCGATAGCCTTATACCGATAGAGTAGGGACACCTTGTTGTCCGGCCAATTTACCCACGTTCGAGCGACCCTGTTCGACGTAATGATTGATCATTGCTGCCGATGCGGCAGCGGCAAGCAACCTCCCGTAAGCATCGCTGCAGAAACACCTGTCCTACAACCGTCCTGCCATGGTATTTTTCCATCGGAGGCACGCCGCTTCCCACGTGCGCCTCGCTTGCCGTGCAGCGAAGGGGATTGTAGGACACATTACCGTCGCCAGTGTGAACTTCGCGTGAACTTCCTCACTTGGTTCAAACACGACATCACTACGAACCTTTAGCGCGTATAATCCAGACCTAGGCGCGTAGGGCGCTTCGGGTGTAGCGTCTTTGTAACCCTTGGGAGAGTCGACGCACATGACATTCAAACTGCTGGCAGCCGCCTGCTTCGCGACCAGCCTCGCCGCCGTTCCGCTCGCGGCCGCTCCCGCCAATCCGATCCTCGCGCCATGGACCGGGCCGTATGGCGGTGAGCCGAACTTCGCGACCGTCCGCGTTGCCGACTTCACCCCCGCCCTCGAAACCGGCATGGCCGACGCCAAGCGCGAGATCGACGCCATCGCCAACAACCCGGCACCGCCGACTTTTGCCAACACGATCGTCGCACTCGAGCGTACCGGCGATCCGCTCAATCGCGCGCAAACGATCTTCGGCATCTGGTCGGGCAATCTCAAGACTCCCGATGTCGCGGCGGTCGAAACCGCGATCGCTCCAAAGCTGTCGGCGTTCAACGATGCGATCACCCAGAACGCGAAGCTATTTGCCCGCATCGACGCCGTGTACAACGACCCGGCGAAGGCGAAGTTGTCGCCCGAACAGCAGCGCCTCGTCTGGGTCTATTGGCGGCGCTTCGTTCAGCAGGGGGCCAGGCTGTCGGTCGCCGACAAGGCGACGTTTGCCGCCAACAATGAGAAGCTCAGTGTCCTTTACGCCAAGTTTGCCCAGAACGAACTCGCCGACGAGGAAAGCTATGTCCTGACGCTCGATTCGCCGACGCAACTCAAGGGGCTGACCAAGGCGCAGGTCGACGCGGCGGCAGCCGAAGGCGTCAAGCGCGGCCAGGCGGGCAAGTGGCTGATCGCGAACACGCGGTCGGCGATGGAGCCGTTCCTGACCTACGCCGACGACCGGGCGAGCCGCGAGAAGGGCTTCCGGATGTGGACGTCGCGCGGCGACAACGGCACCGCAACCGATAACAATGCGATCGTTACGCAGATCCTGGCGCTACGCGCCGCCAACGCGAAACTGATCGGCTATCCAACGTACGCCCATTGGGTCCTCGCCGACCGCATGGCGAAGACGCCCGAGAATGCGATGGCGCTCGAACTAGCCGCGTGGAAGCCGGCGGTGGCGCAGGTCCACGCCGACGTCGCGGTGATGCAGGCGCTCGTCGACATGGGCGCCAAAGTCTCTGGCGGCGGCTTCAAGATCGCGCCGTGGGACTATCGCTATTATGCCGAGAAGGTCCGCAAGGCAAAATACGACCTCGACCTCAATGAGGTGAAGCCGTACCTCCAGCTCGACCACATCCGCGAGGCGATGTTCTTCGCCGCTGGCAAGGTTTACGGCTTCACCTTCACGCCGATTACCGGCCTGAGCGTCTTCCAGCCCGACGTTACCGTGTACGAGGTCAAAGGCCGCGACGGCAAACACGTCGGCCTGTGGTACTTCGACCCCTTCGCCCGCGCCGGCAAGAACAGCGGCGCGTGGATGAGCGCCTATCGCGAACAGAGCCGTTACGACGGCAATGTCCCGACGATCGTGTCAAACAACGCCAACTTCATTCGGGGATCGAACGGCGCGCCGACGACGATTTCGTTCGACGACGCGCGGACGATATTCCACGAATTCGGCCACGCCCTCCACGGCCTGAACTCGAACGTCACCTATCCGACGCTGTCGGGAACGAACACATTGCGCGACTTCGTCGAGTTCCCGAGCCAGTTGAACGAAAACTGGTTCACCACGCCGGAAGTGCAGCGGATGCTCGTCAACAGCGCCGGGCAACCGCTGCCGCAGGCGCTCGTCGACAAGATCAAGCGCGCCGAGACGTTCAACGCCGCGTTCGGCGTCGTCGAAGCCCAGGCAAGTGCGATCCTCGACCTCGAACTCCACCTCGCCGGATCGACGCCGATCGACCCCAAGGCATTCGAAACCAAGGCGCTCGCCGACCTCGGGATGCCTGCCGAAATCGTTATGCGCCACCGCATCCCGCAGTTCGGCCACGTCTTCGCGGGCGAAGGTTATTCGGCGGGATACTACGGCTACCTGTGGGCTGCCGTCCTCGACTATGACGCCTTCGCGGCCTTCACCGAAGCGGGCGGGCCGTACGACGCGAAAGTCGCCAAGCGGCTTCACGATACGATCACGTCAATTGGCAACACCGTCGACCCAGCCGTCGCGTACCGCAACTTCCGTGGACGCGATCCGAAGGTCGATGCCTATCTCCGCTCCAAGGGGTTTCCGGTGCCGGTGGCCGGAACGCAGTGACGCGGTAGAGCCAATCTGATTGCTGCGTCATCGTGGCGAACGTCCGGATCCATGATCGTGACACGCCGGACGCCTCCCGCCGCGCCCGAACATGGGTTCTGGCGTTCACCAGGATGACAGCTCTTATTGATTCATTGCCATCAAACATCCTGCCCGAAAGCTATCGATGCCCTCCACCGCCATCCTCGCCGTAGCTTTCCTCGCGTCCGCTGCCCCGGCCTTCGCCCAGTCGCCGCCGCCACAACCGCTCCCCTTGCCGCCTGTAACGATCGCGCCGGTCGACCGGCCCTACCCCGGCACGATCCAGCTCCGGGTGGATGCGACCGACCTCGACCGCCGCATCCTGACGGTCCGCGAGACAATCCCCGTCGCCAGCCCCGGTCCGCTGACGCTGCTCTATCCGCAGTGGCTCCCGGGCAAGCACGCGCCGCGCGGGGCAATCGACAAGCTCGCCGGACTGGTGGTTCACGCCGGAGCGACGCGAATCGAATGGACGCGCGACCCGGTCGATGTCTTCGCCTTCCACGTCGAGGTTCCTGCCGGGGTTACCGCAATCGACCTCGACTTCGACTTCGTTTCCCCCACGGCTCCGGCGCAGGGCCGCGTCGTCATGACGCCTGCGATGCTCAACATCGAGTTCGATGCGGTTGCCCTCTATCCTGCCGGATACTTCACCCGCGACATCCCCGTACAGGCAACGGTCAAATTCCCCGACGGCTGGCAGGCGGCGACCGCGCTGCGCCCCGTTCCCGGCGCCGCAGCGGGGGAGGTGCGTTACGCTGCGGTGCCGTTCGAGACGCTGGTCGATTCGCCGGTATTCGCCGGGCAATATATGCGCCGGGTTCCCCTCGACACGTCGTCGCGCCCGGTCACGATGGACATCGTCGCCGACCGTGCCGACCTCCTTGCCGCGACCGACGACCAGATCGCGAAGCACATGAAGCTCGTCCGCGAAGCGACGACGTTGTTCGCATCGAAGCACTTCGACCATTATGACCTGCTCCTCGCGCTGAGCGATAAGCAGGGGCGGATCGGCCTCGAGCATCATCGATCGAGCGAGAACGGTTCGGTTCCGGCGTACTTCACGGATTGGGACCGCAACGCCAATTCCCACGGCCTGCTCGCGCACGAGTTCACCCATAGCTGGAACGGCAAGTTCCGCCGTGGGGCAGATTCGTGGACGCCTAACTTCAACGTGCCGATGCGGAACTCCCTGTTGTGGGTCTACGAAGGGCAGACGCAGTATTGGGGAACCGTCCTCGCCGCGCGCGCCGGCCTATGGTCGCGCGAGCAGACACTCGATGTGCTCGCTGCCGGGGCGGCGACTTACGACGCCGTCGCCGGGCGGGTGTGGAAGCCGCTGATCGATACGACCAACGATCCGATCACTGCCGCGCGCGCCGCCGAACCGTGGCGCGACTGGCAGCGCAGCGAAGACTATTACGGCGAAGGGCTGCTGATCTGGCTCGACGCCGACACGCTGATCCGCGAACGGTCGGGCGGCAAGCGCTCGCTCGACGACTTCGCCGCGCGCTTCTTCGGTGTCGACGACGGTAGCTGGAGCGAACTCGGCTACACCTTCACCGATGTGGTCGCTGCGCTGAACGCGGTCGAGCCGTTCGACTGGGCGATGTTCCTGAACGACCGCCTTACCGGCCACGGCCCCGGCGCGCCGCTCGACGGCGTTACGCGCGGTGGCTACCGGTTGGTCTATACAGACACGATGACCGAGATGGCACGGCTCGCCGATGCGGCAGCGAAGCGCATCGACCTCAACTACTCGGTCGGCCTGACCGTTGGCGATGATGGCATCGTCGCTCAGGTGATGTGGGCCAGTCCGTCATTCGCTGCCGGAATCACCGTTGGGTCGACGATCGTCGCGGTCGACGGCGAGGCGTTCACCGGCGACGGCCTCAAACGCGCCGTGGCGGCAACCAAGGCGGCGACACCGCTCGACCTGATCGTCAAGTCGGGCGACCATTTCCGCGTTGTCCGCGTCGTGTGGACGGGCGGCCTGCGCTATCCCCGTTTTGCGCGAATCGGTGCCGGTCCGGCACGCCTCGACGCGATCCTCACGTCCCGGACGAAGTAGCGCGAAGCCGCCGGATGACGGCAACGGCGATGAGCGCGACAACCGCAGCGGTGGTGTCGGCGTACCAATCGGCCCATTCAGCGTCGCGGGCGATGGCCGGGAGAGCCTGAAGCCCTTCGATCGCCGCACCGAACGCCGACATTGAAACGCCGATCTGCCACAGGCGGGCGCTCGGCCATGCCGCTGCGGCGATGATGGTCAACGTCACGAACGCGAGGATATGATTGATCTTGTCGCCCGCACCGAGATCGGGAGCCAGCGGCCCCGGCAGCAGGGCGGCGGCAAGTGTCGCAAGCAGCACCACGACAAACAACACCCGGCGCCACATCATACGATCTCGATCCAATCGTTCCGCCGCAGCCACGGCAAGAGAGCCAGCAAGGCGTCGCGTTGCACCGCGACGCAACCGGCGGTGACGGGCTGCCCGGCATCGGTACAGTGGAGGAAGATCGCGCTGCCCCGCCCGGCGACGGGGGCGACGTCATTGTACCCGAGCGGAATAATGACATCGTACAGCCCGTCGTCGCGCCACAGATGCTCGGCGGAGAACGGGTGCGGGTGACGCACGGCGGTGTTGTACGCAGAATCGGTTGGATCGTCGGACCAGCCGTCGGCGGGCGCGAGCCAGCGCCACGGCAGGGCCGTCGCCGGCACGGCGAGCCCGCGGTCGGGCCGCAGCAACACCTCGCGCAGGGCAAAGCGTCCGCGCGGGGTTCGCCCGTCGCCCTCGCGCTTGTCGGCAGCCGCGATGGCACCGGTCCGTCCAATGATACACGGCGTCGACACCCCGTCGGCAGTGAGGGTCAGCGCGGCAGTATCGACGTGGAGGTTCATAGATAATGCCCGCTGCGGTCGCGTTTGGTATTCAGATAGTCGGCGTTGTGCGGGTTCGGCGGCATCGCATGCGCGACACGATCGACGACTGCGATGCCGTGGCGCTCAAGGCTTGCGACCTTGTCCGGGTTGTTCGTCAACAGCCGCACCGACCCGACACCGAGAAGGCGGAGCATCGTCGCAGCGACGGCGAAATCGCGCTCGTCGGGCTCGAAACCGAGGCGCAGATTGGCGTCGACGGTGTCGAACCCCTGGTCCTGCAACGCATAGGCGCGGAGCTTGTTGATCAGCCCGATGCCGCGCCCCTCCTGCTGGAGGTAGAGGAGGATCCCGCCGCCCGCCGCCGCGATTGCAGCGATCCCGGCGCGAAGCTGCGGGCCACAATCGCACTTGAGGCTACCCAGCACATCGCCGGTCAGGCACGCCGAATGGAGTCGCGTCAGCACCGGCGGATGCGTCGCCGCCGCGCCGATCAACAGCGCCAGATGTTCGGGTCCCCCCTCGGCGGGGCGAAAGGCGGCGACCTCGGTATCGGGGGCGCCGTCGAGCGGGAGCCGCGCGCGCGTGACGATCCGCAACCGGTCGGCGCGAGCGTAAGAAAGGACGGCGGCGGTATCGACTAGAAGGGGGGCCTGACCGTAACTGTCGCCGCTGCTTTCGCCGGAGGGAGAGACGGCTACCGCAAACACCGCCGGCAACAGTCCGCCCAGCTTCGCCAGCCGCACCCCGGCCGCTGCTGCTTCGCCCCGCGTCCCCGCATCCACCGTCCGAAACGGGCCCTTGAACGGCAGGCGGAGATCGTCAACTGGGTCGGCGGTCGCGACACTGGCGGCGAGGTCGAGCCACGCCGGGCGCTCGACCCACACCGCACCGGCGCCGGCGGCGGCGATCTGGTTGACGAGGTGGAGGACGGCGGCGCGGCGATGCGTCAGGATCAACCCTGCGCGTTCGGACATTTCCAGCTTGGCCAGCGTCGCCTCGTCGGCAAGCTCGACTGCCAGAATATCAAGGTCCCCGCCCGGCCCGGTGACGCGGACGACCTGCCCCCGGCGCGTCTCGTCGATCGCGCGAGCGACGGCGGTGGCGGTCGCGTCCGTGCTGGCGGTCACCCCCTCGCTCACAGGTCAAACGTCGCGATCTGCGGGATGTGATCGGACGGCTTGCCCCATAGTCGCGCATCTTCGACAACCGCAAAGGCGGTTGCGGCGCGGCCAACGCCAGGCGAGGCCCAGATATGATCGAGCCGTCGCCCACGATCGTTCACCGTGTGATCGGCGTTGCGATAGCTCCACCACGTGTACAGCCGCTCGGGCGCGGGAACGAACGTGCGCCCGAGATCAACCCAGTCGTGGCTTGCAGCAAAGCCGTTGAGCCGTTCGACTTCGATCGGCGTGTGGCTGACGACATTCAACAGCGCCTTATGGCTCCACACATCGCACTCGAGCGGCGCGATGTTGAAATCGCCGACGATGACCGTGTCGTCGCGCAGCCCCTCCGACCACCGCGTCATCCGGTCGACGAAGGCGAGCTTTTGCGCAAACTTGGCGTTAAGCGTGGGGTCGGGAATATCGCCGCCAGCAGGAACATAGACGTTCTCGATCAACAGCCCATTCGCCAATCGTGCGCCGATGTGGCGTGCCTCGCCATTGTCTTGCCAGTCGAAACGACGTTCTTCGGCCAGCGGGATCTTCGACAGCGTCGCGACCCCATGGTGCATCTTCTGCCCGCAGACGATGCGATGCGCGTAGCCCAGTCGTTCGAACACCGCATGCGGAAAGTCGTTATCGACGACCTTCGTCTCCTGCAGGCAAAGCACATCGGGGGCATGGTCGCGCAGGAAGCGCTCGACGATGTCGAGGCGGAAGCGCACTGAATTAATGTTCCAGGTGGCAATCGTAAACGGCATCACGCTCATCTAATGGCGCTCGCGCGTAACCCCAAACAAATTAGGCCCCCGCTCCGGGGGCATGGAGCGGGGGCCCGTTTGCGCTCGTCACGCAGCGATCATACCCGGTACCCGAACAACAGGGGCAAATTTCAGACAACGGGCGTTGATCGCCCGAACCGTCTAGCGGAACCGACATTGACCCTAGCTGAACGAAGCCGTTAATTTTTGCCTGGTAGGCCATGCGCGCGCGGGTCACGGAAGCCGAAGCTCGACCTTGATACCGCGACATTATAGCGGATGTCGCTGAGCGCGACTTCAGTCCGGTTGTTCTGTGCATCAAGCGCGGTCCAGCCAGTCAGGGACAGCCCGCCCGGTGCGGCAGCGTCTCGGATGAAATCCAGCGTGATCGCGCCATATTCGGGATGCTTCGCGTCACGCGCCTCGACGAGGACGCCGTTTGCCGTTTGCCCGCTGACCCGGGCGAACCTGGCAAGATCGGCGTCGGCGTCCAGCAGCACACCGAGCGGAGTCGACTTGATCGGCCACTGCGAAACTTGGGCTACCTCATAATCGACGACGCTCAACCGCTTGCCGTCGGCAACGACGAGCAGCGGAGCCTTGTCGTACTCGAATCTGATCTTGCCCGGGCGAGCGAGCAGGAGCTTGCCCGTCAATTTACCGCCGTTTGCCGCAGTCTGGCTAAAGACGGCGGTCATCGTCGTCGTTGCCTTCAACGATGCGCGAACGTCGTCGATCGTCGCAGGTGCGGCAAACGCGGGCGCTGCCGCGAACAGAGCGAGGGCAATGAGAACTTTCATTCGCGTTCCATCGGACAGGTGGCGTGTACCGGCGCTGAACCTTACGCGCGCGGATGCGCGTGGCGGTACACATCGATCAGGTGCGCGGCGTCGACGGCAGTGTATACCTGCGTCGATGACAGACTGGCGTGGCCAAGCAGTTCCTGGATCGACCGCAGATCGGCCCCTCGCGCGAGCAGGTGCGTCGCAAAGCTGTGGCGCAGGGCGTGCGGGGTCGCGCTCGCGGGCAAACCGAGGCCGACGCGCGCGGCTGCCATCGTCCGTCGCACGATCCCAGAATCAAGCCCCGCCCCACGTACCCCGCGAAACAACGGCAATCTCGCCGCCATCGCCCACGGGCATACCGCAACATACGCCTCGACCGAAGTGCGGACAACGGGGAGGAGCGGCACGATCCGCGTCTTGGCACGCTTACCGGTGACGGTCAGCGTGCTGCCAAGCGGCAGCACGCTCCCGGTTAGTGCCAGCGCCTCGGCGACGCGCAGACCTGCACCATAGAGCAGCAGCAGGATTGCGGTGTCGCGCGCCGCAATCCACGGCGCGCTTGCCGTATCCCCGACATCGGCGATCAAGGCTTTCGCATCTCCCGGCGCTACCGGGCGCGGCACCCGCGCGGTGCGCTTCGGCGTCGCAAGTCCGGCGAGCGCGTCACCCGTGACACCGTGGCTGCGCGCGAAGGCGAAGAAAGTTCGCAAGGCAGCGACATCGCGCGCGATCGAGGCGTTGACCAAGCCCTCGCTTCGCCGCGCGGCAAGGTAGGCACGAAAATCGGGAAGCGTCAGGTTCGAGAGCACGCGCGCATCGACGGGCCCACCGGTGTGGAGGGCGACGAATGCCACGAAGCGGTGCAAGGTAGCGGTGTAGGCCGTAACCGTCAGTGGCGACAGTCGACGGGTATCGGCGAGGCTTGCGGCCCATGCGCTGATTAGGGTGATCGCGCCTGATCCGCCGTCGCCCATCGCGCCCTATCCCGACACGGTCGAGCGATGATCCCATATACTGGCGAGCCGCTCGCTCACAGAATTGACTGCCCCGTTTTCGCCCAGTCGGCGCTAAACCCCTCCAGCCCCCGATCGGTCAGCGGGTGGTTAGCGAGCGCGCGAATCACCGCTGGCGGCATCGTGCAGACATCGGCCCCGATCTTCGCCGCCTGAAGAACATGGACCGGATGGCGGACGCTCGCGACAAGAATTTCAGTGTCGAAAGCATAATTGTCGTAGATGATCCGGATGTCCTGAATCAGGCTCATCCCGTCAAAACCAACGTCGTCGTGCCGCCCGACGAACGGGGAGATGAACGCCGCCCCCGCCTTTGCGGCGAGCAACGCCTGCGTCGCCGAAAAGCACAAGGTCACGTTGACCATCACGCCGTCGTCACTCAGCGTCTTGCACGCGCGCAGGCCGTCCATCGTCAGCGGCACCTTGATCGTGATGTTGTCGCCTAACGTCAGCAGCTTCGCCGCCTCGCGCAGCATGTCGTCCGCTCCGGTCGCGACGACCTCTGCCGATACCGGCCCGTCGACGAGCCTGGCGATCTCGGCAATGACCTCGAGAAAGTTGCGCCCCGACTTGGCGATGAGACTGGGATTCGTCGTCACCCCGTCGAGCAACCCGGTACGGCTAAGCGCCTCGATCTCGGCGGTATCGGCGGTATCGACGAAGAATTTCATGGCGCACAGGTCCGATCGCGAGGCAGGGCCAACTCTCTAGCCGACAGCCTGCGCGACGTCACGCGAGTACCGCTACTTCTTCTTCGCCGCCGCCGCACCCTTCTTGCCAAGTTCGCTCTGCGCTGCCGACGATTTGCGCGGGTTTTTTTCGCCCTCATGCGCCGCCTTGGCGTTCGCCTTCTTCGCGGTCTCGCTGCCCTTGCCCTGCTTCTCGGCCATGTCGCATCTCCTTCGACGGCATAAAGCGCAACCGGCGCTGGCGTTCCGTTCCTGCTCGCTTATCTGGAGGCAATGGCCCGCGTTCGCGTTCTCGTCCTCCAGCACGGCCTCGGCGCACTCGATTATGCGGTGCCCGATGGGATGGGGCTCGGACCCGGCGATATTGTCGAGGTCCCGCTCGGTCCGCGCCGGATCGTCGGCGTCGTGTGGGAAGCCGACCGCTGGGCCACACGCGAGGTGCCCGATGCGAAACTGCGCGCCGTTGCCGCGAGGTTCGCCGTGCCGCCCGTTACCGCGCCGCTTCGTCGGCTGATCGAATGGACGGGGGCCTATTACATGGCCCCTCCCGCCGCCGTGCTGCGGATGGCGCTGTCGGTGCCGTCGGCGCTCATCGAGGCACCCACGCTCGTCGAGTACCGGCTCGCAACTGAAGTTCCCGGCAATCTCACCTCACTCCGGGCCGCCGCTATCGAGCGCCTGGCCGGACGGCAGGGGTCGGTGCGCGAACTCGCGCGGCACGGGACGGTGTCGGAGGGCGTGATTCGCGGGATGGTCAAGGCGGGGCTGCTGACGCCGATCGCGGTTAGCCCCGACGTGCCGCCGCCGGTCCCGGACCCGGATTTTGCGGCGCCCGTGCTTAGCTATGAGCAAGCGGTTGCTGCGGAGGACATCGCGCAGGCGGTGACGGCGGACGCATTTGCGCCGTTCCTGCTCGACGGCGTAACGGGGTCGGGCAAAACCGAGGTGTATTTCGAGGGCATCGCCGCGGCGATACGCTCGGGCGGCCAGGCTCTCATCCTCGTTCCCGAGATCGCGCTGACCGCACCGTGGCTTGCCCGCTTTGCCGCGCGTTTCGGCTGCGCGCCGGTAGCGTGGCACAGCGATCTGCGTGGTTCCGAACGGCGGCGGACGTGGCGGTCCGTGGCAACCGGTAACGCCCGCGTCGTCGTCGGCGCGCGCTCGGCCCTGTTCCTGCCGTTCGCCAAGCTGCGGCTGATCGTCGTCGACGAGGCGCACGATAGCAGCTTCAAGCAGGACGACGGTGTCCAGTATCACGGACGCGACGTCGCCGTCATGCGGGCGTCGCTGGAGCAGGCGACTGTCGTCCTGGCGACCGCCACCCCGGCGATCGAAACGCAAGCTCAGGTGACGCGCGGGCGGTACGTCGAACTCAAGCTGCCGTCGCGCTTCGGTGGGGCGCAGCTACCGGCGATTAGTACGATCGATCTCCGCACCGATCCGCCGCCACGCGGAAACTGGTTGAGCCCGCCGCTGGTCGCCGCGCTGCGGGAGACACACGTTGCCGGCGAGCAGTCACTGCTATTCCTCAACCGGCGCGGCTATGCCCCGCTGACACTGTGCCGGACGTGTGGCAATCGGATCGAATGCCCGCAATGCACCGCGTGGCTCGTCGAGCACCGGCTGACCGCACGGCTCCAGTGCCACCACTGCGGCTATTCGCTGCCCGTCCCGCCGCGCTGCCCCTCATGCGACGCGGAGTACAGCCTTGTCGCCTGCGGCCCTGGCGTCGAGCGGGTGGCGGAAGAGGTTGCGCGAATCCTCCCCGACTTGCGCGTCGCGCTGGTGACGTCGGATACGATCTTCTCGCCTGCCCGCGCCGCCGCCCTAGTCGCCGCCGTCGAGGCGCACGAGATCGATCTGCTAATTGGCACCCAGCTCGTAACCAAAGGGTATCACTTCCCCGACCTGACGCTGGTGGGGGTGGTCGACGCCGACCTTGGCCTTGCCGGCGGCGATCTCCGCGCGGGCGAACGGACGTTTCAACAGATCGCTCAGGTCGCCGGACGCGCGGGCCGGGGGTCGAAGCCAGGGCGCGTCCTGCTCCAGACACATCAGCCGGACGCGCGGATCATGCGTGCGCTCGTCGAATACGACGCGGCCGGGTTTTACGCCGCCGAGACCGACGCCCGACGCGATCTCGGCCTGCCGCCGTTCGGCCGGCTTGCGGGCGTGGTCGTGTCTGGCGAGGATGCTGCGGCAGTGAACCTTGTCGCGCGCGATCTTGGGCGCTCGGCCCCGCGTTCAGACGGCCTTGCTGTCCTTGGCCCCGCCCCCGCCCCGCTGGCCATGCTGCGCGGGCGGCACCGTGTCCGACTACTCGTCCACGCCCGACGCAGCGTCGATTTGCAGGGCGTCGTCGGGGCATGGATCGAGGGCGTCAAGGTTCCGGCGAGCGTGAGGGTGACCGTCGACATCGATCCGTATAATTTCCTGTAGATACGCTTCTCACGGCAACCGGATTATACGGAAATAAGCCCTATGACCCCATTCCCATGCGCTGCAGCTCACGCTGCTTGTCGAACCATTGATGCTTGAGCGCGCCGCCGACATGGAGGACGAACAAGCCATACAAAGCCAGCGCAAACGCCGAGTGCCACGCGAAGAACACGCCGTGGAGGCGTTCCTTGTCGGGTTGTGCTGTGTCCATGATCCAGCCGATGCGAGGAATATCGATGATGCCGAACAGCGTTAGGGGGTGCGCGCTCGCCAACTTGAACGCGCTGTCGTGCATATACCCCGACAAGGGCAGGCCAACGATCACGATATACAGCGCGAAATGCGCGAGGTGGGACGCCGTGACCTCCCACGTCTTTTGTCCTGGCGGGGGCGGCGGCGGGGCGTGGGTGACACGCCACAGAACGCGCATGGCGGCGAGGCCGAGCACCGTCATCCCAATCGATTTGTGCAGGTCGATCGTCGGGCGAGTCCAGCCTTCGGGCAGGAAGTCGACGACCCAGATCATCACGACATTGACGACGATCAGCGTTCCGATCAGCCAGTGCAGAACAATCGCTGGCGTTGTGTAGCGGTCGGGCAAGGTCATGCAGCGTCCGTTCATTATGGGTGTGACACCGGCAATATGGCATGGGCGACGCTATTGCCGCTATAGCCACTTGCGCTGCACCAAAAGGCTCGCCGTGACCCTCGATCCCGTCCTTCGCGCCAATTCGCCTCGCTACACGCCCGAGCCGACGCCATGGCCCAGTATCTTCATTCATGGCGGCGTCACAGTCCTGTGGCTCGTGCTTCTGCTCGGCGCGTTCACGTTCACTGGTATCTTCGCGTGGAGCGTTGGCCTGGTCTACGTTGCCTACGACACAGTCCTGCTGGGCTTCACCTTCGTCCAGACTTGGGCGCTGCGCGGGCCGCGCCCGGCCCCCCGCGTCGGCCCTCCCGCCGACCTCGCCGTGATCGTCGCCGCGCACAACGAGGCGGCGGTGCTGCCAGTGACGCTAGCCGCGCTGTTCGCGCAAACGATGCCACCGAAACGCATCGTCATCGCCGACGACGGGTCGACCGACGCCACGGGCAACCTGCTGACACGCGACTTCGGGCTGACTCCACCGCCGTCAGGCCAGATCGCCGACAGTGCAACCTACCCTGGCCTCGCGTGGCTGCGGCTGCCCCATGGCGGCAAGGCTGCCGCCCTGAACGTCGCTCTCGGCGCGATCGACTGCGAAGTCGTGCTGACGGTCGATGCTGATACCCTCCTCGAACCGGGAGCGATCGCCGCCATCCGCGCCGCCTTCGCCGCCGACGCGACCCTCGTTGCCGCAACCGGCGTCCTAACGCCTGTTTGTGACGGCAGCGTCGGCGGGCGACTGTTCGAATGGTTCCAGGCCTACGAATACATCCGTAATTTCCTGTCGCGTTATGCGTGGGAACAGGTCGGGGGGCTGCTGCTCATCTCGGGCGCGTTCGCGGGTTTCCGCCGTGATGCGGTCATTGCCGTCGGCGGTTTCGACCGCGACTGTCTCGTCGAGGATTATGAATTGATCCACCGCTTGCGCCGCCACGCTGCCCGCGCCGGACTCGACTGGACGACCGCCGTTGTCGGCGGCGCGCGGGCGCGAACGACCGCGCCGGCTGATCTGGCTGCGTTCCTGCGCCAGCGGCGGCGCTGGTTCGGCGGCTTCCTCCAGACGCAATACTGGTACCGCGACATGGTTGGCGATCGCCGTTACGGCCACCTCGGCACATGGATGCTACCGGTCAAGGCGTTCGACACCCTTCAGCCGGTCTTCGGACTGACGGCATTCTTTCTGCTGGTCTGGTATCTCGCACTCGGGCGGGTTCACGTCCTGCTGCCCGTCGCCGTTGTCATCGGCACCAAGATCGTCATCGACCTGGCTTTCCACCTCTGGTCGATCCGCCTCTACCGCCACTGGGCCGGCGGGGCGCCGATGGGGAGTGCCGCCGCGATCGCCGCATCGCTCGTCGAGCCGTTCAGCTTCCAGCTCCTCCGCCACACCGGCGCGGCGCTCGGGTGGGTGACGTTCCTCAGCGGGCGGCAAACGTGGGGCAAGCAGAGCCGGGGCGGGTTGGTGCGCGGATAGTTGTTCGCGCCCTGTTCCGGGTCTACGCTGATTTTGTGACCTTCTACCCCGCTCTTGTCGCCACGCATGCCGGTATCTGGATTGATGGTACCCCGGTGTCCCGCAGCGAGGCCATCCGCCGCGCCGCCGGTACGCCGCACCTACTTCTCGGAGCAGCGGTCACCGCCAGCCGCCTCGGCTATCCCGAATTGTCGGGGCTCGACCTTCTTGAACTCTTTGCTTTCGTGCACCCGGCGCGCTTCACCGTCCCGACACCCGGCGGGTTGGCGCGTGTTCTTGGCCTCGCCGTACCTGTGGGCGGGGCCGCCGAACCGGCGTTTTTGCAGTCGGCGGCGGCGACGCTCCTCGCGACACTCGAAAGCCCGAATTGGCGCGAGCGCCACGGTGCATGGGCCATCGCGCAGACACTGGTTCGCCTCCGGTGGAGCTGGTCCGGTGAAGTCGCGCGCCGCATCGCTCAACCCGCACGCCCGGAACGCAGCCTGTTCACCACACTGCCGAAATGGGAGGACGCGCCGCTACGCCCCCGCCCCCGCGACATCGCGATCAGCGACGGCGAGGTCGACGCGCGCCTCGACGCCATGCTCGGCCCCGGTGCCGAGCGTCGCGACGGGCAGCGCGCTTATGCCCACGCCGCCGCTCACGCCTTCCGCCCGCGCACGATGGCGACCGCACCGAATGTCGCGTTGTTGGAAGCAGGTACCGGGATCGGCAAGACCCTCGGCTATCTCGCCCCGGCCGCACACTGGGCGGCGAACGCCGGTGGGACAGTGTGGCTATCGACGTACACCAAGGCCTTGCAGCGTCAGCTCGATCAGGAGACGGCGCGCGCCTACCCCGATCCGGTCACAAAGGCGGCCAAAGTCGTCGTCCGCAAAGGCCGCGAGAATTACCTGTGCCTGCTCAACCTCGAGGACGCGGTCCAGGGCGGCTTCGGCGGGAGGGCGGCGATCTTTGCGCAGCTGGCGATGCGCTGGGCCGAATATAGCCGCGATGGCGATCTGATCGGCGGCGACCTGCCGGGGTGGCTCGCTACCTTGTTCGGGCGCGCCGCGTTGGCGGGACTCAGCGACCGGCGCGGTGAGTGCGTTTATGCCGGCTGTCCGCATTACCGGACGTGCTTCATCGAAC
>JANYFA010000049.1 GCA_025362895.1 Sphingomonadaceae bacterium | reverse complement strand
GTTAATCGTCCCGGTGGCGGGCGAGGCGATCAGCGGCAACCTCGTTCTCACCCGCTCGTGGCCCGGACAGGCGCGCACCCTGTTCGGCGACCACGCGCGCTTCGCCGAGACGTATTTCAGCACGTACAAGGGCCTGTATTTCACCGGCGATGGCGCGCGGCGCGACGCGGACGGTTACTGGTGGATCACCGGCCGCGTCGACGACGTCATCAACGTCAGCGGCCACCGCATGGGAACCGCCGAGGTCGAAAGCGCGCTTGTTGCCCATGAACACGTCGCCGAGGCCGCCGTCGTCGGTTTCCCCCACGATATCAAGGGACAGGGGATCTATGCCTATGTCACGCTGATCGCCGGGATCGAGATGTCTGACGCGCTCAACGCCGAACTCCGCGCCAGCGTGCGGACGATCATCGGCCCGATCGCAACGCCCGACCACATCCACTTCACCCCAGCGCTGCCCAAGACGCGGTCGGGCAAGATCATGCGCCGCATCCTGAGAAAGATCGCCGAGGGCGACACGTCGACACTGGGCGACACCTCGACGCTGGCCGACCCAAGCGTCGTCGACGCCCTGATCGCGGGGCGGAAGGGGCGGTGACCACCCTCTGGCAAGGCCAGTATATCGAGGTTCATCGTACCGGCACGTGGGAATTCGTACGCAGGGTCGGCGCGATGGGGGCGGCGGTGATTCTGGCGACGACGGACGCGGGGGAGATCGTGCTCGTCGAACAACTCCGCCGCGCGCTCGGGCGGCATACGATCGAGTTGCCCGCCGGGCTGATCGGCGACGACGGCGACTTCGATCCCGCCGCCGCCGCCGCGCGCGAGCTTGCCGAGGAGACGGGGTTCGTCGCCGCCGATTGGGTCAACGTCGGCGATTTCGCGACATCGCCGGGGATGTCGGCGGAGATGTTCACATTGTTCCGGGCACGCGGACTGACGCGATCGGGGCCGGGCGGCGGGGTCGATGGCGAGGACATAATCGTCCATGTGGTGCCGGTCGCCGGGCTGAGCGCGTGGCTCGCCGGCGCGCGGGCGCGGGGGTGCGTGATCGACTGCCGCCTGATCGTCGCGCTGCCGCTGGTGTGAAAGGCCTGTCCTACAGCCCGGCGAATGGGTATTATGGTGCCCTGACCTCGTCCGTTCTCGACCTTAAATCACGGCCGCCCGCACCACCGATGCGGGAGAAGGCGAAACTGTAATCGATGTCGCGGGTGTGAACTTTGCGTGAACTTCACGCCATTGGTTCGTTAAATCCGCTGACTAACCGATATGGCTAGGCGACAACCGGCGCGGATCAGCGCGCTCATCACGGGAAACCCGGTTCCACCCATCTCGGCGGCCGTATCGCGGTGCTCGACTTCATCCGCTTGGAAATCGGCGATATGGGCGCTCAGCTCCGGGTCGGCGTCCCCCAGCGCGTCGCGCTGCGCCTGGTAATGGCGATCGATCTCGGTCTCGACCGCGACGGTGCATGCCATCGCCGCCGACGGACCGAGAAGCGCCGTACCGACGCCGAGCGCATAGCCGGCGATGTGCCACAGCGGGTGGAGGAGCGTCGGGCGTACGCGCCGCCGCGTCAGCAGGTCGTCGAACACCGCGAGGTGCCGCGCCTCCTGCGCCCGCATCCGTCCGATGGCGGGCGCGACCGGGCCACGGCCCCCCATCACCGCGAGCTGCCCGGCATAGATCCGCGCCGCGCCATATTCGCCGGCGTGGTCGACGCGGATCATCTGATCGATCTGTTCAGCCACAATGCAGCACTTCCGATGAAGGTCGAGACCACACTGTTATACCCGGCCATCGACACCCCGAACAGCGTCCACGCCGCCGCATCGCAGCGGATCATCGGCGCGGCGAGCGCGGCGGCGATGTTGGTCGCATCGAACGCCGCCCCTGTGCACGCCTGCGGCCCCGCCCACCAATGATACTCGACCCCGGCATGGAAAAAGCCGATTGCCGCCGACGCTAGTACCGCGACGGCGGCAAGGTCGACCAGTGCGCGGCTCCCCATCGCCCATGCCAGCAGCCCGATGATTAGCGCGGCGACGTGCGGCCAGCGTTGCCACAGGCACATCTCGCACGGCGCGAGGTGGCCGAGATATTGGAACGCCAGGGCCCCGCCCAGCAGCGCCGCGCTGCCGGTGAGGACGAGAGCGTTAGCGGCTTTAGAGGACATAGCGGTAGACCAGAAAGGCGGCGATCAGCGCCGTCGCGATCAAAGCGACGCGGTGGAAGTGCGCCTCGATGAAGCGCTCGGCTGCCGCCCCGAAGCGCTTGAGCAGGAGGGCAACGACGATGAACCGCCCGCCCCGCCCGACGATCGACGCCAGCAACGCGCCGCCCACACCCAGATGGACACTGCCAGCCGCGACCGCCGCCGGCATCGGCGCGAGCAGGAAGGCGAGCGGCCACAGCAGCATGTTGTGCGCGACATCGGTCCGGAAGGCGTCAAACTCGGCCTTTTTGTGGAGGAAGGTCAGCAGCGGATCGGCAACGGCGGCGAACAGCGCATAGCCGAGATAATAAGCGACGACGGCCCCCGCTGCTGCGGCGACCAATCCGATGACGCCGTAACGCAGCGCCCGCCCGGGCCGCGCGATCGACATCGGCACCTGTAGCAGTTCGGGAGGAATGGTGAACAGCGCGCCGTCGACGAAGGCAATGAGCGCCAGCCACCATTCGGCATCGGGCCGCGCGGCCAGGACAAGGAGGCGGTCGTAAAGCTGTCGGAGCAAGGGCGCGTTCCCGTTTGGACGACGCCCTGTACCACGATCACCGCCCCGGTCACACGGCAAAGGGGCACCTACACGTTACCGGAGTTACCTATTTCGCTGCCGTCTGCACGGGCCCCGCCACCCCCAGCCGCTCGATTAGCTTGACGGCATAGCTCATCTGAAAGTCGGTAATCCCCTTCTTCTTGAGCGTCTCGGGGGTTTCAGCGAAGCGCGGGTCGGGCTTGTCGTCGGCCTCGATCATCTTGTCGGTCGCCTTGACCTCGTTGATCAGGTGGCGGCGGAGGTCGGCTTCGCGCAGCCGGGGGCGGCTGGCGTCGGCGGCGAGCGCATCGCTCAGCTGTGGCACGGTGATGTCGGGTTCGATCCC
>JANYFA010000038.1 GCA_025362895.1 Sphingomonadaceae bacterium | reverse complement strand
TGCCAAACGTCTAGGGGAGCAACCCGGTTTGCGGATCATAACGGGCGAACTGACAGACCAAACGGGTCTGCGCGCTGCCCTGAGCGATGTGGATGCGGTGCTTTGTTGCCTTGGCACACACGAAAAGAAAAATATTGACCTAATGCAAAAGAGCATGCCGCTAATCATAGATGCGGTAAATGACGAAGGGCGGCTCGTACTGCTCTCGGCATTTGGCGTCGGGGACACGGCACTTAAGGCCTCGTTGCTGGCGCGCCTAGCGTACAAGGTCGTCGTAGCGTCTGTATACGATGACAAGAGGCGATCAGAGGACTTGCTTCTCGCCTCTGACCTAAAATGGACGATAGTCTATCCAGTTATTCTGACCGACGACGGGTTCAGCAGCTCCATAGAGGTGCGCCCGATGGAGCAACTCAGCAAGGTAAAGGGGCTTCCGAAGGTGCCAAGAGCGAATGTAGCAAGGGCGATGCTGAACGCCTGCGAAACGCCGGACAGGATTGGCCAACGATTGCTGCTCGCACCAAGAGCATCGATCTTGTGATCCGTAGGCGATCCTCGCTGACCGACGCCGTGATCGCGATCACGGCGTCGCAGCAGTCGGGCCGGCACTGTTAGACCAACGTGGCACCATATGTCGGGCGGTGCTAGCGCGCCGGGATGAACCGCAGATCCCGCGCCAAGCCCCCTTCCCCATTTCGCTGTTTCAACTCGTCGCCCGAGGTGATTCCCGCGACCATCGGAGACGAGTGCCTGTTAGACTGACAGCACCAGTGAATATGCTCGACGCCACCGACAACCTCTTTCGGCTTCGCCTCGAGGTCATTGAAGGGGGCGTGGGTTTCTTCCTCGGGATCCTTGACGAACCGGACCAATCACCCAAGCCGCCGTACATTTTCACGGCAAACCGCCGCGCGCTCCGGGTCGATCCGAACTCTCCCATCGCCCCGGGCATGGTCATTCGCACACCCGGTGGCATGGTGTTCATGGTCGCCGAAAACGGTCCCTCCGAACAGACGGGCGGCGTCTTCAAGAGCTTTCGTCTCTTCGAAGCCACTCATCGGATGACGTGGTCGCGCCGGATTGAAGTGATGGACCCGATCGTGGGGGTGACCAAAGACGCCGGATTGGAAGACAAGGGGCTGATCTGGTGCGCCTTCGAGCCCGATCAGAAGGAAACCCTCGATCGTGCTCTACGCGCCAACTTCGAGACTTCCCGCGTCACCACCACATCGCTGGTCGAGCGCGATGACCTTATCGGCGAATTCAAAGTCACCCGTGCCGACCAGCTCATCGGTCTCAGGATCTGCAGCGTCGGTTGAGAAAACGCTCTCCCGCCACCACTGCTCGCGATGGGCACCAAGATAGGCGTCCCGTTCGGCAGTTAGCTCAACCAGCGCCACCAAGAGCCCTTCTGGAAGCCGCAACCCCCGGGCTACCGCCGGAGTCTCAGGCCTCAGCCGGGCTGCAGCGACAAAGCCGCGTTCATGCTCTACGTATCGAGCTAGGCTTAACCCACAGCCGGTGGCAACCTGACGACGACTGAGCCCAAGCTGCTTGCGGTACATTCGTACCACACGAATATAGTCCGCACAGAACACGTCTTGAGCCAGCTTCGGTCCAACGAGGGTGCTAAGCTGCTGAGCCCAATCGGTTTTGCTCGTTGCGAGCTGTGAAGTCTCCAGATAGTCGACGCAGGACTGCAAAGGGAATTGCTTTCGATAGGAACCAACCGAGGTAAGGCTCGATGGTCATGCGGTAAGGTTTGTTGCGCTCTTCGTGTGGATTTAGCTGCTTCGAGGGCACTGTCAGACCAACGTGGCACCTTTCGCCGGGCAGTGCTAGCGCGCCCGGATGAACCGCAAGTCCCGCGCTAAGCCCCCTACCCCGTTTCGCTGTTTCAACTCGTCGCCCGAGGTCATCCGGCTCGTGGTGATGATGTACGTCAAGTACCCGCTGTCGCTACGCAACGTCGAGGACCTGCTGGCCGAGCGCGGTATCGACCTTTGCCACGAGACGGTGCGCTTCTGGTGGAACCGGTTTGGACCGATGTTCGCCGCCGAGATCCGCCGCAAGCGGGTCGACCGTGTTCGCCAGGTGACGCAGTGGAGATGGCACCTCGACGAGGTTTACGTGAAGATCAACGGCGAGATGCATTATTTGTGGCGGGCTGTTGATCACGAAGGCGAGGTTCTCGAGTCTTACGCCACCAGGACGCGGGACAAGGCGGCCGCACTGACGTTCCTCAAGCGGATAATGAAGCGCCACGGCAGGCCGAAGACGATCGTCACCGACAAGCTCCGCTCCTACGGTGCCGCAATGAAGGAGATCGGCAATGCCGACACCCAGGCAACGGGACGCTGGCTCAACAATCGCGCCGAAAACTCACACCAGCCATTCCGACGACGAGAACGAGCCATGCTGCGGTTCCGACAGATGCACACCCTGCAGAAGTTCAGCTCGGTCCATGCTTCCGTCCACAACCACTTCAATCACGAACGCCACCTCGTCAGCCGCCACGACTACAAGGTCCAGCGCTCCGCGGCTCTCGCGGAGTGGCGGGCAGTCGCGAGCTAGCCGCACGGCGGTTTCGGGATTCCCGCGACCATCGGAGACGAGTGCCTGTTAGACTGACAGCACCCTTCGCGGCGCTTGCGGAATGGCGGGCAGTCGCAAGCTAAGCCGACGGCGGTTTTACGATTCCCGCGACCATCCGAGACGAGTGCCCGTTAAACTGGCAGCACCCCATCGCGCTATCCGTCGAGGACCGTAGCGTGTTACCCGCGTAGTGGCACCAGGATTGATGCCAGTAACGAAACCGTTCGCCGTGCGTTCAGCCCTCGCTCGCCACAGTACGGGCCGAACGACACGAGGGACGAACGATGATCCGTAATACTTTGTCCTCATCGCGGCTGGCGCTCGTCGTCGTCACTGCCGCGCTGGGCCTAAGTGCTTGCAACCAGGCGTTGCCGACCGTGCCAGCGTCGGGGGTAGCAACGTTCGGCGTGGCGTCGGGCGAACCGGTAACGGCAGCGCCGATCGCCGCGCTGCCGCTGGCGACAGCGACCCCGGTTGCCGCGCCGTCCGCCCCGGCCACGCTGCCCCCAACGCGCGCGATCAAGGTCGCGGCGCGCCCGCTAAACGAACGCTACCGCTACGTCGACCGCGCCGCCGAATATAACCGTGGCTTCGCCGATACCCCACCCGACTACACCGTCGACTATCAGGGCACCCGCCCTTGGGTCTGGCGCGCGAACAATGGGGCGTACCGCGTCGTCGAGCAGCTGCCGCAGGGGACCCGCGACTATTATTACGCGGCCGGGTCCGACCAGCCGTTCTACGTAAGCGACCCGCAGGGCGGTTATGCATATGACAACGGTGACCTCGTCGGTGTCTACGGCCCAGTCGGGCAGACACTCGATGCTGCCTATACCGCGCAGCGCGCAGCCGCGGCGGCGGCCTATTACGACCGGGCCCGGTCGTTGTACCGCGCCGCACAGTACGACCGGCGGCAGGCGGCTTTTGCCGCCGACTGGCAGGCGCGCCGCGCCGATCAGGCCGCGCGGCAGGCGGCATACGACGATGCCCGTACGCGCGACGCCAAGTGGCAGGCGTGGCACGACCAGCACCGAGCGGACGAGAATCGGCACTGGGCCGACGAGCGCAACCGCCGCCTCGCCTACGCCGCGGCGATCGGCGGAGTCGGCGTGGCGGCGGCGGTCGCGACGCGTGGACATGACGACCGGGGGCATAACGGCGGCGGCGGCTATCCCGGCAGCCTCGGCGGCAACAACGGCGGTGGCTATGCTCGTAACGACCCGCGCAATCAGCCACAGGGCGTGCCCGCGGGGCAGGTCGCGCTCATTCAGCAACAGGCGGCGCTCGATGGGCAGCGGCGGCAGGCGGCGATCGACGCCCAGCGCACCGCCGCCGACCGGCAGGTCGCCGATCTCGCCGCCACGCGCGCGACCAACGATGCTGAGCGTCGCGCGGCGGCCGATCAGGCGCGCACCGCTGCGAAGGCACAGGAAGCTGTGAGCCAACAAGACTCGGCCGCCGTCCGCGCGCAGGCGAATGCCGCCGCGCGGACTCAGCGCGCAGCGACCGACGCTGCCGCTCGTCAGCAAGCGAAGGCTGCCGCCGAGGGCCAGCGCGCCGGTGCGCACGCCGAGGCCGCCAAAACGCGCGACGTCGCGCGCGTGCAGCTATCGGCGGCCGACGCGCAGGCGCGCGCCACGGCCAAGGCCGCTGCCGAGCAGCAGCGCGCCGCAGCCGGGGCCGACGCGGCGAAGGCCCGCGATGCTGCTCGTGCCCAGGTCGATGCCGCCGCGCGGGCTCAGCGCGAGGCAACCGACGCC
>JANYFA010000028.1 GCA_025362895.1 Sphingomonadaceae bacterium | reverse complement strand
CGGCTTCATGCTCGGCGAACGCCGGTTCGCCTCGCTGAGCACCGTTGCCGAGGCGATCACCGGCGCGCACTGGTCGGGTCCGCGGTTCTTCGGCGTGAAGGCGGCTGCGACGACGACCGGCGCTGCCGCGGTATCGGCGGGGCGGCGGGCTATAGCAGCATCGGCGCTCGTAGCGAGGGTGGCTTCGTGACCGTTGCCAAAATCATGCGCTGCGCGATCTACACCCGCAAGTCGACCGAGGAGGGACTCGAGCAGGCGTTCAACAGCCTCGACGCCCAGCGCGAGGCGTGTGCGGCGTACATCGCCAGCCAGAAGCACGAGGGCTGGGTGGCCTCGCCCGAGCTCTACGACGATGGCGGCTTCTCGGGCGGCAACATGAACCGGCCGGGGCTGGGTGCGCTGATGGCCGAGGTCAAGGCGGGACGCATCCAGGTCATCGTCGTCTACAAGGTCGACCGGCTGACGCGGGCGCTGTCGGACTTCGCCAAGATCGTCGAGGTGCTCGATGCACAGGGGGCGAGCTTCGTCAGCGTCACCCAGTCGTTCAACACCACGACGAGCATGGGCCGACTGACGCTGAACGTCCTGCTCAGCTTTGCCCAGTTCGAGCGCGAGGTCACCGGCGAGCGCATCCGCGACAAGATCGCGGCGTCGAAGAAGAAGGGGATGTGGATGGGCGGGCCGGTGCCGCTCGGCTACGACGTGCGTGACAGGAAGCTGGTGGTCAATGACGCCGAGGCCGCGACCGTGCGCCGGATATTCGAGCGCAACGTTGCGCTTGGTTCGGTGACATCGACGGTCGATGCACTGGCGCGCGAGGGGATCGTCACCAAGGTCAGTACAACCAAGGAGGGCGGCGTGCGCGGCGGCAACGCCTTCACCCGCGGCAGTCTCGCCCATCTGCTCGGCAACCGGGTCTATCGCGGCGAGATACGGCACAAGCTCGCGCACTACCCGGGCGAACACACCGCCATCATTCCGAGTGATCTGTGGGAGCGAGCCGAGGCGCAGCTCGCCGATCGCCGCGTCGATCGCCGTTCGCCGCGCAACCTACGCCACGGCAATCTGCTCGGCGGGCTGCTGTACGACGGCCTCGGCCGGCCGATGCGGACCTGCTCGGCGGGAAAGGCCGGCCGCACCTATCATTATTACGCGACCTGTGCCGATGCCGCCACTCGCGACAAAGGTGCTGTCTGGCGGATGCCGGCGCGTGACCTCGAGAAGATGGTCATCGGCGAGATCCAGGAACTGCTCAGTGATGTTGGGCGTGTCCACGCCGCCGTCGCTGCACTCGACCTCGATGGCAATGGACTGACGGCGATTCTTGGCAACGCGCGAGCCTGCGCGAACGATACCGACCCGTCCGCGTGTCGCGGCCTGATCGAGCGCATCGAGGTGCACAACGATCGGGTCGATATCCAGATCGCCATCGGCCGTCTCCATCCAGCGATGCTCGGCTCGCCGGCATCGATCGCGCCCTATCTGCTGTCGCTCCCGATCGTGCGGCTGCGGCGCGGCAAGGAGGTTCGCCTGCTCATCCCCGGTGCCGATGGCGGCCTGCAGGCCAGCCCTGACCCGGCGCTGATCAAGTTGCTGGCTGGTGCGTTTGCCGCACGCGATGCGGTCGACGCCGCAGCCAGCAATCGGACGCTTGGCGATGTCGCGAAGAGCCAAGGCTACTCGCTCGAATACTTCGCGCTGCTGCTGCGCCTGTCGATGCTCGCGCCCGACATCGTCGCGGCGATCCATGATGGCCGCCAGCCGCCGTCGCTCAACCGCCAGCGCCTGGCGCGCACGACCAGCCTGCCGATCGAGTGGTCGGCGCAGCGGGCCGCGCTCGGGTTCGCTTGATCAAGCATCGCCGCTTGGTGCCGGATCGCGCCCAAGCATCGCATCAAAGCAGCATCGCATCTCCCGACCGCCAAAAACAGCACGGGAGAAATCGCGTGTTGTTCGCGCTGCGAAACCTCGCTGTATCGTCTCTGCGCAATGTCGGCGATGCGGCCATAGCCTCTAAGCTGCCGAAAAGGCCCGAAGAAAAGCGCACAGCACAGAAGCATGGCGGACTACCTTCGGCACAAGGACTGCGTGGTGCCCGGGGGCGGATTTGAACCACCGACACGGGGATTTTCAATCCCCTGCTCTACCCCTGAGCTACCCGGGCGCTGTACCAAGCGAGCGGCGGATTTAGGCGTCGCTGCCTGCATTGTCCAGCGCGTCGTCACCCGGCAGGATATGGCGCTCATCGAGCCAGTCGAGCAGATCGCGATCCTTACACCCCGGCGAGCAAAACGGAGCGTAGTGGGCCGTCTGCGGTCGGGGGCAACGGACGCAGCGTGGCTCAGGCGAAGGGGGCGACATGTCCGGCCAACATGGGAGACGATGGATCGCCACGCAAGCCGATGTCGCCGCCCCGGCGTCGCGCGAGTTCGTCGACAAGCCGCCGGTGGTCGCCCAACCAGTCGATGATCGCGGGCGACGCGACAAGAGCTGTTCTTCCAACGCCGTCACGCTCCGCAGTGCGGAGCAGGGCAAGTGCGGCCGTCGCGACGCGACCCGCGCGTAGCGTTTCGATCAGTGATGCCCGGAGGCGCGGGCGAACGATCTGGACAAACCCGAACCCGTTGACCGCCGTCCGTTCGAACGGCTGGGGCAGAGCGGCGTCAAGTCGCTCTCCAACCGCGCGCCGCGCTGCCTTGTCCGCTACCGTCGGAAAATCGATCCCGATCGAGCCGGTGAGGTCGAAGCGCAGGATCGCAGCGGCAGCCACGTCAGCCGAGGCTATCGCCAGCGCAACGGGCGCGAGGTCGCCATCGACATCGATGACGGTCATCGCCGGAGTCGGGCTAATCGTCAGCGAACCGCCGGGGAAGGTCACGACACCGGTCATCGCGGTTTCGACAAGTTCGCTCCAGCCAAGCTCCTCAAAATAATCCGCCGAGGGTGACGGCATTACCGCAATGCCACGCGCGCGAAGGCGGTCGACGAGGACCGGCCCAGCGCCTACGGCGTCGGTCGTCGCCACAGCCTTGGCAAGTCGTTGCCGTCCGGTCTCCATCAGCGCCTCGCGGATCACGCGGACGCGCAGCGTGATGCCCTCGGTCAGCATTGTCGGCAGGGGGCTGACGAGCGCTTCGATCCCGTCAGCCATGCCGATACCCCGCACACCCGACACGAGGATCTTGGTCAGCCGAACGTCGCGGACGTCACCCGCTCGCCAGCCTCCGCCAACGTCGGGATCGCGCTCGATATGCGCCTCAACGATCGCACCGCCGGCGACGACGATCGCGCGTGTCTCGCCAATTCCGTGTTCGACGAACGCGCTACGCATCGATCGACGCCGCCCGCAGGAGCCGCCGGGTTTCGAACAATGGCAAGCCGACAACGCCGCTCCACGACCCGGAAAAGGCGCGCACCAACGCCGCCGCACTGCCCTGAATTGCGTAGCCGCCAGCCTTGCCGCGCCATTCTCCGCCCGCGATATAGCGTTCGATCTCATAGGGTTCGAGACGCTTGAAGGTCACGAGAGACATCGACACCGCGGTACGAATGGCCCCGTTCGCGTCCATGAGCGCGACGCCGGTGGCGACCCGATGCCGCCGACCGGACAGCAGCGCGAGGCACATGCGCGCTTCGGCGTCGCTTTCTGTCTTTGGCAGAATGCGGCGAGCGACCGCCACAACGGTATCGGCGGCAAGCACGATCGCGCCCGAATGCCGCGCCGAAACGGCACACGCCTTGGCTCGCGCGAGCCGTAGAGCATGGGCCACTGGCCGTTCACGAGGCAACGGCGTTTCATCCAGGTCAGCCGCATCGATCGCATCCGGGACGATCCCGATCTGTGCGAGGATAGCAAGCCGACGCGGGCTGCCAGACGCCAGGACTAGCCAAGCCATTCGACATTCGCCCCGTGAGGATGTGCACGGGCGAGGAGGCGGTCCTCGCCGCCGGGCCACAGCGTCAAACGCAGCGTTGGCAGCGCGGCAACCGACGCGGCGGCATCCATTTCGAACCGCAGGCACGCCAACGGCGCAACGGCGGTTGCCGACGCACCGACGGCCGCCAAATGGGCGACGATGCGCGCCTGCGTCGCAACGGGGAAATATTGAAAGGCGATACTGTGGAAGACAACCGTCGTGGCGCCCTCGACCACCGTGACGTTCGCCTCTGCCCAATCGGCCGCGTCGCCCGCGTCGATTGTGGCGGGGTCGGCAACGAAGGCTGCGAGGGCCGCACTTAGACGGGCGACGCGATCTATCTGTTCGGGCCAGACATAAGCGAGCAGGTGGTCGGCGTCGCGCGCGTCGACAGGGATAAGATCGACGCCGCGGCGGCCAACGACGACGACTTTGGCATCGGGCGGGGGCGGGCCTCGCCAATCGGGGTGCAGAACGACCGGCGCCTCGTTCGGTCCTACCTTCATGCCATTGAAGTCATAGCGATAATGGTCGAGCCGCAAGTTGATCCCGGCGCTCGCGCCAAGTTCGAACAAGCGCAGCGGCAGCACGGTGGCGGCAGCAATTGCCATCAGGCCCGGCATCAGAACCGCTGAACGCGCGACTTCGTTCGTTTGTGGCGGCGAGTCGAGCCACGGCAGCAGGCGTTTGTCGTCCAGTGCGGCGGCTGCGCGTCGCGCGAAGTCCGCAGTGTCACCGACCGGCTGCGGGGGATACAGCGCGGCGAGTTCCGGCAAGCTGCCAGCACGTACCAGCCCGTTGAGCCCGCCGACGAGACGCAGGGCGAGGGCGTCGGCAATCGGGTCACCTGACCAATCAAGAACGCGTGCCCCAACCGCCGTCGAACGATCGAGGACCCGAGCGAGGGTCATGCAGAGGTCGGCGGTAAACGTGCCACCTAGGCGGCGGCACCACGTCGCCTGGGTGGCGAATGCCGCCCGGATGTTGCCTTCGCTCATGGCATCGCCTGTGACAGCCCTGCGCTTGCCGCGCAACGCCGGGGTCGGTACGGCATCCCGATGCTCGACGAGTTGATCATTGCCCTGCCCAAGGGCCGCATACTGCACGAAGCGTTACCGGTGTTGGCGCGCGCCGGAATCATTCCGGAACAATCATTTAGCGACGAAAATAGCCGCGCGCTGAAATTCTCGACTAACTTGCCCGGGGTCGCGCTGATCCGCGTCCGGGCGTTCGACGTCGCCACTTTTGTTGCGTTCGGCGCGGCACAGCTGGGGATCGCGGGCAACGATGTGTTGATGGAGTTCGACTTCAGCGAGATTTACGCGCCGGTCGATTTGGGCATCGGGCGCTGCCGCATCGCGGTCGCCGAGCCCGCCGCCCAGGCCGCAAGCGATGACCCGCGTACCTGGAGCCATGTCCGTGTCGCGACCAAATATCCCCATGTCACCCACGCTTATTTCGCGCGGCGCGGGGTTCAGGCCGAATGCGTAAAACTGAACGGCGCCATGGAGTTGGCCCCGATGCTAGGGCTTTGCGACCGGATTGTCGATCTTGTTTCGACCGGGCGCACCCTCGCTGAAAACGGGCTGGTCGAGGTCGAAACCATTGCCGAGGTCAGCTCGCGGCTGATCGTCAACCGCGCCGCGTTCAAAACACGCGCCGATGTCGTGCCGTGGGTCGAACGCTTTCGCGCCGCCGCCGTGAGGAATCATGCCGCTCCGAATTGACGCCACAGCAGCAACGTTCGCCAGTGATTTCAAAGTGCTGGTCGATGTTCGCCGCGAGAGCGACGCCGACGTGGCGCGTGATGTCGCGGCAATTATCGCCGACGTCAGGACGCGGGGGGATGTCGCCGTTGCCGAACTGACGGCGCGGTTCGACCAGGTCGATCTTGCCGCCACCGGGATCGAGATCGACCGAGTCACCATCGCCGCCGCAAGAGACGCGATCGCGCCCGATCTTCTTGCAGCGCTTGAACTGGCCGCCGAACGCATTCGCGACTTCCATGCGGCGCAGCGTCCGACGGGGCTCGATCGCACCGATCGGCATGGGATTCGAACGGGTTACAGGTGGTCGCCGGTGGCGGCGGCGGGGATTTATGTTCCCGGGGGGCGAGCGGCTTACCCGTCGTCGGTGCTGATGAACGCGATCCCGGCGAAGGTCGCGGGCGTTGCGCGGCTGGTCATGGTGACGCCGACGCCCGGCAATGAAATCAACCCCTTGGTTCTTGTCGCGGCCGAATTGGCGGGGGTCGACACGGTCTACCGGATTGGCGGGGCGCAAGCGATCGCCGCCCTTGCTTTCGGCACCGCGACGATCGCTGCGGTCGATAAGATTACGGGCCCGGGTAATGCGTGGGTCGCCGAAGCGAAGCGCCAAGTCTTTGGGATTGTTGGTATCGATATGGTCGCGGGGCCATCGGAGGTGGTCGTTGTTAGCGATGCGCGGTCGGATCCGGAGTGGGTTGCCGCCGATCTTCTCGCGCAGGCTGAACATGACGCCGTCGCCCAGTCGATCCTGATTACCGATTCGGCGGCGTTCGGGGATGCAGTGGCGGCGGCTGTTGAGCGTCAACTAACTGAATTATCGACGCAAAAGTCTGCACGCGCGAGCTGGGAAACCTATGGCACGATCATCGTCGTCCCTGATTTCGACGCTGCGATTCCTCTGATCGACGCCCTTGCGCCTGAGCATTTGCAGGTCATGCTCGACGATCCAGACGTTATTTTCCAAGGCGTTAGCCATGCCGGGTCGGTCTTCATCGGGCGCCACACGCCGGAGGCCGTCGGCGATTATGTCGCGGGGCCAAACCACGTCCTGCCGACCGGGCGAAGAGCGAGGTTTTCCAGTGGTTTAAGCGTCACTGACTTCATGAAGCGGACGACCTTTCTCGACGTCGGAACGACCGGACTCGTCGCCATCGGCCCCGCCGCCGTAACCTTGGCGACCGCAGAAGGTCTGCCCGCTCACGCCAATTCGGTTCGTTTGCGCCTGCGCCCCTGACGCTTTCCCGTGACCCTGCCGCGGTTCGCATGGTCATGGCTGCGAGGCGCCTTGGGTACATTGGAGACCCCGCAACCGCGGCAGCGCGCCCATCCGAGCCCCTGATTACTGCGGAACGTCGGGTTCGCCCGCGTCGCGCCGAGCCTGCGCGGCGTCGCGGTCGGCGCCGTCGGAACGGCGATCGAGCGCGTCGTCGATCGCCGCTTGGGCAGTGTCGCTAATTGCCCCGATCAGCGCATCGCCGGGGCCGGGGTCGACCGGCTCGGGGGCCCGGGCGGGCCGCAGCGTGCCGTCATGCGTCAGCGCGGCAACCATGAACTTGTGCCATAATTTGGCCGGGACGGTGCCACCGACAACCGCGCCGGTCATCGGTGAATTATCGTCGTTACCGACCCACACCCCGACGACGAGATCACCCGCGAAGCCGATGAACAAGGCGTCACGGTGGTTCTGCGTCGTCCCCGTCTTGCCATAGGTCGGCACCGGCAGGGCGGCGGCGACACCGGTGCCGTGGCGCACCGCAGATTGGAGCAGTTCGAGCATCGGGCCGCGTTCGGGCCAGGGTTGGACGACGGCGACCGCGCCGCGCACGCGGTCGATCAACCCGGCCCCGCGCGGATTGGCGATCCCGACCGGCTTGACCGGATATTGGCCGTTGGCGAGCGCGGCATAAGCGCTCGTCAGCTCGATCAGCGGCACCCCCGACGTGCCGAGCGCGAGGCCTTCGTAATTCGACAGCGGCACCGTCACCCCGAGGAGGCGTGCCTGCTTGCGAACGGCCTCGACGCCGACCTCGTGCATGATTTTGGCAGCGGCGACATTCGACGACGCGGCGAAGGCGGTGGCGAGGCTGATGCGACCGCGATATTTGCCCTCGTCGTTCTTCGGCGACCAGCCGTCGATGGTGACGGGGGCGTCGTCGATGGTCGTCGATGTCGTCATGCCGGCATGGAGGGCGGCGAGATAGACGAACAGTTTGAACGATGATCCGGGCTGGCGCAGCGCCTGGGTCGCGCGATTGAACGGCGTCGCCCCGTAATTCGCCCCGCCGACCATCGCGACGACGCGCCCGTCGGGACGCATCGCGACGAGTGCCGCCTGATGGACGTTCGTGCCTTTGAACCCCGCCAGCGTGTCGGCAACGGCGCGCTCGGCTGCTTTTTGCAGAACGGGGTCGAGTGTCGTCGCGACCGCCACGTCGCCATACTGCCCGGCGTCGATGCTGCCGCGCGCCTGCGGCAGCACCCAGTCGGCGAAATACGACCCGGCCGGCAGGCTTTCGCGCCCCCGCACCACCCGCGCCGGCGCGACGTGATCGGCCTGCGTTTCGGTCAGCGCGCCGGTGGCGACCATCGCGCCCAGCACGACGCGCTCGCGGTCCTGCGCCGCCTGCAGATGGCGACTCGGCGCAAGGCGCGACGGGGCTTGGACCAGCCCCGCGAGCATCGCCGCCTGCCCGACGCTGAGGTCGGCGGGCGCGCGGTCGAAATAGGTTCGCGCGGCGGCGCGGAGGCCATAGGCTCCCTCGCCGAAATAGACGCTCGAAAGGTAGCGCGACAGGATCTCGTTCTTGGTCAGGCGGCTTTCGAGGTAGAAGGCGATGATGATTTCCTGCAGCTTGCGCTTGATCGTGCGATCGCCGGTCAGGAAGCTCGTCTTGGCCAATTGCTGCGTCAGCGTCGATCCGCCC
>JANYFA010000153.1 GCA_025362895.1 Sphingomonadaceae bacterium | reverse complement strand
CGGCGCGCGGCAGCCCGGCATAGGGGGCCGACGTTCGCACCTCGGCGTACAGGTCGTCGGGCGCGAACGGTGCGGCGCACGCGCACGCCATGATGTGCTGCGCGAGGACGTCGACGCCACCGGGGCGGAAGGCGTCGACGTCGAGCTCATGCGCCGCCACGGCATCGCGCGCGGCGAGGCTCTCGAGGTACTCGAAGCGGTTGCCCGGAACGACGACGGCCTCCGACGCCTCGTCCATCCGGTGATTGGCCCGCCCGATCCGCTGGAGCAGGCGCGAACTCCCCTTCGGCGCACCCATCTGCACCACCAGATCGACGTCGCCCCAGTCGATGCCAAGGTCGAGGCTCGCGGTCGCGACGATCGCGCGGAGCCTGCCCGTCGCCATCGCGCCCTCGACCTTGCGTCGCGCCTCGGCGCTCAGCGAGCCGTGGTGGATGCCGATCGGCAGCGCATCGTCGTTCTCCGCCCACAGGTCGCGGAAGATAAGCTCGGCGACAGCGCGGGTGTTGACGAAGACGATCGTCAGCTTGTGCGCCGCGATAAGCTTGATGACCTCGGCCGCCGCATAGCGCCCGTTGTGCCCCGACCACGGGATGCGCCCGTCGGGTACGAGGATGTCGATCACCGGCTCGGCCCCTGGATCGCCTCGTACCAGCCGAACGCTCGCGGCGTCCGCGTTGGGCGCGAGCCAGCCCTGATACGCCTCCGGATCGGCGATCGTCGCGCTCAGCCCGACGCGGCGCAGGCCGGGTGCGATTGCAGCTAGCCGCGATAGGGCGAGGTTGAGGATGTCGCCGCGCTTGGTCGTCGCAAAGGCGTGGACCTCGTCGACGATTACCGTTCGCAACCCGCCGAGCATCCGCGCCGCGTCGGGATAGCTGATGAGTAATGACAGCGACTCGGGCGTCGTCAGCAGGATCTGCGGCGGGGTCGCCCGCTGCCGCGCCTTGCGGTCCGACGGAGTGTCCCCGGTCCGCGTCTCGACGCGGATGTCGAGGCCCATCTCGGCGATCGGCGTCGTCAGGTTGCGCGCGACATCGACCGCGAGCGCCTTGAGCGGCGAGACATAGACAGTGTGCAGCCCGTCAATCGGCGTCTCGATCAGCTCGGCGAGACTGGGGAGGAACCCGGCGAGCGTCTTCCCCGACCCCGTCGGCGCGACAAGGAGCGCATGGTTGCCCGCCCGCGCCGCCGCGAGCATCTCAAGCTGGTGCCGCCGCACTGCCCACCCGCGCATCGCGAACCAGTCGGCGAGGGCGGCGGGGAGGGCGTCGGGGAGGGGAGCGGCGTCCATGTGAAACCATATAGGAAGCCGCGATGAAAAGGTGTATTACAACGCTAACGTACTCGCGTTGAAAGTTGCGGCGATGATCGACCCCGTGCATCACACCCTGACCAACTGGTCGCGAGGCCCGATCAAGCTCTATTTCAATCGTGCGGATATGCGCTTGTTCGTGCCGAAACACGTCGCCTCGGCGGGGTGGACGTTCAATCTGGCCCACCCCGCGGCGGCGCTGGTCATGGTGACGGTCATGGTCTTGCCGACAGTGCTGGTGGCGTTCGCGCCGGCGATCGTCCGCATCTTTCACTAGGCGGTG
Source organism: Sphingomonadaceae bacterium (assembly GCA_025362895.1). Lineage (GTDB taxonomy): Bacteria > Pseudomonadota > Alphaproteobacteria > Sphingomonadales > Sphingomonadaceae > Polymorphobacter_B. The sequence goes on along the minus strand of JANYFA010000153.1, from coordinate 16,919 downwards.
GTCGCGCCCATATCGGCGCGATGGCACTCGGCTCCTGGCTTCAGCCCCATCCGGAGGGGATTTACGTCGAACCCGGCGACTTCTGGATTGATCCGTCGCGTCCGAAGGACAGGGCGCTCGTCACCCACGGTCACGCCGACCATGCGCGCGGTGGCCACGGCAAGGTTCTGGCGACGCACGAGACGCTCGCAATCATGGGTGTCCGCTACGGCGATCAGAACGGGCAGGTCGCCGCTTATGGCGAGGCGGTCCGGGTCGGCGACGTCACCGCGACGTTCGTTCCCGCCGGACACGTCCTCGGCTCGGCGCAGATCGTCCTGGATTACGCGGGCGAGCGGATCGTCGTTTCGGGCGATTACAAGCGCCGCGCCGACCCGACCTGCGCGCGGTTCGAACCCGTACCGTGCGATGTGTTCGTTACCGAGGCGACGTTCGGCCTGCCGGTCTTTCGCCACCCCGATACCCCGACCGAGATCGCGAAGATTTCGACGGCACTCGCCGCCAATCCCGACCGCTGCGTCGTCGTCGGGGCGTATGCTTTGGGCAAGGCGCAGCGCGTGATTGCCGAACTGCGCGCGCTCGGCCACGACGCGCCGATCTATCTCCACGGCGCGGTCCAGCGGCTGTGCGATCTGTATGTCGACCTTGGCGTCGATCTTGGCGATCTGCGAACGGCGGCGGGGGTCAAGGCGGCGGACATGAAGGGTCATGTCGTCATCGCGCCCCCCAGCGCCCTCGCCGACCGCTGGAGCCGGCGGCTGCCCGATCCGATCACCGCGATGGCGAGCGGGTGGATGCGCGTGCGTCAGCGCGCGGTGCAGCGCATGGTCGAGCTACCACTGATCGTCTCCGACCACGCCGACTGGGACGAGCTGACCGACACCTGCGTCGAACTCGCCCCGCGCGAGGTGTGGGTAACGCACGGCCGCGAGGAGGCACTGGTCCATTGGTGCCAGACCCGGCAGATGCGGGCGCGGGCGTTGGATTTGGCAGGGTTCGACGACGAAGACGACTAAGGGTCGCGCTCTTTCGTTCCCGCCGCTAAACCCCCACGTGTGACCCTTTATCTTCCTATCGCCGAGTTGTCGGTCAACTGGCTCGTCATCGTCGGCCTTGGCGGGCTGGTCGGCTTCCTGTCGGGGATGTTCGGGGTCGGCGGCGGGTTCCTGACGACGCCGCTGCTCATCTTCTATGGCATCCCACCCGCCGTGGCGGTGGCGTCGTCGGCGACCCAGATCACTGGCGCGAGCGTCTCGGGAGCATTGGCATATTGGCGGCGCGGCGGGGTCGACCTCAAGATGGGTGGGGTCCTGATCGCGGGCGGGCTGATCGGCGCGGCGCTCGGGTCGGTCGTCTTCCGCTGGCTGCAGCAGCTCGGCCAGATCGATGTCACGATCAACCTCGTCTACGTCCTTCTCCTCGGCACCGTTGGCGGGCTGATGTTGCGCGAATCGATCCGCACGCTGCGGCGAACGGCGAAGGGCGCGCGTCCCAAGCGGCTTCACGCGCATAATCCGTACATCGCCGCGCTGCCGTGGAAGACGCGTTTTTACACTTCGGGGCTGTATATTTCCCCACTCGCGCCGCTGTTGCTGGGCGCGGTGGTTGGGATGTTGACGGTGATCATGGGGGTCGGCGGCGGCTTCATTCTCGTCCCCGCGATGATTTATCTGCTCGGGATGTCGGCGAATTCGGTTGTCGGGACGTCGCTATTTCAGATCGTCTTCGTCACCGCCGCGACGACCGTGCTCCACTCGGTCGAATCGCAGACGGTCGATATCGTGCTGGCCGGGCTTCTCCTTGTCGGTGGCGTTTTGGGGGCGCAGCTCGGCGTCCGCGCGGCGCAAAAGCTGTCGCCATTGCGGCTCCGCCTCGGCCTCGCGCTCATCGTTGTCGCCGTTGCCGTGCGGCTCGCGATCGGCCTGGCCCTTACCCCCGCCGAGTTGTTCTCGGTTTTTGGCCCCGCATGAAGGGCTTCGCCGCGTTCTGCTGGGCGTTGGCCGCCGTGATGGGCGCGGTCGCTGTGCCCGCCGAAGCGGTCGCTCCGGTCCGGCTCATCACCGACATCAGCCAGAACCGGATCGACATCGTTTATACGTTCAAGGGGGCCGAGCTGCTCGTCTTCGGCGCGATCCAGTATCCGCGCGGCAGCGTCCCCGACGAGCGCCCTGGCCTCGCCATCGTCGTTCGCGGCCCCGCCGAGCCGATCACGCTCCGTAAAAAGGCGCGCGTCGCCGGCGTCTGGATCAATACAGACAGCGTCCGTTTTGAAACCGCGCCGGGTTTTTACGCCGTTGCGACGTCGGCGCCGATCAAGACGCTGGTCGACGAACGCAATGCGTCGATCTGGGAGATCGGGTTGGACTATCTCCAGCTGTCGCCGACGACCGGCGACGGCGGGCAAGTCGCCGAGTTCACGCGCGGCCTTGTCGATCTGCGCCGCCGCACCGGGCTGTGGAGCGAGCAGGAGGGACGGATCGGCCTGACGCAGAATATTCTGTACCAGGCGCGGATCGCCATCCCCAGCGCGGTACCGGTCGGGGTCTACACCGCCGAAATCTACCTGATCCGCGCCGGCAAGGTCATCGCCCGCGCCGCGACGCCGATCACCATCGACAAAAGCGGCTTTGAACGCTGGGTCTATGTCGCCGCGCAGGAGCACGGCCTGACCTATGGGCTGGTTGCCGTGGGGCTGGCGTTGCTTGCCGGGTGGCTGGCGGGTCTGGTGGTGCGGCGGAACTGAAGGGCGGGTAACCGTCGCGGCAAAGCCGCGCCGCCGGACGGGCTCGGGCGAACACGTCGCCCGTCTTCGCCGGCTGATCTGCGCCCGGGTCCGCGTTAGATCTCGACCTGGCTTCCCAATTCTACCACCCGGTTGGTTGGCAGCTTGAAGAATTCCATCGCGCTTTCCGAATTGCTCAACATCCACGCGAACACCTTTTCGCGCCAGATCGCCATGCCGGGGCGGTCGCTCGCGAGCAAAGTCTGGCGCGCGAGGAAAAAGCTCGTGTCCATCATCTTGATCTTGGGGCCGCAATTCTCGACCAGTTTCAACGTCGCGGGGATGTTGATCTCCTGCATGAAACCGTAGCGCATGATCATGCGGTAGAAGTTGGAGCCGAGAGGACGCACCTCCATCCGGTCCTCGTCGTCGACGAACGGCACCTCGTCGATCATCACGGTCAAGATCAGGACGCGGTCATGCAGCACCTTGTTGTGCTTGAGGTTGTGGAGCAGGGCGTGCGGTACGCCTTCCGGGCTGCTTGTCATGAACACCGCCGTGCCCTGAACGCGCGTGGCCGCCGTCGCCGCCGATTTGATGAACACCTCGATCGGCATCGCGCTCTCACGCAGGCGGAGCATCATCAGGTGCCGCCCGCGCGCCCATGTCGTCAGCAGCGTGAAGGCGATCGCCCCGACGAGCAGCGGAAACCAGCCGCCATCGGGGATCTTCGTCAGGTTCGACGCGAAATACGCCCCGTCGATGACCAGCAGTAGCCCGAGCAGCGGCACCGCCCACCAGCGCGGCCACTTCCAGATCTTCAGGACGAGAACCGCCATCATCATCGTCGTGATCGTCATCGTACCCGTCACCGCAATGCCATATGCAGCGGCGAGGCTATCCGAATTGCGGAAGCCGAGGACGAGGAGGATGACGAGGATCAGCAGCGTCCAGTTGATCATCGGAATATAGATCTGCCCCGCCGACCGTGCGCTGGTGTGGACGATCTTCAGGCGCGGCAGGAAGCCGAGCTGGACGGATTGTTGCGCGACCGAGAACGCCCCCGAAATAACCGCCTGGCTGGCGATGATGGTCGCCATCGTCGCTAGGATGACGAGGGGCAGACGCAGGATGTCGGGGGCCATCAGATAAAACGGGTTTTGCGCCGTCGCCGGGTTGTTGAGCATCATCGCCCCCTGGCCAAGATAGCCGAGCATCAGTGCCGGCAGGACGAGGTACAGCCACGCCGCCGAGATCGGCCGCCGCCCGAAGTGACCCATGTCGGCGTACAGTGCTTCCGCGCCCGTCACCGCGAGGACGACCGAGCCGAGCGCGAGAAAGGCGAGCAGCGGATTCGCGGCAAAAAACAGCACCGCCCAGTGCGGCGACAGCGCAACGAGAATGGCTGGATGCGCGATCAGCTGGAAAACGCCGAGACCGGCGATCACCGCGAAGTAAAACAGCATGACCGGGCCGAACAATGCGCCGACCTTTGCCGTCCCGCGCGACTGGAAGACGAATAGACCGATCAGGATGACGATCGCGAGCGGCAGGACGAGGCGGTGAGTTTCGGGTTCGACGATCGTCAGTCCCTCGATCGCCGACAGCACCGAGATCGCCGGGGTAATGATCGCGTCGCCGAAGAACAGCGCCGTCGCCAGCACGCCGAGCAGAACAAGATAGCGCGACCGCCCGGCCCCCGGCGACAGCCGCGAAATGAGCGCGAGGAGCGCCATCGACCCGCCTTCGCCACGGTTGTCGGCGCGCATGACAATGAAGACGTATTTGACCGTCACCACCATGATCATTGTCCAGAAGATCAGCGAGATGACACCGAAAACATGGAGTTGATCGATCGCCAGCGGATGCTCGCCAACGAAGACGAGCTTCATCGCATAGAGCGGACTGGTGCCGATATCGCCAAAAACGACGCCGATCGCGCCGATCGCAAGTTTGGTAAAGCTGTCCGTGCCGTGGCTGTCGGCGGTCGCACGGGGTGATCCGGCAAGTGCCGCCGCCGGGTTGGCATCGACCGTCGGCAATGGCGTCGATCCAGTGGACGTCGGGGAATTCATTGCGAGCAGGCGGAGCGGTAGCAGCGGCTCAAGGGTCGTCGAATCGAGTTCACGTGGCGGATGCCCATACTGTGCCAAGTGTAGCGCACTATCATGCCCAATTGTGCACCGCAACGTGGCGGCCCGCGCCGCACTGCGCTATAGCGCAGCACCGTCAGACACGAAGGATCCGCGATGCATATCGGTGTACCCAAGGAGATCAAGATCCACGAATATCGGGTCGGTCTGACGCCTCCATCGGTTGCCGAGCTGACGGTTGCCGGGCATACGGTAACGGTCGAAACCCAGGCCGGTTGCGGCATCGATTTTACCGACGACGATTATGTCGCGGCCGGGGCGGCGATCGCTCCCGACGCGGCGCGCGTCTTTGCCGCGGCCGATATGATCGTCAAGGTCAAGGAACCCCAGCCCGCCGAGTGCGCGATGCTGCGCCCGGGCCAGGTCCTGTTTACTTACCTCCACCTCGCCCCCGACCCCGTTCAGGCCAAAGCGTTGCTGGCCAGCGGCGCGACGTGCATCGCGTATGAAACAGTGACCGACCGCACTGGCGGCCTGCCGCTGCTCCGCCCGATGTCGGAGGTCGCAGGGCGGATGAGCGTCCAGGTCGGGGCGCATTACCTTGAAAAGGAACAGGGCGGGCGCGGCATCCTGCTTGGCGGCGTTCCCGGCGTTGCGCCGGGGCGCATCGCGATCCTTGGTGGCGGGGTCAGCGGCGTCAACGCGGCGCAGATGGCAGTCGGCCTGCGCGCCGACGTCACGATCTACGATATTTCGACCGCGCGCCTCGCCGAGATCGACGAGATGTTCGAAGGCCGCGTCAAAACGGTGTTCAGCAGCAAGGCGGCGATCGAGGCGGCGGTCGCGAGCGCCCACGTCGTCATCGGCGCGGTCCTCATCCCCGGCGCGGCGGCACCAAAACTTGTCACCCGGGATATGCTCAAGCTGATGAAGCGTGGGTCGGTGCTGGTCGATATCGCAATCGACCAGGGGGGGTGTTTCGAAACGAGCCACGCGACGACGCATCAGGACCCAGTCTACGTCGTCGACGGTATCATCCATTATTGCGTCGCCAACATGCCCGGCGCGGTCGCCCGCACCTCGACCTTCGCGCTCAACAACGCGACGCTGCCGTTCGCGCTGCGCCTGGCGAAGCTGGGCGCCGAGGGCGCGATGGCGGCCGACCCGCATCTCGCGGCCGGCCTCAACGTCATGGCCGGCAAAATCCGCCACGCCGCCGTCGCCGAGGCGCTGGGGATGGAATACGTCGCGTGAAGATCGGCTTTCTCCTGTTTCCCGACATTACCCAGCTCGACATGACGGGACCGGCGCAGGTCCTGTCGCGGATGCCGGGGGCAACGCTGTATTTCGTCGCCAAGTCGCTCGACCCGGTGATGTCCGATTGCGGGCTGGCGCTGGTGCCGACCACCACGCTCGCCGACTGCCCGGCGCTCGACATCGTCTGCGTCCCGGGCGGTTACGGAACGACCGCGCTGATGGACGACGACACCGTCCTCGACTGGCTCCGCGCGCACGCGGCGACCGCGCGCTACGTCACCAGCGTGTGCACGGGATCGCTTGTTCTGGCCGCCGCTGGCCTGCTCGATGGCTATCGTGCCGGGTGCCATTGGGCGTGGGGCGACCAGCTCACCGCCTTTGGCGCGACGTATGTTGCCGAGCGCACGGTCATCGACCGCAACCGTATCACCGCTGGCGGTGTCACCAGCGGCATCGACTTCGCCTTTCGCCTGATCGAGCAGACCCATGGCCGCGATACGGCGGAGGCGATCCAGCTCGGTCTCGAATACGATCCCCAGCCACTCGCCGGCGGGACCCCCGCGACAGCGCGACCTGAAATTTTGGCGATTGTCGAAGCCATCTATGCCAAGCGCCTTCCGGCGGTGCGCGCGGCCAGCGCGATTGCCGCTGCGAGGCGGTCACCGCGCTGACCCAGCGCCATCGCTGCGGCGTCGCGACATGCCGCGTGCGGCCGCAACTGAGGTAGTTCCGTGGCGATGAACCTTGCCCCCGCTCGTGCCGCCGGCCTTGCTGCCCTCGATGATTTCGTCGCCGCCGCCGGGCGTCGCTACACCGATACGCGCAATTACGACCACGGGCCGGGCGACCGCACCAATGTGTCGATGCTGTCACGCTTCCTGCGCTACCGCCTTGTCACCGAAGCCGAGGTCGTCGCGGCAGTCCGGCGTGAGCATTCGGCGGCGGCGGCGGAGAAGTTTCTCCAAGAAGTGCTGTGGCGAACTTATTGGAAGGGTTGGCTCGAAATGCGTCCGTCGGTGTGGACCCGCTACCGCGCCGACCTTGCCGGGCTAAAGATGCAGACCGGCGGCTGGCGGGCGGCCTATGACCGCGCGCTCGCGGGCAACACCGGCATCGATTGCTTCGACGCATGGATCGCCGAACTCGCGACGCACGGCTATCTCCACAACCACGCGCGGATGTGGTTTGCCAGCATCTGGATCTTCACGCTGCGGCTGCCGTGGCAGTTGGGGGCGGACCTGTTCTACCGGCAGCTGTTCGACGGCGACCCGGCGTCGAACACTTTGTCGTGGCGCTGGGTCGCCGGGTTGCAGACGGCGGGCAAGACGTACCTTGCCACCCGTGACAATATCGCGCGCTATACTGGCGGGCGGTTTGCCCCCGCGGGTCTGGCGACGACGGCAACTGCGTTGACCGAGGCCCCGACCCCACCGCAGGCGTTGTCGCCGATGATGCCCGCGACGGGGCGCGTCGGCCTGCTGCTGGGCGAGGACGATTGCCACGCCGAAAGCCTCGCCCTCGGCGGCGCGCGCGTCACGGCCGTGGCGAGCGCGACCGTTGCCGATGGCCGTAGCGCGGCGGTCGAAACCTTCGTGGCTAACGCACTTACCGACGCGCGTGACCGCGCCGCCGCACATTTCGCGGTGGCGGCGGACGCCTTGCCCGCGTTGACGACGGGGGCGGTGCGCGACTGGGCACGGCGATGTGACCTGACGACGGTCGTCGTGCCGTACGCCCCGATCGGCCCCACCCGCACCGCTCTCGACCTCGTCGCGGCGGCGATAGTGACCGACGGCATCGCGCTGGTTCCAGTGCGGCGCGCGTGGGACAGTGCGGCATGGCCCGCCGCGCGGCGGGGTTATTTCGCCTTTCGCGAAGGGGCCGGGACACTGATCGGCTAGGGCGTTTTTCGACTGATCGAAAAACGCTCTAGTGTTTGATCCTAGGCGGCGACCAGCGTCGCCAGCCGTTCGCGTACCGCGATCAGGTCGGCGACGAAGCGGGCAAACTCGGCAGCCGCCGCCGTCCTATCCTCGATCCGCAGGATGAAACTCGGATGGACGGTGATCCAGGCTTCGCTCCCGTCGGCAAGCGTTAGCGCGCGTCCGCGTTCGCGGCTGATCGTTACCGTCTTGCCGGTCAGAGATCGCGCAGCCGTCGCGCCGAGCGCAACCGTGATTGTCGGCTTGATGATGCGGCGTTCGTGGTCGACCCACCAGCGGCAGGCGTCGATCTCGGGGGTCATCGGCTTGGCATGGATGCGCCGTTTGCCGCGCGGCTCGAACTTGAAGTGCTTGACCGCGTTAGTAACATAAGTTTGACCCCGCTCGATCCCGGCTGCCGCCAGCGCCCGGTCGAACACCTGCCCCGCTGGGCCAATGAACGGGCGTCCGCCAAGGTCCTCGCTGTCGCCCGGCTGCTCGCCGACGAACATCAGCCGTGCGGTGGGCGACCCCTCGCCGAACACCGTCTGCGTCGCCGGGCCGAACAACGGGCATCGCTGACAGTGGCGGGCATCGTCGCGCAGCACGGCGAGAGCGTCGGCGGAGCTGCCGTCGCCGGGATTTGCGTCGCAGGGATTTGCGTCGGCGGGATTGGCGTCGGCAGGGCGACGCGCGCTCGCCTGGACCGCGGCGTTGGTCATTCCCGCCGCGTCACCGGCGGCGAGCATCATCCGTGTTCGCTCGCCCGCGCCCGCGATCAGCCCAGGGACGAGCGCCGCCTCGGGCAGGTTTTTCCAATATTTGCGCGGCATTTCGCTCGTCATCGCCTTCACCTTGAGTCGTGCAGGGTTGAAAATGCTTGCATAATAGGTCCGCCACGTCGCCTCGAGTGGGTCGCCCTCGGGCGCATCGGCGCGCGACGCGCCTGACGTGAAGCTCAGTTCGCCGTCCCAGTGAACGCACTCGTCGGGGGTCAGGATCGACCATGCCATGTTGGCAAAGCGTCGTGCAAAGAAGCCGGCATTGAGGCGGACGATGTGATGATCGGGCTCGAACCACGCCACGAAGCGCTCGCCGTCGTCCTCCTCGTTCTCGCCAACCTCCCGAAAGCGGACGAAAGCGCGCATCTTGTGAACGTCGCGGCGGACGCCCTTATCGAGGTCGTACAGCCGCCGCACCAGCGGATCGGCGGCATCGTCGAACAATTTTGGGCGGTCACGCAACGTCGCCAGGGCGGCATATAGCAAAGCGAAACGTTCGGGGTCGGTGTGGCAGACCACACGCCGCGCCATGTCGATGAAGTCTCTGGGGACAGAGAACATCGGTTCGGTCGCGACCGGCGCGGCGTTATCGGCGGCGGGCCCGCCGAGCAAATCGGTCGGCGCGTCACCAACCTGCCAGACAATCGTTTCGCCGGTCACGCGCGCCGCCGCCAATCCGCGCGCGGCCGCCCGCCAGCCGTCGAAGTCGTCCGCGCGGGCGAGAACGGCGATGGACATTACGTCGCGCTTGGCCGGATCACGAAGCCAATCCCCGGCGGGTCAAGCGAAGAGTGTCCGTCATCGCCCACTCGACTCCTTGTCAGGCGAACAGTTCCAGCTGCGACCGCTCGGCTTTGACCAGTGTCGGGCGCAGCACGGCGCTGTCGGCGAGCGCGAGCGGACGCCAGTCGGCGGCGATGACGAATGGGCGCAGGCGGTCGATGCTCCGCGTCAGCCGCCCGAGATCGTCGAGGCGGAGTCGTCGCTGCCGTCGCGAGCGCAAGACGGCGTTGACCGTCTTCACCCCCATGCCCGGCACGCGCAGCAGCATTTCTCGCGGCGCGCGGTTGATATCGACGGGGAAGTCGGCGCGGTGCTTGAGCGCCCACGCCGTCTTCGGATCTATGTCGAGCGGCAACATCCCGTCGTCGGTCGCGTCCGCTACCTCGCCCGGCGCGAAGCCGTAAAAGCGCATCAGCCAGTCGGCCTGATATAGGCGATGTTCGCGCATGAGCGGTGGGCGGACGAGGGGGAGGACGGCGCTGGCGTTGGGGATCGGCGAGAAAGCGCTGTAGTACACACGGCGTAGTCCGAACTTCCCGTATAGGGACGACGCGCTGGCGACGACGTCGGTGTCGGTCGCCGCGTCGGCCCCGATGATCATCTGGGTCGATTGCCCGGCGGGGGCGAACTTCGGCGCGCTGCGGTATTTCTTCCGCGCGTCGCGATTGTCGTCGATGCCATCCTTCAACTCGCGCATCGCCGTGCGAATTCGCCCGGCGCTCTTCTCGGGAGCGAGGCGGATCAGCCCCGGCTCGGTCGGCAGCTCGACGTTGATCGACAGCCGGTCGGCGTACAACCCCGCCTGTTCGATCAGCGCGGGATCGGCGTCGGGGATCGTCTTGAGATGGATATATCCGCGGAAGTCGTGATCGAGCCGAAGGGTCGTCGCGACGAGGACGAGCTGCTCCATCGTATAATCGGATGACCCGATGATGCCCGACGACAGAAACAGGCCCTCGATATAGTTGCGCTTATAGAAATTTAGCGTCAGCCGGACGACCTCGTCGACGGTGAAGCGCGCGCGGCGAACGTTCGACGACCGCCGGTTAATGCAATAATGGCAGTCGAAGGTACAGCTGTTGGTCAGCAGAATCTTGAGCAGCGAGATGCACCGCCCGTCGGGCGCATAGCTGTGACAGATGCCGCTGCCCTCGGTTGAGCCGATGCCCTTGCCACTGGCGGAGTTGCGCTTTGTAGTTCCCGACGAAGCGCATGACGCATCGTATTTTGCCGCGTCGGCAAGAATCGCGAGCTTGGCACGTGTATCGAGATGCGACATCAGTTCAGTGTATGTTCTTGACACGAAACAGGCAAGCGGTGCGACCGTCGCAGCCCGCCGCGTCGGCCGCGCTACTTCACGAGAACAGCCAATGACCGAGCAAACGATCAAAGGGGAAGGTGAAGAAGCCCGCGACCAGCAGCGCGCCGATGACGAGGCCGCGAACTGAGCGGTGATGCCCGGCGATATTGCGAGTCCGTGCGCGATAGATGATCCACGGCACCTGGACCGCGACCCACACCGACAGGATGTGGATGACGCTGAAGCTGCCGTTGTTCGACGCGCGGATCAGGAAGCTGAACCCCGCCGTCGCCAGCATCGCCGCCGCCCATGTCCAGCCGAGGACGCGGTGGCTACGCGTACCTTTAGCGCGCAACAGCATCGCGGGCGTCAGAACGAGCGCGGTGCCCATCGTCGCGAGGTGAACCCAGACCGGCCACGGAATGCGTCCCCACTGCGCTTGACCGCGCGCGATGGCGGCGACGACGAACGCGAGCATGACGATGGCGGCGCTCGCCAGAACACGGTCGTTGACGATGCGGTCGAAGCGGGACGCCGATTGCGATCCCCGTCCGGCAACACTGGCCATGGCCCCCTCCCGCAGTACTGGCGCCGCGCGATGCTAGCCGAGCCGTACAAGGCGCGCTAGCTTCGCCCATCACGATCTCCCGGGGGGGGGCCACGATGCACCGTTTAACTATTCTTGCCGCGACGGCCGTCATCGCCGCCGCACCCGCCGCGGCGACCCCGTCCGCCGTTCTCGCCGCGGTAATCGCCGATCATTGGCAATGGGCGCTGACGAACGATCCCATGCTCGCGACCGAGGTCGGCGATCATCGGGGCGACGGCAAGCTGCCCGATGCCAGCCTCGCCGCCGCCGACCGCGCCGCCGCGACCGAGGCAGGATTCATCGCCCGCCTCGACCGGATCGACCCCGCCGGATTGAGCGCGGCGGACCGGGTGAACAAGGGCGTACTGCGGCGGATGCTCGCCGACAATGTCGCGGGAAATGCGTTCGGCCAGCGCGCGATCACTTTCACTACCTATTCCGGATGGCACACCGGTTTCGCGAGCTATCCCGACCAGGCGACGCTGCGAACGAAGGCGGATTACGACGGCTATCTGAACCGCCTTGCTGCCTATCCGGCGTACAACCGGCAGCAGATCGAGGTGACGCGAACGGGCGTCGCCGCAGGTTACGCCCAGCCGTGCGTGCCGCTCAAGGGGTTTGAAACGTCGATCGCCGCCCATATCGTCACCGACCCGGCGAAGTCGGTGTTCATGGCCCCTTTCGCGGCGCCGCGTCCGGCAGCGATACCGCCTGCGGACTGGAATGCCATGAGTACCCGCGCCCGGGCGCTGATCACGGCGGCGATCGTGCCGGCGTACCGCGACCTGCTGACCTTTTACACCACCGAATACGCGCCAAAATGCCGGACGACCTTCGGTATCGGCGCGACCCCAGGCGGCGCGGCCTATTACGCCAATCGCGCACAAGCGATGACGACGACGGCGATGACCCCGGCGCAGATCCATGCGCTGGGCCTGAGCGAGGTCGCGCGAATCGGCGCGGCGATGGACAAGGTAGCCGCGGACGCCGGCTATCCCAACCGCGCCGCCTTCGTCGCGCATATGCGGACCGATCCCCAATTTTACGCCAAGACGCCGCAGGAATTGCTCGAGAAATCAGCCTATACTAACAAGTTGATCGACGACTGGCTGCCCAGGATCATCGGCACGCTCCCGCGCCTGCCGTTCACCGTGAAGCCCATTCCGGCGGATCAGGCCGAGGGTACGACGACCGCTTATTCGGAGCAGGGCAGTGTCGCACAGGGCCGCGCCGGGGCCTATCGCGTCAACACTACTCATCTCGACGAGCGCCCGCTGTATGAACTTCCGGCGTTGACGCTTCATGAGGCGGCTCCGGGGCACCAGACGCAGCTATCGCTGCAACAGGAACTCACGTTGCCGGATTTTCGCAAGCATATGGTCAGTTTCACCGCCTTCGTCGAAGGCTGGGCGCTTTATTCGGAAAGCCTCGGCGAGGAGATGGGCATCTACGACACGCCGGAGAAAAAGATGGGGCGCTACAGTTATGAAATGTGGCGCGCTTGCCGACTGATCGTCGACACCGGCATCCACGTCGAGGGATGGAGCCGCGACCGTGCCATCGACTATATGCTGACGAACACGGCGCTGACTCGGCACAACGTCGAGGCCGAAGTCAATCGTTACATCACCTGGCCGGGGCAGGCGCTCGCGTACAAGGTCGGCGAGCTGACGATCACGCGATTGCGCGCGAAGGCGGAAGCCGTGCTCGGGCCTAAATGGGACGAACGTGCGTTCCACGATGCGGTTCTCGAAAACGGCCCGGTGCCCATGGACGTGTTGGAGGCGCACATCGACGATTGGATCGCGGCGCGGAAGGGGTGAATGGGTGGCCGCGCCTCGCTTTACGGCACCAGGACGACCCGGCCGACGACTTCGCGGTTGGCCATTATGTCGAACGCCTCGCGCCAGCGGTTGAGCGGGACGGCGGCGTGGACACGGGGCGTTACCTGACCCGCCTCGGCCAGCGCCCAGATCGCGGCAACATTCTCTGCGCCGAGCGCCGGGAACTGGCGGCCATATTCACCGGCGCGGACCCCCATAACCGAGAAGCCCTTGATTAGCGCGATGTTGGTGGCGACCGTCGCGATCCGCCCCGACGTAAAGCCGATGACAAGCAGCCGCCCGTCGAACGCGATGCAGCGGGTGCTTTCGTCGAACACATCGCCGCCGACGGGGTCGAAGATGACATCCGCGCCGCCGCCGGTGATCGCCTTGACTGCCGCGCGGAACCCCGGCGCGCTGTTGATTACGGCATCGGGCGCATAGTCGGCCGCGATTAACGCGAGTTTGGCGTCCGACGCCGACGCCGCGATGACTTTCGCGCCCAACGCCTTGGCGAGATCGACGGCGGCGAGGCCCACCCCGCCCGCCGCGCCGTGCACCAGCACCCATTCGCTTTCCGCCACCCGCGCCCGCCGGACAAGCGCAACATATGCCGTCAGATAGGCCGACCCAAACGCCGCCGCCGACTCATACGACAACCGCGGGGGTTTGGGGCGGAGGACGCGGTCGGCATAGACGGCGTATTCGGCGAACGCGCCGAGCGGTGCCATCGCGACGACGGCATCGCCGACCGCAAACCCCGATGCGCCGTCTCCCAGCGCCACGACATCGCCCGCCATGTCGCCGCCGGGGGTAAACGGCAGCGGCGGCTTCGCCTGATAATCGCCGCGGGTCATCAACAGGTCGGGAAAACCGATGCCAGCGGCACGGACGCGGACAAGAACTTCGCGAGGGCCGGGCGTCGGCAGCGGCAGTGTCTCGACCGCGCACCCGGCATAGTCGGCGGCAAGGGCGTTTACTCGCAACGCCCGCATCGTTTCAGCCATGCCCGCTCCCTGTCTGGCCGTCACGCTCTCCGCGCATCCACCCGGCGTTGACCTGCGCGATATGCCGCACGGCCATCGTCCGCCTAGCGCCGCGTCTTGACCGCGACGCTTTCCGGCAGCTCCTCACCGAATACCCGTTGATAATACTCCGCGACGATACTTCGTTCGGCCTCGTCGCATTTGTTCAGGAATGTCAGGCGGAAGGCGAAGCCAAGGTTCTTGAAGATCGTCGCATTCTGCGCCCAGGTGATGACGGTGCGCGGCGACATCACGGTTGAAATATCGCCCGCCATGAACCCCTGCCGCGTCATGTCCGCGACCTTGATCATATTGGCGATTGTCTTGTCGTCGAAGCCGGGGGCTTTGCCGACAACGATCTTCGCTTCGGCGGCGGCGGGCAGGTAGTTGAGCGCGGTGACGATCGACCAGCGGTCCATCTGGCCCTGATTGATCTGCTGAGTCCCGTGATACAGGCCAGTCGTGTCGCCCAGGCCGACGGTGTTCGCCGTGGCGAACAGGCGGAACCACTTCGATGGGCGGATGACGCGGTTCTGGTCAAGGAGGGTCAGCTTGCCCTCGACCTCCAGCACTCGCTGGATGACGAACATCACGTCGGGGCGGCCGGCGTCATATTCGTCGAACACCAATGCCGTGGGTGTTTGAAGCGCCCACGGCAGCAGGCCTTCGCGAAACTCGGTTACCTGCTTGCCGTCGCGCAGGACGATCGCATCCTTACCGATCAGGTCAATGCGGCTGATGTGGCTGTCGAGGTTGATGCGGACGCATGGCCAGTTGAGGCGCGCGGCGACCTGCTCAATGTGGGTCGACTTCCCCGTCCCGTGATAGCCCTGAATCATCACCCGGCGGTTGAACGCGAACCCCGCGAGGATCGCGAGCGTCGTGTCGGGGTCGAAGACATAGCCGGGGTCGAGGTCGGGGACACGTTCGTCGGCGGCGCTGAACGCCGGGATTTTCATGTCGACATCGACGCCGAACAACTCGCGCGCATCGACCTCCATGTCGGGAGCGTCGAGAACGGTCGCGTCGAGCGGGGGATCGGCAAGCATGGTAGCCACGTCAGGACTTCTCCGAAGGTCGCATGAAGGCGGGGGCGGACTTGAGGTGCGTATAGGCTTGGACCACCGCCTGCAACTTGCCTTCGTGTGCACGGTCGCCGCCGTTGGCATCGGGGTGATATTGCCGCACGAGGCTCTTGTACGCGCGGCGAATGTCGGCGGGCGACGCCGCGATCTCGAGGCCCAGTGTCGTCAGCGCGGCGACGTCGGGGTCGGACAGGACGTGTCCCGATCGCGCCCGCCGCCCGGCAAAGGCATCGGGACGGTAGCGATCGCCGAAGATGCCGGTGCGGTCGTTGAACCTTACCGTCGGATCGTGCGCGGCGCGTTCCCATCCTGCCAGCGGCGACTGTGCGGCAGCAATATCGTCCGGGCTCAGCCCATCGAAGAAATTATACCCGGCGTTGAACGCCTTGACGTGGTCGAGGCACAGCCACTGCCACCCTCCAACCGACCCGGCGAGGCGGTTCGATAACGGCGCGCGGAACTCGGCGGGGTTCGGGCAGCCGGGATGAGCGCATGGGGTCGGCTCGGGCCGATCGACGCGACCGTGAAAACGAGGTGAGCGGACCCTCGAAGGATCGTCAGGGTCGGTCAAGCGGGCATTATCCTTATCGCTATATCGCCGATATAGGCGTCGGCGGTACTAAGTGGGAGAGTGACATGGGCGCGCGCGCGGATGAAATCGAACGTCGGCTGACGACGGCGCTCGCTCCCGCGATGCTGGAGGTTATCGACGACAGCGATAGTCATCGCGGCCACGCTGGTCACTCGGGGGCGGGGGAAAGCCATTTCACCGTCCGCATCGAAGCCAGCGCCTTCGTCGGCAGGTCGCGAATCGACCGCCAGCGCGCCGTCTATGCTGCGCTCGGAGACCTGGTCGCCCCCGACCGCGTCCACGCGCTGGTCATTGTCGCGCGCGCCCCCGGCGAAGGCTGAACGCGACGGGCTTGATCGCTCGCCGCCGCCGCCGCATAGCGACGACAGCGCCGGCTTAGCTCAGATGGTAGAGCACCTGATTTGTAATCAGGGGGTCGCGGGTTCGATTCCTGCAGCCGGCACCACTGTCTTTACAAGGACTTGGCCACGCCGGTGCCGGAATCGAACTCGCGGTCTTCGTGGGTAATTTCAGGGGCTTACGCTGCGGCGCGGCATCGGCTTCGGGGGTCAGAGACGCTTTCGGGGAGCCAGGGCGGAGGCAACGCCGGCGTTTTCTCCCGCCGGCCATAACGCAGTCGGAGGATGCGATGCGGATGCGATGCCGATCTTGCCGCTTGGGCGTCTAAGCGGCGGCGGTAAATCCGAGCGCGGCGCGCTGGCCGGGCCAATCGAGCGGCAGGCTGGTAACGTTGGCCAGCCGCTGGCGAGTCATCGACGCTGGCTGGCGTCCGGCGACGATCCCCTCGACGATGTCGGGGGCGAGCGTTGCGAGCCGCAGCAGCGTCGTGAAGTAGGCAGGGGTATACCCGCCTCGTTCGCCAACCGTCCGGTCAGCGTCAGGATTTATCCCGAGCGGATTGTCGTGGTCGCCGAGGGACGGCTCCTGTGCGAGCATCCCCGCATTA
>JANYFA010000131.1 GCA_025362895.1 Sphingomonadaceae bacterium | reverse complement strand
GCGCCTTCCAGCAACTGCCCGCGCCAGGTCGTGATCTGGTTCGGGTGCACGTCAAACTGCTGCGCCAACTCGGCCAGCGTCTTCTCGCCCTTCACGGCAGCCAAAGCCACCTTCGCCTTGAAAACCGGACTGTGGTTCCGGCGTGTTCGCTTCGTCACCTGATCTCCTGTTCGGCAGCCATCCTGGCCGCCATCAGGCAGAAACTCCACTTAGCCGACTGTGCAGATTAGCCGAGCCACCTCTGTCGGCGCGGGGCACGCGGGCGCGCGCGGTGTATAATCAGATAATTGCTGTCGATTGGTAATCGCGTCAGCCCCTGCGCGACGCGGAGTTGGGGACTATCGGGTTGTCCGTGCCTGATTTATAGCTCCAAAAACTAGGAACCGAGAAAGTGTCGATGCAGCCACCAGAGACGATCGCCGCCGGCGAAGTCGACATAAGTGCCACGTTGCGCCGGCTGGCAAAGGGGTGGGTGACGATCGTCGCCGCGCTTGCAATCGTCCTTACAGCGGCCGTGATCTATCTGAATCTCTCCACATATGAATATGCAGTGGCGATGCGGATCGCGCCGGTCGCGACTTCGGGCGGCGACGGACTATCTTCGAGATTTGCCTCACTCGGCGGGCTGGCGGCAGTGGCTGGCGTCTCACTGCCCGACTCCGGTGGCTCGGCATCGTTCAAGCTTTATGTCGAGTCTCTCCACTCGCGCGATGTCGCTAACATTCTCTCGCGCGACCAAGCGTTGATGCACAAGGTTTTCGTCCGCGAATGGGACGATCGCGCGAAAGCCTGGCGCCTCCCGTCGGGCATCTTTCACGACGCCACAGTGGCGATCAAATCCCTCCTTGGGTTGCCAATACTGCCATGGGCACCGCCGTCGGCAGCTCGGCTTCAGCAATGGATGCAGGAAAAAATCGGTGTCGAGCAGAATATCAAAACTCCGGTGGTGACCGTGACACTATCAAGTGACGCCCCAGTGTTCGCGGCACACTTTCTAGATCGACTGGGATCGACCGTCGACGAACTGCTTCGCGAGCGGGCACTGGTCCGGACGAACGAATACATCCAATATCTGTCACAGAGGATGGCGACGATAACGCTTGCCGAGCAGCGCGTTGCGGTTGCGCAAGCCTTGGGCGAACAGGAGCGGATCAAGATGGCTGCGAGTTCGGACCGTCCTTACGCCGCCGAAGTCTTCGACCATCCCAGTGCGAGCGACCGTCCGGTCTCACCGTCGCCAGCCAAGGTGCTGACGATCGCGCTGGTGCTCGGCCTCGTCAGTGGGATCGGCCTCGTGCTCACGAGGCCCCTGCGGATGCAACGATCTGCTGGCGGAACGCCATGAGCGAGGCTTCGCTCGACACGCTGTGGCTTCGACTCATGCCCCAGCCGTTGAGGAAACGTCTTGCAGGGCGTCGGTTGCTCCAAACCTTGATCGAAAATGCGGGCTGGCTGGTTGCCGACAAGATTGTCCGCCTCGGGATCGGACTTTTCGTTGGCGTCTGGGTCGCTCGCTACCTCGGGCCGTCTCGGTATGGCACGCTGAATTACGTCCAGGCGCTGATCGGGTTGATCGCCGCTCTGGCGACGATGGGCCTCCCCGATATCAATGTCCGCGATTTCGTCCAGCACGGCGAACGCGCTCAGGAGATCGCCGCGACGTCGCTGATCCTCCGGTGCATCGGCGCGGGATTATCAATCGTCGTCGCGATTATTACCGTACTCGCGACGCGACCAGGCGACGGGGAAATCCTGGCTATGACGGTGATTGTCGGCGCATCGCTATTGCCGCAATCGCTTGACGTTGTAGACCAGTTTTATCAGGCTCAAAATTGTGTCCGGCCCATCGTACTACGCCGAAACGCCGCCTTCGTCGTCACTGCTGGCATGAAGATCGCTGCCATCGCCGCCGGGGCTCCCCTAATCGTCTTTGCGGCGATCTACACGGCCGAGTTTATTTTCGTGGCGGTGGCCCTCTTTGCCTATTCATACCGCGACAGTGTCGTGGACCTGTCGCGGGCCACTATCATCGAAGCGCAAAGGCTCATGTCGGACAGCTGGCCACTCTTGGTGCGCCAGTTTGCGATCAGCATCTATATGCGGATCGACCAGGTCCTGCTGAGCCGCATGGTCGACGACCATGCGGTTGGGATATACGCGGCAGCGGCACGCATATCTGAAATCTGGTATTTTATCCCTACTGCCATAATGACTGCGCTCGTCCCGCGATTAGCGGCGCAAAATGCGCGCTCCCCGGCTGAATATAAGACCATGCTCGCCAAAGTTATGCGCGTTATCGCCCTGCTTTCGATCGTCGCGGCCCTCTGCATGTCGCTCGGCTCAAGGT
Source organism: Sphingomonadaceae bacterium (assembly GCA_025362895.1). Classification (GTDB taxonomy): domain Bacteria; phylum Pseudomonadota; class Alphaproteobacteria; order Sphingomonadales; family Sphingomonadaceae; genus Polymorphobacter_B. The sequence continues at coordinate 6,999 of JANYFA010000131.1, read as the reverse complement.
TCATCATCGGTGGACTGTACGGGCCCGCCTATCTTGCGGCTGCGCCAGTGCTCGCAATCCACGCCTGGGCCGGGCTAGCTGTCGGTGTCGGCGTTGCATCAAACGCGTGGTTCATCAATACGCGCAACAATCGCTTCGGTCTGTACCAGGCTGTCGCCGGTGCGGCCATGAGCTTGGGTTTGAATATAATTCTTATCCCCCGCTTCGGGATTATTGGCGCTGCGTGGACGACGGTCATTTCCCAATTTATCTCGGCGGTTGCCTTTAATGGCCTTTTTCGGACCACCCGCCCGATCTTTCGCCTTCAGCTCCAAGCTTTCAATCTGTTGCGCTGGATTTAGACAGTGGCTGAATTCTGCACCCATATCGCGCCGGTCGCCCTTTTTGTCTTTAATCGACCGGATCATACGCAGCGTGTTTTTGCGTCGATTTCGGCAGCCCGACCTTCTATACTGCTGATTGTCGCCGATGGTGCCCGGGATGACCGGCCAGGCGAGGCCGACGTCGTTGCAGAGGTGCGCCGGATTGCAACCGCCGTCGATTGGCCTTGCGAAGTTCATCTTAATTTTTCTGATGTTAATCTAGGTTGCAAGCTGCGCGTCTCGTCGGGGCTTGACTGGGTATATTCCGTAGTCGACCGCGCCATCATCATCGAGGACGACTGCTTGCCATCACCGGCATTTTATCGCTTCTGCAGCGTAATGCTGGAGCGGTATCGGCTTGACCGGAGGGTCTTCTGTATCTCGGGATCGAACTTCTCCTCAGACCAGAGGCCGAACGGACATTATTACTCGAACTTTGCGATGATGTGGGGGTGGGCGAGCTGGCGAGACCGCTGGGCCGAGTACGAATTCAAGCCTTCCATGCCTTCATCGCTATTGTGGCGAATGTGGTGGAGAAAGCCCCTTGCGTATCTGGTTTGGCGAAAGATTTTCGTCGAGTTGGTCCATGGACGGTTGAATGCATGGGACTTCCAATGGATGCTCACCGTCTGGAAACACCGCGCTGTCACCGCCCGACCGACGGTCAATCTGGTCCAGAATATCGGCTTTGGCGCGATGGCAACCAACACGTTCGACGCAAACAACGAGATGGGCCGGGTGCTGGCGTGGGACGGTGACGATCGCCTGCTCGACACAGCGCAATCCGATGTCGTCGCTGACCTCCGCCGCGATCTCGACGATGAGCGAGCCTGGCTGGTGCCAACGCTGCGGTCCGTGATGCGGCTGTATTTTCCGCGCGTCACGGGTCGACTACGGAGGCTTTTCTAGATGCTCATGCCGGTCGTGGCATTCCTGATCGGCTGCATGTTGCTCGGATACCGCGGGAAAGGGCCGATCTGGGTCATCAGCATTTCATGGTTGTTCTGTATCTTGCCAATCGCCTTTGGCTGGCTTGATTATGGTTTGTTCAAGGAGGTAGCGTGGTTTCCTGCCGCACTGATCGGCCTTTTGGCTTGTTACATCGGTGGTTGCGTTCTGCGCAGCCTTACCGTCACCTCTTCGGCAAATGCGTCCGACATGGCGGATACGGACCGCCGCTTCGTTGTGAGCTTTTCTGTCGTCCAGCAGACCTGGTGGATCGGGCTTGCGGGGGTAGGCTTCGTGATCGCCGACTTCGCCTTCAACGGTGGTGCCGGGCTCGACGATCTCGTCGCCATCCGCGACGCCGTGACCGGTCGCCAAAGTGCCTCGTTATTGGCGCAGGTTGGTTCGATCATGACATGGGCATGTCTTTACTGCTATTTGTTCGCGATCGTTTATCGCCGTCGTCTGAGCAAGTTTAATTTAGTTAGGTTCATCATTCCAGTTGCCGGGTATTTTCTGCTGTCGGTGCTATCGGCGGGTCGGCAGGCGGCGTTCCAGGTCATGATGGTCACCATTCTCGGCGTTGCGGTAAGTTGGGACCGGAAGCCACGTGTCGTTATCCGGAGGTCGCGGCACCGCGATGCAATCCCCGCGATCGTCATGTCGGCTGTGATGACTGGATATATGGGATACGTCGCGATTGCCCGTAACGACAACGTTGTGTCTGACGACAAGGGCGAGGTTATAAAAACCCTGTTTACTGTAGACCTGAGCCCTGCCGTCGATCGGACAATTTCATCTTTAGGTGCCAATGTCCATTCCGCAATCATCGAGGGGCTGGTCTATTTTTCCAGCGCCGTGCCCCTTTTTCAGCGCTACCTCGAAACCGAGATGGGCGGCTTATCGTATGGCGCAATGTCCTTTCCGTTCATCTTTCGTCAGCTACAGGGATTAACAGGCCTCGCGCCGGGCGCATTGCTCGATGACAAAGTTGCTCGTCTCAATGCCGCCGGCGTGATAGGAGCCGGTTGGACAACGTCATTTTCCGCTTATCTCAAGGACTTTGGTACCATTGGCGGCGCTGCTTTCCTCGTTATTCTCGGTTTCTACACAATGGATGCGTGGAAGCGCGCGCGCCGGACTGCCGATTTCGACGATATTGTAATTGCGGTAGTTCTAATGCTAGTGGCAATTTATTCACCGCTGATTCCGGCCCAATCAGACACCAACATCCTTTTCCTATGGCTCTTTGCGCTGGCTGCCCGATGGCTCCGACGGAACGGTGCGGTATCACTCGCTGCATGATTCGTCATCTGCTCAACTTCATCCTCTGGTGGCTACCGCCAACGCGAATGTTTCGGGTGCGTCGGTCACTGCTACGGATGATGCGCGTCAATATTGCGGACGACGCCTGCGTTTGCGGTCGCGGGTGGATCTACGGCCGGGGAGAACTGACGATCGGGGCGGGAACTTGGCTGAGCCCCGGCGTGATAATCCACACCCACGCCGACGCGGCGATCGTTATCGGTAACTGCTGTGACGTCGGCCCCGGTGGCGAATTCGTGACCGGAAGTCATTTGATAGGTGGCCCCAACCGGCGCGCTGGGCGGGGCACGGCGGCGGCGATCAGGGTCGAAGACGGCTGCTGGATCGGCGCTCGCACGCTTGTTCTTGGTGGGACAACGATCGGTGCCGGGTCGATCGTCGCAGCCGGTGCGGTCGTCACCGCCGATGTACCTGCGGACGTGCTTTCAGGTGGGGTACCGGCGCGAGTGATTCGGGCACTCGTTTGAGGCAGGTCATCATCCTATCGAACGCTCTGGACGATGCGACTCGCGTCGCCCGAGGAATCGAAACCGACAGCCCTGCGGCGTCGCGAAAAGTCTTTATGGCCGCGGCCGCAATTCGGAAGGCCGGCGTGGCCACAACGGTGGTCAGCCTCGGACGCGGACGCAAATCGGGACCGCATGCGGCGTATCCACCCACGGCGCGACGTGCCCGTGGCGCGGCAACGGTCTATCTAAGATTCGACAATCGGCCGATCTGGTCCGAACTTGTCTCGCTGGTCGCTGGCGCGATGGCGATGCGACGGATCGCGTCAAAGCGGCGCGATACCATCCTCATCGTATACAATCGTTCGCCCGCCTATGTGCCCGCAATGCTTGTCGCGAAGATCGTCGGCATCCCGATTGTCCTCGATCTCGAAGACGGGACCCCGCCGGCCAAACCTTCGCTCCACTCCTTTTTGCGCAAAGTTGCTGATCGGCTGTTCGATACCCTTTGCGTGCGCGCGTTGCTGGCTTGCTCGGCACTCGAAGCAGCGACCCGCTTACGTCCGGTGATGCCCTACTACGGGATCGCGCCCGCAAACGCCAACGCAGTCCGCTTCATGTCGCCGACCGTCACCGTGCTGCTCGGAGGGACGGTCGATCGTGATACTGGCGGCGAATTGCTAGCGGACACGGTGGAGGCGATTCGGCAGGCCGCACCGCCTTGGGCTGCGGCATTGGCAATTGAGGTGACCGGCAAGGGAGCGTCAATCCCGCGACTGGCGGCGCTCGCCGAGCAGCCGGGGGCCCCTGTGGTGCGCGTCTGGGGAAGGACAAGCGACGCCGATTATGCCGCGATTCTCGCTGCCACCGATGTGGGTCTCGCGCTCAAGCCCAACCACGGACTGCTCGCCCAAACAACCTTTCCCTCGAAAGTGATCGAAATGGCGGCGGCCGGGCAGCTGGTCGTCACAACCGACATCAGCGATGTCCGGGCCGTCCTCGGGAATGAAGGAGCGTTGTACCAAAAAAAGGACACGGTCGAAGCGCTTGCGGCGCATCTGGAGTGGATCGTTGGTAACCGGCTGGCAGCCCGAGCGTTGGCGAAAAACGGTTCGACCGCGGTCACGCGGATCGGGGACCCCGCTCGGGCCGGGCGACAGTTAATTGACTTCATATTTTCGGACGTTCCATGACCGTGCTCGTAGCGTGGCAGCCGCTCTTAACCGATCATCAACGGCATACGCTCGACGCCCTTGGGCATCGTCTCGGCAATGGTCCGCATTATATTGTCGGTAGGGAAGATGACGCCGAGCGGGGTCGCCAAGGTTGGACGCAGGTTGCGGCATCTCGCGCCGTGCTACCGCGGCGTGGCTGGTTTAGCTGGGCTCTACGTCGACTCACGCGTGATCCTAACACGATCCACATTTTCAGTAGCCCATTCGAGGACCCGCGACTGATCACAATTCTTTTAGTCGCACTGGTTAGCAGGGAGCGCGTCTGGCTGATTTCAGAACCGTGGTCGGACAGCAGCCAGAGTTACTTCGGAAAATCGTCGACGATATTTGATCGCCTCAAAGCGTTACTCCGTCCGATAGTTTACGCTATTTATGGCGTAGTCCTAAAGGGGCGGGTGGAAGGTATTTTCGCTATGTCGCCACTCGCCATTCGCCAATATAGAGCGGTCGGGATCGACAAACATCGGGTGCATCCATTCGGCTATTTTGTGCCGTTGACTGCGGTGGGACCGAATCTGCATGATCATCGCGAGCTACGCTGCGCTTTCGTCGGCACGCTGATAGCTCGAAAGGGCTTAGCGGACTTTGCCACTGCTTTGCACAGTTTTTCCGCCGCGACTGGCTTGCCCATCATCGCCGATGTGTATGGGCCAGGCGATCCCGCCTCCGTGCCGGCTCCGCTCACCTACCGCGGGAGAATTGAGTTCGGCAAGACTTCCGCCGCTTTGGCAAACTACGACCTGCTCATTGTCCCTAGTCGTCACGACGGGTGGGGAGTCGTCGTAAACGAAGCGATCCAGGCCGGGACGCCGGTGCTTGCCAGCAATCGGACCGGGGCAAGCGCGATGATCGAGCGGTGGGGCTGCGGCGCTGTATTTCGTGCAGGCGATCCGGAGGATCTCGCTATCGTACTGGCCCGAATCGCCGCCGATCCCGCCTTGCTTGCGGTTATGCGCGCTGCGGCCGCCGTTCTCGCGCCGTTGCTGACTCCGGCGGTTGCGGCGGATTACATGGCCGCGGCGATCGCCGGGCGACCAATCCCGAATCCGTGGTATGACGCATGAAGCGGCTTAATATCGCGATGACTAACGTCGCTGGGCTGGGAGCCATACAACTCACGACATCGCTGATCCCAGCACTCGAGGCCGTCCCAGGGCTGTCGATCGGCCGCATCTATTTACCCGATCGAGGACCACTGTCGGCATACTGTCGGTTATCGCCGGGGCCTGTACCGCTTGCCACGGTGCGGCGGCTGCCCAATGCGCTTTCGCGACTCGTCGAATGTACTGTCGGCGGCGCCCGCTTTTCCAGCGCTGCAACTTTGCTCGTTCTTGGCGACGTTCCCTTGCGTACGACCGCGCCGCAAATCTTGTTCGTCCAGACCCCGCACATACTCGCCGGTCTGTCGACGGCCGTCGGCCTCGACGGAGTCAAGTTTAGGATCATGCGAGCGATATTTCGTGCCAACGCGCCTCGAGTTGCCGCGTTTATTGTTCAAAGCGAAGTAATGCGAGATGCGCTTGTTAAAGAATACAGGATCGACCCATCGCGGGTTATGATCGTCCAACAACCGCCGCCGGAATGGCTACGCACCGCGCCAAAGCCGCCGCGCCAAGCACGTACGGTCGGTGCGCCACTATGCCTGTTTTATCCCGCGGCAGAATATCCGCACAAGAACCACAAGCTGCTCAACCGCCTCGCCTTGCAGGATTGGTCGGCAGTCGTCGCACGGTTAACACTGACGATCGACAAATTTGGCGACCGCGACGACGAACTTGGTCTCGACCTTGTTGGTCGGCTTGGGCCAGCAGAGATGCTTCAATGCTATGAGTCGAGCGATGCCCTGCTCTTTTTGTCCACCGCCGAAAGCTATGGCTTCCCGCTCGTCGAAGCGATGTGGCTGGGCCTTCCGATCGTGGTCGCTGACCGTCCGTATGCGCGGGCACTTTGCGGTGATCAGGCGCTATATTTCGACGAGTTTGATCCCCGTAAACTGATTGATGCACTGTGTGATCTGAAAGGGCGGCTCGACCAGGGCTGGCGTCCCGACTGGCGCGACCGTTTAGCTGAACTTCCGAAAGATTGGACCGCTGTCGCCGATGCGATCGCTGCAATCGCTGCAATCGCGATCGCAACGCCTAATACCAACGATCGTGAAGTCTGACTCATACCAACGATCGTGAAGCCCGACTCACGCGGGCGATTCCCAAGAGACTGCTGATGTGATTCAACATTCCCTTTCGAGGGAGGTTGCGATGGCGGCGGCAGTCGGGATGCGGGCCGACTTCACGGCGACGGAGCTGCGGCGGCTGGCGCAGTCGCGACGCGATGCCGGGCAGGTCCGTCGGCTTCTGGCGCTGGCGGTGATTTATGACGGTGGCAGCCGGAGCGAAGCGGCGGCGGCGGCCTGCAAACGGTGCGGGACTGGGTGTTGCGGTTCAACCGCGACGGACCCGATGGACTCGTCGACGGCAAAGCCCCCGGGGGTCGCCTGCGGCTCGATGCGACCCAGCGGGCGGCGCTGGCAGCGGCCGTCGAGGTAATTACCCACCCCTTGTTAAGGTGGGCGGCCTGTGATTCACACTATCGATGAATCGCGAGGAACTCGAACGGCTTACGAAGCCTTAGTTGATCGATCTGTTGCTGGGCCTTCAGCGCCCGGACAAGAGGTCTCGGACGTCATCA
>JANYFA010000149.1 GCA_025362895.1 Sphingomonadaceae bacterium | reverse complement strand
GTCAGAGGGTCGTCTAAACAACCTTTCTCTACACCAAATCAGCAAGTTAAGCTACGCTCGCCAACCCAGAATGACCCGTCCAGTGAATAATCCGGGCTAGGAGAGTGGACCGGCGATGCACCTTCTGATTTTTGGCCTCGGCTTCACGACCGGTCGTCTGGCCCACCGCCTTCGTGCGGGCGGTCATAAAGTAACCGCAACGTCACGTTCGGGGGCGCCCGGTACTATTTCGCTGGACAGCGACGAGGCCGCAGTAGCGATTGCCGGAGCCACGCATATCCTGTCATCGGTGCCCCCGACCGACGGCATCGACCCCGTTCTATCCCGCCACGCTGCCTCTCTTGTGAGCAGTCCAGCACGCTGGATCGGCTATCTGTCTTCGACCGGCGTATACGGCGACACCGGCGGCGCATGGATCGACGAAACGGCAGCCATGGGCGGTCGTCGGACAGACCGCGTTGTCGCCGATCAGGCGTGGCAAGCGTTACGTCCCGATGTCCGCATGTTCCGCTTACCCGGCATATACGGTCCGGGACGGTCCGCAGTCGACCAAATCCGTCTTGGCACAGCTCATAGAGTCGATACGGACCAAATGTTTAGCCGCATTCATGTTGATGACGTCGGCACCGCGGTGCTCACATCCTTCGAACGTGGAGCGAGCGGCGTCTATAACCTGGGGGACGATGAGCCGACACCCGGTCGCGTAGTCGTCGAATACGCCTGCGACCTACTTGTTCAGCCGTATCCACCGCTAATATCAGCTGACAGTCCCGAATTGTCTCCGATGGCACGCGGGTTCTACACCGAGTCACGACGCGTATCCGTCGCCAAGGCGCGGCGCGAACTAGGTTTTATCCCGAGTTTTCCAAACTATCGGGCGGGACTACGAGCGTGCCTCTTTGGCTCTTTCCACCCAGCGCAATGACAAGCCCTACGAGCGCCAGAACTGCCCCGCCCGCTGATAGAAATGTCCAGCGATAGGCCTCGAACAGGGTCGACAGCGAGAGCGCGATAACCGGGACAAGGACACTCGTATAGGCCGCCGGGCCCGGCCCTATCCGCCGGATAAGACGGTAATATACGGAAAATGCGATGACCGACGCCGCCAACGCTAGGTACGCCAAGCCGGCCCAATACTCGAGTCGAGCGCCGATCGAAGGTCGACCAGCAATGGCGAAGGCAAATATCGCATCGATTATCGCGCCATAAGTCATTGCATTCGCTAATGTCGGCAAGGGTGGAAGGGACCGCGCGAGTGCACCGGCCTGCAGCACGTTGGCTACCGACGCACTTACGACAGCGCAGCTCACCATGACCAAACCGAATACCGCCCCACTTCGCGCCGTCGGGATCACAACGTCATGCGCGAACAATAAAAGCAGCCCCGTGACGCCGAGACTGGCGCCGAGGACAAAGCGTTGCGTGATCGGAACCTTGAGGAAAATGGTAGATAAAATAGCATTCGGAATAACCAGAAGGGCAAATACCAGTGCGACCAGTCCCGACGGGAGACGGGTTTCAGCGGCGTAGACGAGGTTGAAGTTGAGCGCGAATTGCGCAACGCCGATGAGTAAGGCGAAGCCTTGCCCGCGCCAGCCCAACCAACGCCAGCGACCCGTCACCACAGTGAAAAGAATTAATGCCCCAGCGGCAATCGCGAAGCGATAAGCCACTGACCAGACCGGCGGAACGTCCCCCAACTGGCCCTTGATGACGAGCCAAGTCGAACCCCAAATCACCGTGACAAGCGCAAACTCGGCAATTGTAGCGACGTCGATTGCGGACGGATTACCGACTTTCTTCAATGACTTACGCCCCATCGATAGCGGTCAGCAAGGCGTCGATCGTTGTTGCCGACGTGTCCCATGCGACAACGAAGCGAGCGATGCGGTCGGCCGGTACGCCCCAGTCGTAAAAGTTGAAGCCCGCCGACCGCAGTCTAGCGGCCTCGCCGGGATTGAGGCGGGCAAAGACCTCGTTGGCGTGCACTGGATAGGCCAATCGATCGGCGAATGCGTCGGCAAGTCGTCGGGCACCGGCGTTGGCAGCAGCCGCCGATACAAGCCACTGATCGCGCTCAATATAAGCGAGTAGCTGAGCCGCGTTGAAACGACCCTTGCTCGGCAACTGCCCCGCTCGCTTCCGGCGAAAGCGGATTGATTGAACCAGGCTTTCGTCAAATATCACAATCGCTTCAGCAGTCATGCCGCCGTTTTTGACCGCGCCGAGGCTAAGTACGTCGACACCGGCGCGCCACGTCACGTCACCGGGGTGACAACCGAGTGCGGCAACGGCATTGGCAAAGCGTGCGCCATCCATATGGATACGCCATCCGCGAGCTTTCGCTAATGACGCCAGTGCCTTGACCTCGTCTGCTGTGTAGATCGTGCCGCATTCGGTCGCTTGCGTCAGCGACAGTGCCGCAGGGACGACTTCGTGGATGCTCCCGCGATGCGAGGCCATGCCCGATGTGACGCTGGCAGGGGTCAATTTGCCCGCTTCACCGTTGCATAACAACAGCTTCGCGCCCCCGGAGAAGAACTCGGGAGCGCCGCATTCATCGACATGAATATGCGCGTCCGCATGACAGACGACCGCGCCATAAGGCGGCACCATTGCGGCGAGCGCCAGCGCATTCGCGGCGGTTCCCGTCGAGACCGGCAGGACTGTGCAAGCGGTTGAAAACAAGTCTGAATATGCTGCGTCCAGGCGGGCTGACCAAATGTCGTCGTCATAAGCGCCAGTGCTCGGTCCCGCTGCTGCGGCGACGGCGGCGAGGATATCGGAGCGGACCCCGGCGGCATTGTCGGATTGGAAGTTCATCAGCTAAATTAGCTCATTTGGTTATAGAAAAGCGATCCATTTCCTACTTGGAGCGTGAACTCCCCCGTGACCTCCCCGTGGACCATGGGTGTCACGGAATAACAGCCATAACCGGGTCAGCCGACAGAGGTCGGAAGTTCAGTTAAGCATCGAAAACATGGCAAATCTAGCGCACCGCATCGGGTTGCGCCTCAGGTCGTGCGGCTGTGACCGCCGCAAGCGCATTGAGTCGCGTATCGATCGCCACGAGCGCGGGAAAACGCGCAATGTCAGCTTGCAATCGCCGCGCATTCCACATCTGGGGCACGAGGCAGATATCGGCCAGTGTCACGGTGTCGCCGAAAAGATACGCCCCCGTCGCCCGCTCGGCGATCTCCTCGAGCGCGGAAAACCCGGTCTCGACCCAATGCCGGTACCATGTATCGACGGCGTCCTGCTCCTGCCCCATCTCAGCTCTCAGATATTTGAGAACGCGCAAATTGTTGAGCGGGTGGATGTCGCACGCGATTTGCAGCGCCACCGCGCGCACTCGCGCCCGAGCCAGAGCGTCGCCGGGTAACAGCGACGGGTCAGGATGGACCTCGTCGAGATATTCGATGATGGCGAGGCTCTGGTTAAGTCCAGCCGTATCGTCGATCAGATATGGAACAAATCCCTGTGGGTTGAGCAACTTGAATCCCACCCCGGTCTGGGCGCCCTGCGCGAGATTGACCGCGACCTGCTCATACGCCAGCCCCTTCACCGCGAGCGCGATGCGGACGCGATAGGAGGCGGACGATCGCCAGTAGCCGTAAAGAGCGCGGGTCATGGCTTGTCCTGTTGGGGATGTATGGCGATCGTACACGCACTGTCACGGCAAGGATATCGTCGATCAATTTTCCTCGGCCACGAGCCGACCGGTTCTGGATTTCTTCGCCGCCAGGCTTGGTTAGCGAAACCCTCCAGCGCCCGGATCAGGCCTTCGCGTCGAACGGGTTCTTCCCCCCGCGGAAGTTCAGCCGGATCGGGACCCCGTCGAACCCCAGTTCCTCGCGAAGCGAGTTGACGAGATAGCGGTGATAGCTCGCCGGCAGGTCCTCGGTGCGGTTGCCAAAAATGATGAACGTCGGCGGGCGCGTCGCGGCCTGGGTGGCGTAGCGCAGCTTGATTCGCTTGCCGCCGGCGGCAGGCGGCGGGTTGCGGTCGAGAGCGGCCTCGAACCAGCGGTTGAGGGCGCTCGTCGAGACGCGGCGGCTCCACGCGGCGCGGGCATCGAACGACGCCTTCATCAACAGGTCGAGGTTCTTCCCCGTCAACCCGCTGCACGCCACGAGGGGCACGTTCCTGATCTGCGACAGGCCGTCGTCGAGGGCGCGTCGGACGCCCTGAAATAGCGACGACAGGTCGTGCGCGGCGTCCCATTTGTTGAGGGCGATAACGAGCGCACGCCCCTCTGACAGGACCATGTCGGCGATGCGAAGATCCTGCGCCTCCAGCCCCAGCGTCGCGTCGAGCAGCAGAACGACGACCTCGGCGAAGTCGACGGCGAACTTGGTATCGACCGCCGCCATCCGCTCGAGCTTGTCGGTCACCTTTGACCGGCGGCGTAGCCCGGCGGTGTCGACGAGGCGGACCGGGCGGACCGCGTCGTCGAAATGATATTCCCAGTCGATCGCGATCGAATCGCGCGTGATCCCGGCCTCGGGGCCGACGACCAGGCGATCTTCGCCCAGCAGGCGGTTGATCAGCGTCGACTTGCCGGCATTCGGTCGCCCAACAATCGCCAGCTTGAGCGGCTCGGCGTCGAGACGCGCGTCGGTTTCCGCCTGCGTCTCGTTCTCGATCATCGCTTCGCCACGCGCGATCAGCGGGTCGATGATCGGGATCAGCGCCTCGTAGAGATCGGCCATGCCCTCGCCGTGCTCGGCGGAAATCTGGACGGGGGCGCCAAAGCCGAGTTCATAACTTTCGGCGACCCCGCCTTCCCCGGCGCGCCCCTCGGCCTTGTTGGCAACGAGGATCAGCGGCGTGTCATGGGCGCGGAGCCACTGCGCGAAATGGCGGTCGAGCGGGGTGACCCCGGCGCGCGCGTCGAATACGAGCAGCGCGACATCGCCGTGGATCAGTGCGGCGTCGGTCTGGGCGCGCATCCGCCCGGCAAGCGTGGCGGCGTCGGCATCCTCGAACCCGGCGGTGTCGACAATGCGGAATTTCAGGTCGTGGAGCGACGCATCACCCTCACGCCGATCGCGGGTGACGCCGGGCGTATCGTCGACGAGCGCGAGCTTACGCCCGACAAGGCGGTTGAACAGCGTCGACTTGCCGACATTCGGGCGGCCGACGATGACGACGGTGGGGGGACGAGGGGTCATCGACGGCGTGTAGCAGGGGTAGCGCGCGGATGCACGGGGCAGTGCACGTCACGAACGGCCGCCGTCAGCTCGTCAATTGTCCGGGACTACTGATGACGCGACGTCAGCGGTACGCCGTCAATTTCCCATCGTCCGTCAGGAGGAACACCATGTTGCCCGCAACGATGGGCGGCAGATACGCCGCGCCGCTCAGCTTCACGACCGAGATCGGCTTGCCGGTGTACGGCGAGATCGACTCGAGCGTGTGGTTCGACCCCGAGACGAGAAGGCGGTCCGACGCGAGGACGGGACCGCTCCAGACGAAGGCGCCGGCTTTTGATTTTGGTCGCTTGTACTTCGGCAGCTGGTGGATCCACTTGATCTTGCCCTCGGCGCGGGTGACGCAGATCAATTCGCCGTCGAGGGTGACGACGTAAATGAAATCGCCCGCGACCCACGGCTGGTTGACCCCGGCAAAATTACGTTCCCAGACGCGCTGCCCGGTCGACAGTTCGAGCGCCGCCATCCGTCCGCCGTGGCCGATCGCGAACACGCGCCCGCGGTCGATGACCGGCGATGCATCGATATCGCTAAGCGCCGCGAGCGCCGTGGTGCGTCCGGTGCGAGCAAGCGCATCGGACCACACGGTGCGGCCATTTTCGACACGAAGCGCCTGGAGCTCGCCGCTCGAATAACCGGCGACGACAGTGTCCAACGCGACCGCGGGGGCCGCAGCACCGAGCAGGCCGGAGACCTCGACCGTCCCTTGGACGCTCCACGCCGTCGTGCCCTTGTCGCCGGTCAACGCGAACAGCTGATTGTCGGGGGACAGGGCATAGACGCGCCCCCCCGCGAGTGTCGCCGCACCACGCAGCGGAAGGCCAAGTTCCTTGCGCCACACCACGGCGCCGGTCGCCGCGTCATAGGCGACGACGACGCCGAACCCGGTCGTCGCGTAGACCTTGCCGTCGGCAACGCTGACGCCGCCCCCAAAGGCAGCGTTGCCCTTTTTCTTGTAGCTAATCCGTGCCGACCAGTCGCGGTGGCCGGTCGCGACGTCGAAGGCGGCGACACCGCCGTCGGTATCCATCGTGAAGACGCGCCCGCCGGCGACGACGGGGGCAGCATTTAGACGGCGTTCGCCAGTCGACCCTTTGCCGATGCCGACGCGCCACGCGACGCTCAGCGTGTCGGGCAGCGCAAGGTGGCCACCGTTCTTTGCTGCTGTCCCACCCGGCTGTGGCCAATCGACATTGACCGCCGGAGGCGGCAGGACGACGTCGAGCGATTTCAATTCGGGTTCCGCGCGCGCCCGCGTCTCGAAATCGAGCACGGCGATGCGTGGCCCCGTCGTTGGTGTCTTGGGCTTGGGCTTGAACGCGGCGCAGCCGGTCAACGCCAGGGTCAGCGCGAACGGGATGAAGAGTTGGTTCCGGAACATCACCGCGCCAGTCCTTGCGTTTGACCGGTGACCAACGTCGCCGGATCGATCCCAAGGCCGATCGCCATCTGCGCGGCGCGGTTGCGGATACTCGGCGGCGCCGTTGGATCACGGACGATTGCCGCAAATAAAGGCGCGGCGGCATCGCGCTTGCCGAGCTTGAGCTGGGCGATTCCGGTCATCTCGGCAGCAACGGCAAACCACGGATCACCGGGGACCGCGAACCTCTTAAGGCGCGCAATCACTGTCGCCGGTGGCAGCGAATCATAGTCGATCCGGGTTGCCTTGATTGTCGCGAGGTCGCAGAACGGGGCCGCGAGCGTCGTGTCGGCGGCGATCTCGCGGTAGCCAGCCAGGCCCTTCGCGGTGTCGCCCGCCTGCACCGCAATGGCCGCTGCTTCGAGCAAGGCAGATGCGCGATAGCCGGGGGTACCCGCCTTGGCGAGATCGGCGAGAACCGGGGCGGCGGCGGCCGTGTTGCCGCTATCGATCTGGGTCAGCGCAAGGCTGAACCGCTCACCGGTGACGCCAGCGCGGCGCGCACGGTCTTCACGCCAATACAGCGCCGCCGCGAGGACGGCGAGGAACACAACAATGCCGATCGCAACGATCCGGCCATAACGCCGCCAATAGCCTTCAAGCCGGGCGCGACGGTATTCATCGTCGACCTCGCGGATAAAAGCGTCGTCGCGCGCGTCGGGTGTCGCCAAGTCAGTCTCCAGTCGCAAGCGCGGCGGACCATAGCCCCGCGCCCGGCTTTCGCAA
>JANYFA010000158.1 GCA_025362895.1 Sphingomonadaceae bacterium | reverse complement strand
TACGTATAGGCGTACGACGCGGACAGCGTCAGGTCGCGCGTTGGCTTGAGCGTCAGGTCGGCCTCGATCCCGCGGATCTTGCTGTCGCCCGCGTTCTGCGTCTGCTCGATGTGCGCCCCGTTGGTCGGGCTCGTCGCGCTGGTGTCGAACAGGTCGAAGTCGAACTGCGTGTTGCTGCGGTCCATGATGTAGCCCGCGACGTTGAGGCGCGCGCGATGGTCGAGGAAGTCCATCTTCGCGCCGACTTCGTACGACTTGACCGATTCCGGACCGAACGCATCGAACCGCTGTGAGCGGCCGTTGGCGCCACCGGCGCGGAATCCGGTCGCGTACTTGGCATAGACGTGGATGTCGTTGCTGACGTCGAACGCGAGATTGACCAGCGGGTCGAAGCGGTTGAGGCTGTTCGAGAAGCCGAACGGCGTCGCGACGCTGTTCGCAACCGCGCTGATCGGGTTGAGGTCGGACCGGTTGTTGATGACGTACAACTGGCCGCGACGCTGGTCGTGGGTGTAGCGGCCACCGAGCGTCAGGTGCGCGACCTCGAGGAAGTTCGGCGTGTAGGTGACGTTGCCGAACACCGAATAGGTGTGGTCATAGGCATAGGCGGCGCGGGTGATGGACTGGCAGCTGTTGGTGAACTGCGGCACGTTCGTCGCGAGCGTGTTGGTGCACGACGGCGCGTACTGCTGATAGCCCGAATTGGCCCCGGTGATGTTGCCGGTAACGCTCGAATCGATCACCGGGCTGCGCAGGGTGGTCGCGGTGCCGTTGACGTTGAACTGGTTGGTCAGCGGCGTCGCGGCATACTCGGTCACGTGCTCGGTGAAGTAATAGGCCCCGGCGACATAATCGAACTGCGGAATGCTCCCGACCACCTGGAACTCCTGGCTGAACTGGTGCTGGCGGAGGAACGACAGGCTATAGCGGCTGACGTTGGCGTTCGGCGCTAAGGTGCCGCGCGCGGTGCCGCCCGAATTGTCCCACTGGTCGGTCGAAACGGCGCGCCACGCGGTAATCGACCGCAGCTCGAACCACGGGGCAACCTTGTAGTTGAGGTTGGACGACACGCCGTGCGTGATGTCGACGCTGGGCTGCTGCGGCACGGGGTTTTCGGCAACATACTGGCGCTCGGGGTGGACGCCCTGGAGCGGGG
Source organism: Sphingomonadaceae bacterium (assembly GCA_025362895.1). Classification (GTDB taxonomy): domain Bacteria; phylum Pseudomonadota; class Alphaproteobacteria; order Sphingomonadales; family Sphingomonadaceae; genus Polymorphobacter_B. The sequence continues at coordinate 2,076 of JANYFA010000158.1, read as the reverse complement.
CCAGCGGCGCGATGCAGATCGGGCGACCCGCCGCGGTTTGCGCGGGGGTGATGGTGCCACCGCACGCAACGCCGGTCGGTGAGGTGCGCAACTGGAAGACCGGCGTGGCGCCGGCGGCGGCGGTGTTGACGTAGGTTCCGACCGGGAAACCGTTCGGGTTGTAGCTCAGGAGCTGGCTGAAGTTCGGGGTGTTCTCATCGCGCGCATAATCGTACGCGAAGTCGGCGGTCAGCCCTTCGATCGGCTTCCACCGCGCGGCGGCGCGACCGCCGACCCGGTCGTAGTAGTTCCACCCGGTCGACCCCGACAGCGGATCGCGGACCGTCGGATCCTGATGCTGATAGACGCCATCGAGCTTGATCGAGACGTTGTGGAACGACGGCAGGTCGAGGTGGAGTTCGGTACTGCGGCTGCCGAAATTGCCGACGCCGCCGACGACGCGGCCCTCGAACTCGCCCGACGGCGCGCGTGTGACGAGCGACAGCGCGCCGCCTTCGGTGTTACGACCGAACAGCGTGCCCTGCGGCCCCTTCAGGACCTCGATCCGCTCGATGTCGAACAGCGCGGCGTTGAGCCCCTGCGTTTTGCCGACCGCAACGCCGTCGATGTAGACGCTGACGCCGGCGTCGCGGGCAACCTGGTTCTGGTCATAGGGGACGATGCCGCGGATACCGATCGTCAGCGCCGATTGGCGCGCTTCGAAGGTTGCGATGCGGAGCGACGGGATCGTGCCGTCGGCGAGGTTGATCAGGCTGAGGACGTGGCGGTCCTTGAGCGCCGTCGCGCTGAGCACCGAGATCGAGATCGGCGTGCTCTGCAGGTTCGTCTCGCGCTTGGTCGCGGTGACGATGATGTCGGCAAGACCGGTGTCATCGGCAGCGGCGACTGGCTCCGGCGTGGCGGCCGGGGTCGCGGCAAAGGCGGGAGCTGCGTTGAGCGCAAGCAGGGCGCCGCCCGTGAGCAAATGTCCGCGCAGGAACGAACGAAAAGTCATAGAAAAATCCCCTAAGCGGACGGTCTCGTCCGATCACGATGGGGAGGCAGCTACAGTCGGACTGTTACAATCATGTTGCGTAATTATTGCGGATCGACGGTGCGCGCGCCTTTCGTAAATGGTCTGGCAAGCGTTGCCTGAAAGATACACGGTCCACTGCGACCCTGCCGTGCGGTGAATATCGACGCCATCGCGGGGCGATCCGGCGTTGCATGAGCGCGTGTTCCCCCTAAACTTCGCCAAAATCTGGGGAGAAACGATATGACCGCGAACTGGGCGGCGACGCGGGCGCGGGTCAAGGCGTTCGTCGAGGAGCGGGTTTATCCGGCGGAAGGCGTGCTCGATCACGGCGCTCCCGCCGAGGCGCAGGTGGTGCTCGCGGGACTGATGGCGGAGGCCAAGGCGGCGGGCCTGTGGGCGCTCGGGCATCCGGTGGCAATCGGCGGGCAGGGGATGCCATTTCTCGATTACGTCCACATCAACGAGGTGGTCGGGCGGAGCCAGCACGCGATGGTCGCGCTGGGGACACATTCGCTCCAGGACGCGCTGATGCTCGACCGCTACGCCGCGCTCGAGTGGCGGACGAAGTATCTGGTACCGCTTGTGGCGGGCGACATCTTTCCGAGCTTCGCGATGACCGAGCCCGACGTCGCGTCGAGCGACCCGACGCAGTTGCAGACGTCGGCGACGCTGGAGGGTGGGGAGTGGGTCATCCGCGGGCGGAAGTGGTTCACTACGGGTGCGGCGGCGGCGGCATACACAACGGTGATGTGCCGGACAGAGGGGGCGGAGGTGGCGTCGCACAGCGCCTTTTCGATGATTGTCGTGCCCACCGATACGGACGGCTATCGGATCGTCCGTGACACCCCGGTACTAGGGCTGCGTCATGGGCTAAGCGGTCATTACGAGGTTGCGTATGACGCGGTGCGCGTTCCCGCCGAGAACCTGCTGGGGCCGCGCGGGCAGGGGTTTGCCATCGCCCAGATGCGGCTGGGGCCGGGGCGTATCTTTCATTGCATGCGCTGGCTGGGGCAGGCGCAGCGCGCGTTCGACCTGATGTGCCTGCGGTTGAACGAGCGAAC
>JANYFA010000157.1 GCA_025362895.1 Sphingomonadaceae bacterium | reverse complement strand
ATGATCCCTCTCGTGGTCCAGCACCATCCGGACCGCGCGATCGCGCACCTCAGGCGCGTACTTGTTCGTCGTCTTGCTCGTCATCGCTCCATCCTCTCAGGAGTTGGAGCCTCCGGCAAACCCGGCGCGGTTCAGACTGCTATATGAGTGGTTCGTCCAACGAGAGCCGCAATGGTGCACCGCTGACGGCTGGCGAGGGATGATGGTTTCGGTTCGGCAGGTGGATGAGCAGCGTGAAGCTTTGCTAGAGTTTCCAATGCCGAAGTCCGGGAATGGATCGCAGCATCGGCGACGTCCGCAAGTAAACAACTCTATCGCCGCTAACGGCGTTCGTGCTGCGCTGGCAGCGGGTTGGGAACCTATGTCGCGCGGCAAACCGGTCACCTACATGGTCGATCCCAGCGGCTGCTGATTTTGCGTCAGTGGCCGTTTCCCTTCCGATAAGACTGGCGCACTAGTTTGGGCGTAGTGGCTTCGGTAAACCGATGTACCTGCTCGTTGAGGTCATCGAAGGCCGCTTTTAACGCTTCTGGGCTATCGTCTTTGGTGGTCGCAACAAAGTGATGGCTTTTCCCGTGGCGGTACACCGCTTGTGAGACCGATGTCGGCATATCCTTTGTGTAGCACGCTTCAGGGCGCGCAGCACGTTGGCAACCGGGCGCAGCCCGGCTAATTCGCTGTCCTACACACCCCGTCCTGAGATAACTTCCATTGGCGAGTCGCCACTGGGCGGCGAACGTCGCGCTTTCTCATTGTGAGCCGTTCCCCAATGTTTCCGCCACCCGCCCGCGTCGCGTTTCCGAGCCTGCGACGTGTGAGCTTAGCGAGCCCTCGCCTTAGCACAGGCGATGGGTCGTTAACCATTGCCCAGACCCGCACTGGATAAGCGCCTTCGCGCGACGAACGTCAGCCTGTGAACAATGTAAAGTTACGACCGGCCCGCCGCCCGAAAACGTTAATCTACGCGGCGATTTTCCCGCGCTTGGCCTTGGTCAGCTTCTTGACGATCATGTCGCGCTTGAGCTTCGACAGATGGTCGAAGAACAGGATGCCCTCGAGATGGTCCATCTCGTGCTGGAGACACGTCGCCATCAACCCATCGAGCTCTTCCTCACACGCTTTCCCGTTATAATCGAGCCACTTGGCCCGAATGCGTTGCGGGCGCATCACGTCGCCGTACAGTTCGGGGACCGACAGGCAGCCTTCGTTGTAAACGCCGTCCTCGTCCGACTCCCAAACGATCTCGGGGTTGACGAAATAGCGCGGCTCGCGAACCTCGACCGGCCCGCCGTCTTCGACCGACCCGCCGTCTTCGACCGGCTCGCCCCGCCGCTGCAGGTCGATGACAAGGACGCGCTTGGCGACGCCGACCTGGATCGCGGCGAGGCCGATGCCGGGCGCGTCGTACATGGTCGCGAGCATATCATCCATCAGCGCGCGCAGGGCGTCGTCGACGGCGGCAACGGGTTCGGACACGACGCGCAGACGCGGGTCGGGGGCCTCGATGATCGGCAGGATGGTCATACGGTGGATGTAGGTTTCCCGCCGCTAAGGGTCAAGAAAGTGGCTAGGTAATCGGGCGGCGCGCCCGGAGAGCCTGGGCCAGCGTCCCCTCGTCGAGATAGTCGAGTTCGCCGCCCACCGGCATTCCATGAGCGAGCTGGGTGACGCGAACCGGCAGGTCGGCGAGGCGGTCGGCGACGTAGTGCATCGTCGTCTGCCCCTCCAGCGTGACGTTCATGGCGAGGACGACCTCGTCGATCCCGCCGACAGCGACGCGGGCGATCAACGCCTCGATGCTGAGGTCACCCGGGCCGACCCCGTCGAGCGCCGACAGCCGCCCGCCGAGCACATGGTAGCGTCCGCCGAATAGCCGCGCCCGGTCAAGCGCCCACAGGTCGGCAACCTCCTCGACAACGCACAGCGCGGTCGGATCGCGCCGCGGGTCGCTGCACACCTGGCACGGGTTGGCGGTATCGACGTTGCCGCACACCTCGCACGTCGCCAACCGCGCGGCGACGGTCTGGAGGGCGGCGATCAGCGGGGTCAGCCCCGTCTCGCGTCGTTTCAGCAAATGAAGCACCGCCCGTCGCGCCGAACGGGGGCCAAGGCCGGGAAGGCGGGCGAGCGCTGCCGTCAGGGCATCGATTTCGGGGGAAGCCATCGCATAGGCTATGGCCTGCGCGCCGGTTGTGCTCAAGGGGACCCATGCCGCTCCGCGGCTCAGGAGAACCCATGCCGCTCCGCTGTCTCGACGATGCCGGCCGCAGCCTCGACGCCTCGCTGCTGACGACGCCCGAGTGGGCAGCGCTGACCGCGACCAACCGCCACGTCCGCCACCTGCGGACGACGTGCTGCGGGGCGCCGCTGGTCCTCAAGACGTCGCGCCTCGGGACGCGCTTCTTTGCCCACCTCGCCCTCGGCGGATGCAGCTCGGGCGACGAAGGCCCCGAACACCTCCACCTCAAGGCGTTGAGCGTCGCCGCCGCCCGCGCCGCCGGCTGGACGGCCGAGGCCGAGGTCAGCGGGGCGACACCGGCGGGCGAGCCGTGGCGCGCCGACGTTCTGGCGACGAAAGGGCGCCACCGCATCGCGATCGAGGTGCAGTGGTCGCCGCAAGCCGACGACGTCACGCGCGCCCGCCAAGCACGGTATGCAGCGAGCGGGGTGCGAGGGCTATGGCTGTTCCGGCAGGCGGTCACCGCCGACGCCGACGTGCCGGCGGTGCGGGTGCGGGGATCGCTGGCGACCGGACTGACCATCCTCGATCTTTCTGCCGCCGACTTCCTCGCCGCCGTCTTCGATCGCCGCCTGCGCTTCGGCTTTCCGGTTGGGACCACCGCCGAAGCCACGGTCGCGGGGAGCGTCGCCCGCTGCTGGGGCGCGGATTGCGGCGCGCTGGTACGGGTCGTGACCGCGGTCGATCTTGCGGCGGGCGGATCGAGCTGCCACCTCCCGGTTGCTGAACTCGGTGCAACGCCGACCTTGCTGGCGGTCACCAGTGGTCTCCCGGCCGATCCGCTGCGCGGGCGGCTCCGGATGGGTCGTGATGAAAGTATCGCCGCCCGATGCTTTGCCTGCGACCGCCCGCTGACCCCGCGCCCCGGATCGGCAGGGCGGTTCGTCGTCGCGCGGGTGGCGCTCACGGTCACCCCGGTTTTAGTCGCCGAGATCGTCGCCGCGCCGGGCTATGCGCCAGCATGGGGCATCACCACGGTTGCGTCCACCCGCGCCAACGCCTAGCCCCCGGCCATGCGCCTCGCCTTCATGGGAACCCCGGCTTTTGCCGTGCCAGCGCTGGATGCGCTCGTCGCTGCCGGGCACGACATCGCGGCGGTCTATACTCAGCCGCCGCGCCCGGCGGCACGCGGCCGGGCGTTGACCCGATCGGCGGTCCAGCTTCGTGCCGAAGTGCTCGGCCTCCCCGTCCGGACGCCGGTCAACTTCAAGGGCGAAGACGAACGGACGGCCTTTGCCGACCTCGATCTCGATGTCGCGGTCGTTGCCGCTTATGGCCTGATCCTGCCGGTCGCCGTCCTCACCGCCCCCCGCCGGGGATGCATCAATATCCACGCCTCGTTGCTGCCTCGCTGGCGCGGAGCGGCGCCGATCCAGCGGGCGATCCTGGCCGGCGACGCGACGACCGGCGTGACGATCATGGGCATGGAGAAGGGGCTGGACACCGGACCGATGCTTCTAGCCGAAGCGACGCCGATCGGCCAAAAGACCGCGGGCGAGTTGACCGCCGAACTGGCGACGATGGGCGCGCGGCTGATCGTCGCCGCGCTGGCCCGGATCGACAGCCTAACACCGGTCGCCCAGCCCGACGACGGCGTGACCTATGCCGCCAAGATCGACAAGGGCGAAGCTCGGCTCGACTTCACCCGTGCGGCGACCGCCGTCGAACATGCGATCCGTGCCTTCAACCCCGCCCCCGGAGCCTTTGTGGAGGTTGGCGGCGAACGCCTCAAGCTGCTCGCGGCCGAGGTCGTCGCCGGTGATGGTCCGCCTGGCACCGTCATCGACGCGGGGCTGATCATCGCCTGCGGTGAGGGCGCGATCCGCCCAACCCTTGTTCAGCGCGCGGGGAAACCGGCGATGGCAACGGCGGCCCTGCTAAATGGCTGGCCGATCGCGGTGGGGACGATGCTTTGACCCGCTTCCGTCTGACGGTCGAATACGACGGTGCGCCGTTCATGGGGTGGCAGCGCCAGCACCACGGGCCAAGCGTCCAGGGCGCGATCGAGGCCGCAATCTTGGCCGTCACCGGCGAAGCCGCCACGGTCACCGGTTGCGGGCGCACCGATGCTGGCGTTCATGCAGCGGGCCAGGTTGCCCACGTCGATATCGCCCGCCCGCTGACCGCTTTTCGTCTGATGGAAGCGATCAACGCCCGCCTCCGCCCCTCCCCGGTCGCGATCGTTGGCTGCGCCGAGGCGGCGCCCGACTTCCACGCCCGCTTCGACTGTATCGGTCGCACCTATCGCTACCGCATCATCAACCGCCGCGCGCCCTTGGTGCTCGAGCGCGGCCGCGCCTGGCAGGTCGGCGTCGCCCTCGACCACGGCGCGATGGCGGCGGCGGCCCAGCTTCTGGTCGGTCGCCACGACTTCACCACCTTCCGCTCGGTCCGCTGTCAGTCGCGAAGCCCGGTCAAGACGCTCGACCGGCTCGACGTGACCAACGACGGCAACACGATCACGATCGAAGCCGCAGCGCAGTCGTTTCTCCACCATCAGGTGCGGTCGATGGTCGGTTGCATCCGGCTGGTCGGCGAGGGCCGATGGAGTCCAGCCGACCTCGCTACCGCGCTTGCTGCCCGCGATCGGCTGGCACTGGGCCTCAATGCCCCCCCCGAAGGACTGACCTTCATCAGTGCATGCTACCCAAAAGTGTCGGTCAGCCTTACACATGGTTAATCGGCCGTTGGCGGAGAATTAGGGGATTCAGCGGCTTATACGGCGTAACAGGGTTGGCACGACACTTGCAAGAGCGATAATGACCGGCCCTGACGGCCGTCGGGAGATCGTCTTGCCGAACCGCGTTGGCCCTCGCCTGGCCCGCTCCAACATCGTCTGGGTCTGCGGAATCGTGGCCGGATTGCTTCTTGGCGGTGTCGTTGCTTACGGACTGACCGGAGTCGGCGTCGCTGCGGCGGCGCGGCCTTAAGCGAGGCCGATCTCACCAAGACGCTGGCGCAGGAACGCATCGGCGGTGATTGGTGGAAGTTCCGCGCCTGAATGGCTCGCCATCGGGGCGATGACAAAATCCGGGCGGAAGTGCAGGAAGAAGGGCGTCGAATAGCGCGCCCGCCGCGCCCGCTCGGGCAATGGATTGACCACCCGATGCGACGTCGATGGCAGCCGCCCGCCCGTCAGGCGCGCGAGCATATCCCCAATATTGCAGACCAGTGTCCCCGCCGGAGCATCGACGTCCCGCCATTCGCCGTCGCGACCGAGCAACTGCAGACCGGGCTCCTCGGCCCCAAGCAACAACGTGATAACATTAATGTCTTCGTGCGCGCCCGCCCTGACGGCAGCCGGCGTACCACTGACCGGAGGATAACGGAGGAGGCGCAGGATGGAGTTGCCGTCGCGGGTCGGGTCGACGAAATAGTCGTCGGCCAAGCCAAGGTGCCGGGCGAGAGCGCGCAGCACACGGGTCCCGGCAGCGTCGAGGGCGGCGTAGAGGGCGGTTACTGCGGGACGGAAATCGGGGACGTCGGGCCAAACGTTGTCGGGCATCGCCCGCCGGAGCGGGCTGCCGGGGGGAAGGTCACGCCCGATGTGCCAGAACTCCTTGAGGTCGGATAGCGCGGCACCCTTTGCGGTCTCGATACCGAATGGGGTCAGGCCGCGTTGCCCGCCGCCGCCAGCCACGATGTAGCGCGCCTTGATCGAATCCGGCAGCGCGAACAGGGTCTTGGTCGCCGCAAGGGCACGATCAACCACCGCGTCTGGAACCCCATGGTCGGCAACGACGGCGAAACCGGTGCGCCCGAATGCATCGCCAAAGGCAGCGGCGGCGGCGTCCATGTCGCTATCGACGAGGCCGAGCGGGATCGGGGTAATGTCGGCAACGGCCACAGGCCCCTCCGTGGTTCGGGCGGTAGCGGGAGAGGGACTTGAACCCCCGACCCCAGGATTATGATTCCCGTGCTCTAACCAACTGAGCTACCCCGCCGGGCCCGACCCGCCGGTGCGGAACGTGCGATATAGTCGCGGACCCGCGTCGCGGTCAATGCTGAAGGACAACCGCGATTGCCGCTGGCGAACGTAGCCGCTACCACCGCGCCATGTCTGCCGCCCCTGTCACCGCCGCCCCTACCACCTGGTCGCTTGCCGTTCACGGCGGCGCGGGGGGCATGAGCCCGGCGACCCTGTCCGCCGCCGCGCAGGCGGCCGCGCGCGCCGCGCTCCATACGGCCCTCGCCGCCGGCGCCGCCATCCTGCGTGACGGCGGCGGTGCAATCGACGCTGTCGCCGCTGCCGTCGCCGTCCTCGAAGACGCGCCGCAGTTCAACGCCGGGCACGGGGCGGTGTTCACCGCCGATGGCACGGTCGAGCTCGACGCGGCGATCATGGACGGGCGTAATCGGCGCGCCGGTGCGGTGGCGCGCGTGACCCGGACACGGCACCCCGTCGATCTGGCCCGCGCGGTGATGGCGCGGACGCCGCATGTCATGCTCGCCGGGGTCGGCGCGGACGCCTTTGCGCTGACGACCGAACTCGAACAGGTCGCTAACGACTGGTTCAAAACGCCCGAACGCCGCCGCCAGTTCGCCGAGGGGGGCGCGACCTTCGACCGCGCGATGAAGTACGGCACCGTCGGCGCGGTCGCCCGCGACAACGACGGCCATGTCGCCGCCGCAACGTCGACCGGGGGCGTGACAGGCAAGAAATGGGGTCGCATCGGCGATTCGCCGATCATCGGTGCCGGAACCTATGCCGATGATCGCGCGTGCGCCGTATCGGCGACGGGGTCGGGCGAGGACTTCCTTTGCGCCGTCGCCGGTCACGAAGTCGCCGCGCAAGTCCGGCTCGCTGGTCAGTCCCTGACAGCGGCGGTTCGGGCGGTTCTCGACGAGGTTGCCGCTGGTGGCGGTGCGGGCGGGATGATCGCCATGCCGCGCACCGGCGAACCGGTCCTGACCTTTACAACAACCGCGATGTACCGCGGATCGGTCGCCGCCGACACGCCCGCCACCGTCGCCATTTTCGCCGAGGATTAGCGCGTGGTGCACGACGTCCTCATCGTCGGTGGTGGCCAGGCCGGGGCGCAGGCGGCCATTTCGCTGCGCCAGGGCGGCTTTGCCGGGTCGGTGACAATCATCGGCGAGGAACTCGATCCGCCCTATGAGCGCCCGCCGCTTTCGAAGGATTATCTTGCCGGGGACAAGACCGCCGAGCGCCTCGCGCTGCGTCCCCCGGCATTCTGGGCCGACCGCAATGTCACTCTCCTCCTCGGCCACCACGTCACCGCCGTCGATGCCGAGGCGCAGTTCGTCACGACCGCGAGCGGATCGACTCTTGGCTATGGGTCGCTGATCTGGGCGGCGGGAGGACATCCGCGCCGCCTCCCCATTCCCGGCGGCGACCTCGCGGGCGTCCACGTCATTCGCAGCCGCGCCGATGTCGATGCGCTGACCGCCGATCTTACTGTTGCGACCGACGTCGTCATCATCGGCGGCGGTTATATCGGGCTGGAGGCCGCCGCTGTTCTGACTAAAGCCGGCAAGTCCGTCACCATTCTCGAAGCGCAGGACCGCGTCCTTGCGCGCGTCGCTGCCGAGCCGGTGTCCCGTTTCTACGAGGCCGAGCATCGCGCCCATGGCGTCGATGTGCGGCTGGGGGTCGGGATCGAAGCGATCGAGGGCGCGACCCGCGTCATAGGCGTCCGCACGGTTACCGGCACCATCGCCGCCGGGGTCGTCATCGTCGGGATCGGGCTTGTACCGGCGGTCGCCGCACTGGCCGCCGCCGGGGCCGTTACCCACAATGGCGTCGAGGTCGACGACCACTGCCGCACATCGCTGCCGCATATCTTTGCCATCGGCGACTGCGCGCACCACACCAACGCCTTCGCCGGCGGAGCGGGCATTCGGCTCGAATCGGTGCAGAACGCGATCGATCAGGCAAAGGTCGTCGCCGGAGTCATCCTGGGCCAGGCGAAGCCGTATCACGCCGTGCCATGGTTCTGGTCGAACCAGTATGACCTCAAGCTGCAAACCGTGGGCCTGAGCGGCGGTCACGACGCGACCGTCGTGCGCGGCCACCCGGTCAACCGGTCGTGGAGCCTGGTGTACTTGCGCGGCGGCAGGGTCATCGCCCTCGACTGCATCAACGCAGCGCGTGATTTCGTGCAGGGCAAGGCACTGATTGAAGCAGGCGTCGCCGCCGGGCTTGCCCCCGACCCGGCATTGCTGGCAGACACCAATGTACCACTCAAATCGCTGCTAGCGGGGTAGTGCTGGCGTAACGGACGAACATCATCCCAGCGCAAGACGGGATGATGGTTGAGCTTCGCCGGGTCGCGGCGCGTGATTAAGATGGTCGTTTCAGGAGCCTGCCGATGATTCCCGCCGCCCTCGCCCACCGCCTCAGCATCCCCGTGATCGGGTCGCCGCTGTTCATCATTTCGAACCCCGACCTTGTCATCGCGCAATGCAAGGCGGGCGTGATCGGCAGCTTTCCCAGTCTCAACGCGCGGCCGCTGCCGCAGTTCGAGGAATGGCTGATCCGCCTGAACGCCGAACTGGGTCCCGACGATGCGCCTTATGCCGTCAATCTGATCGTCCACCGGTCGAACGACCGGCTGATGGAAGACCTCGCGCTGTGCGTGAAGTACAAGGTGCCGATCATCATCACGTCGCTCGGCGCGCGCGCCGACGTCAACGAAGCAATCCACAGCTATGGCGGCATCGTGCTGCACGACATTATCAACGACAAATTCGCGCGCAAGGCGATCGAGAAGGGCGCTGACGGCCTGATCGCCGTCGCCGCTGGCGCCGGGGGTCACGCCGGCACGACCTCGCCATTCGCGCTCGTTCAGGAAATCCGCAAGTGGTTCGACGGTCCGCTTGCGCTGTCGGGGTCGATCGCCAGCGGCGCCGCCGTTCTCGGCGCGATCGCGATGGGGGCCGACTTCGGCTATATCGGCTCGGCGTTCATCGCGACCGCCGAGGCGCGCGCCGACGAGCGCTACAAGCAGATGATCGTCGACAGCAGCGCCGTCGACATCGTCTATTCGAGCCTGTTTACCGGCGTTCACGGCAATTACCTCAAGCCATCGATCACGCTGGCGGGCATGGATCCCGACCACCTGCCCGAAGGCGACGTGTCGACGATGGACTTCGGCAGCGGGGCCGCGCCCAAGGCGTGGAAGGAAATCTGGGGCTGCGGCCAGGGCATCGGCGCAATCGATGCCGTTCTGCCGGCGGCGGCCTTCATCGCCAAGCTGCACCGCGAATATGACGTCGCGCGGAGCCGCCTTGGCACCGTGACCGATCGGGCGATCGCGGCCTGAAGGAACCTCGACCGGGCGACATCGTTGCGGCCCGACAGGAGACACGCCATGGAACTGACCATCCCGCTCGAGACCGTCTGCCGGATCATCCTGCGGGCGCGTGAATTCGAAGCGCTGATCCCCGATACCGACCCGGACGACGGCTCCGACCCGACCGACGACGGCGCGCGCGGTGAGATCGAGGATGACGGCGACAATCCGACCGAGGAGGAACTGCGCGCGGTCATCGACGATCTGGCCGACGACGAAAAGGCGGAGCTCGTCGCGCTCGCACTGGTCGGGCGCGGCACTTACGACGCGAGCGAATGGTCCGACGCGATGGACGACGCGAGCGAAGAGGTCGACGACGCCGCTGACTTCCTTCTCGATCTGCCGATGCTCGCCGCCTATCTCGAAGGCGGGCTGGCCGCATTCGAACTGTCGTGCGATGGGCTGGGGCAAGTCGTCTAGGCGATTTGGCCACTCCCTTAAGGTCACACTATTGTCGCGGATCCGGTCGAATCGTTGACCTTAAG
>JANYFA010000151.1 GCA_025362895.1 Sphingomonadaceae bacterium | reverse complement strand
CGCCAAGGCCCTTGAAGCGTCCGACCTCGACCTTCCGCCCCTTGAAGGTCGTCCGCATCAGCTCGGCGCGGTGGCTCTCGTCGCGGGCGTATTCGACCGTTCCCCCGGCGGCGAGGCGATAGAGCGGTGGCTGCGCGAGATACAGCCGCCCGTCGCGGACCAGGCCTGGCATCTCCTGAAAGAAAAAAGTCATCAGCAGCGTCGCGATATGGGCGCCGTCGACGTCGGCGTCGGTCATGATGACGACCTTCTCATAACGCAGCGCGGCGGGGTCGTAGCGATCGCGGGTGCCGCAGCCGAGGGCCTGGATCAGATCGCCGACCTCGGTGTTCGCGCCGATCTTGGCGGCGTTGGCGCTGGCGACGTTAAGGATCTTGCCCCGGATCGGCAGCACGGCTTGCGTCGTCCGGTCGCGCGCTTGCTTCGCCGAACCGCCCGCCGAATCGCCCTCGACGATGAACATTTCGGTGCCGACCGCGCCGTTGCGGGTACAATCGGTCAGCTTGCCGGGCAGGCGGACGGTGCGCTTGTTGGTGGCGGTCTTGCGCTTGTCGAGCGCCTCGGCCCGGCGGCGCAGCCGATCGTCCATTCGTTCGAGCAATACCCCGAGCAGCGCGCGTGACCGCGCCTCGTTTGCCGCCAGCCAATGGTCGAAATGGTCGCGCACCGCCGCTTCGACGAGCCGCGTCGCCTCGGGGCTGGTCAGCCGGTCCTTCGTCTGGCTCTGGAATTGCGGATCGCGGATGAACAGCGACAGCATCGTCTCGCTACCGGTGACGACGTCCTCCGGCGTCAGGTCGGCGCCGCGCTTCTGGCCGATCAGCGCGGCGAACCCCTTGATCCCTTTGGTCAGCGCGCCGCGCAACCCCGCTTCGTGGGTGCCGCCGTCGGGTGTCGGGATCGTGTTGCAGTACCAGCTTGCCGCGCCGTCGCCCCACATCGGCCATGCCACCGCCCATTCGACCGCGCCGCGTCCCTCGGGCAGGTCGGTGCGTCCGGCGAACAGGTCGGGGACGACGCGCTCGCGGTCGCCCAATTGTTCCGTTAGATGGTCGGCGAGGCCGCCGGGGAACTGAAACGTCGCCGTTGCCGGCGTGTCGTCGGACAGGAGCGTGGGATCGCATTTCCAGCGGATCTCGACCCCGCCGAACAGATACGCCTTCGACCGCGCCAGGCGGAACAGACGTGACGGGCGAAACGCCGCTTCCGCGCCAAAAATCTCGTGGTCGGGGACAAAGCTGACCGAGGTGCCGCGGCGGCCGCTTACGGGCCCCAGGGGTTCGAGCGCCGATGTCGCCGTGCCGCGCGAAAAGGTCTGGCGAAACAGCGCCTTGCCGCGCGCGACTTCGACGGTCAGGGCACTCGACAGCGCGTTGACAACCGATACGCCGACGCCGTGCAACCCGCCGCTCGTCGCATACGCCTTGCCCGAGAACTTGCCGCCCGAATGAAGCGTCGTCAGGATCACTTCGATCGCCGACTTGCCGGGATATTTGGGATGGTCGTCGACCGGTATGCCGCGCCCGTTGTCGACGATTGTCAGACAGTTGCCCGGGTCGAGGGAAACCTCGATCCGCGTCGCATGACCCGCGACCGCCTCGTCCATCGCATTGTCGAGCACCTCGGCCGCGAGGTGATGGAGCGCTCGTTCGTCGACGCCGCCGATATACATGCCGGGGCGACGACGAACGGGTTCGAGCCCTTCAAGGACTTCGATGTGGCGCGCGTCATAATCGCCGGGGGCGGTGGTCGCCGAAAACAAATCACTCATGGCCGGGTTATAGAACGGAGGCGGAACGGGTCAACGCCGCCCAAAAAAATGCGGTTCACCCAATTTCGTGCTTGCAAAGATAAATGCTGCAGTGCACAACGGTCTGGCCGAAAGGCATCCTCCCCAAGGATTTTACTTTAGGGCCGGTGGTTCGCCACCGGCCTTTTTTTACGCGCCGCTTACGGCGCCGGCGAACTTCCCCCTGCATGGCACGGATGTTGCAGTGCACAAGCTGGCGCATCGGCTCGCTGCCGGCTCTGAAGCAAGGGGAAGACCATGAATACCGTCGTCATCACAGGAATCGCCGCCGCCACGTTGATCGGCATCACGCCCGCCACCGCGCAAGTTGCCGCGACCGATATCGCGAAACCGACGGCTGAGGCGGCACCTGCCGCGCCCGCCGCGCCCGCGCTGCTACCTGCGCTCGCCGGGCCGCTCGCTTATTCGGCAACGCCGGTCAGCTTCGACGCCGGACCCCTCGGCAAGATCTACGTCAACGGCGTCGCCACCGGCATCGGTCGCTTTCAGGATCATGTCGTTCCCGGCGATAACAAGTCGTTCGCTGACGTCAGCAACGGCCAGGTCATCATCCAGAAGGTCGATGGCATCTTCCAGTTCTTCGTCCAGGCCGGCGTCTATTCGCTGCCGTCGCTCGGGGTGCCGTACACCCGCGCGTCGCGGCTCAACGAGCTGACCTATGGTCCCGTCCCGCAGGCGTTCATCAAGATCGCGCCGACGTCGGCGTTCTCGCTCCAGATCGGCAAGCTGCCGACGCTGATCGGGGCCGAATACACCTTCACCTTCGAAAACATGAACATTGACCGTGGCTTGTTGTGGAATCTCGAACCGGCGGTGTCGAAGGGCGTCCAGGCGAACTACAGCCACGGCCCGTTCGCCTTCTCGCTCGCGCTGACCGACGGCTTCTATTCGTCGAAGTACAGCACGATCTCGGGGTCGGTCGCGTACACGATAGATCCGGCGAACGTCCTCGCCTTCGCCGCGAGTGGCAACACCAAGACGACGACCAAGTCGACCTTCGCCACCGGCGGCGTGTTGAACAATTCGCAGGTCTACAACCTGATCCTGACGCATACGAAGGGCAAGGTCGTTCTCCAGCCTTACATCCAGTACACGCACGTCGACAAATTGCCGTTCTTCGGGACGACCGCGACCGATACGATCGGCGGCGCGCTGCTGGCGAAGTACCAGATCACGCCCGAGTTCAGCCTGCCGGCGCGCGTCGAGTATGTGAGCTCAACTGGCAAGCCAGGCGGGACCGGCGCGAACTTCCTGTACGGGACGGGGAGCGAGGCGTTCTCCCTGACCGTAACGCCGACATACCAGTATAAAATGTTCTTCGCCCGCGCCGAACTGTCCTACGTCAAGGCGAGCCATACGACGGCGGGATCGGCGTTCGGCAAGCTCGGCAACGACCGGTCGCAGACGCGCGGACTGATCGAAGCCGGCGTCATGTTCTAGCCGCTGACACCTGCTCCGCTGCTTGCTTTTTGGGCCGCAGCGGGGCAGGTGCCCGATTATTATGCACGCCGTTTGCCGGATCGTGGCGCGACACCGCCGCCAACTGTTGCTCCGCCGCCACAGTATCGCCGCGATCGCTATCCTACTCTTGGGCCCGGCGAATCAGGCCGGTGCCGTCGATTTCAGTGGCAATGCTGCGGTCGTCAGCGACAATCGCTTCCGGGGGCTGTCGCTCAGCGACCAGCACCCGGTTGTCACCGCCACGGTCGAAGCATCGTCCGGGCCGTGGTTCGCCGGAGTGGAGGCTGTGTCGTCGGCGCGGGTCCGCAGCCCCATCCGCATTCCCCGCCGCAACGCCGAAGTCGATGTATCGGGCGGCTGGACGCGCAGCCTCGGCCTCGTGACGCCAACGGTTGGCGTGATCGCCTATCTCCATCCCGGCGGCGGCGAAGCGGCCAATGGCGAAGTCTTCGCCTCGCTTGCGGGTGCGATCGGCCCGGCGACGGTGACGCTTGGCGCGAACTACGCGCCGGATCAACGCGCCGTCCGTGGTGGCAACCTCTATCTCACCGCCGCCGCCGCCGTGGCGGTGCCGACGACGCCGCTTACGATACGGGCGAGCGTGGGCCGCGAACGCGGTGGCTTTGCCGGGTTCCGAACCAAAATCGACTGGTCGGCCGGGGTCGAGGCGCGGGTGCTGCGGATCGTCACATTGGGCATCGACTATGTCGGCAACGACCTGCCGCCCCTCGCCGCCGTGGGTGCCCGCCGCAACCGGTCGGACGGCGTCGTCGTTCGTGCCGGGGTCAGTTTCTAAAAGGCACCGGATCGTCGACCAGGTGCCCGAATTCCGCGAGCACGGCGGCGTACAGGTCGCGCTTGAACGGGACGATCATGTCGGCCAGCTCGGCCAATGTCGACCACCGCCAGTTGCGGAATTCGGGGTGCGCGGTCGCGATATCGACGTCGGCGTCCGTGCCGAGGAAGCGCATGGCAAACCATTTCTGCCGTTGCCCGGCGTAGCGCCCCTTCCAGATCGTTCCGATCAACTCGTCGGGCAGATCATAGAACAGCCAGTCGCGCGCTTCGGCGATCACTTCGGCCTTGGTCACGCCGGTTTCCTCGGCCAGCTCGCGGAAAGCGGTTTCGACCGGCGTTTCCCCGGGGTCGATTCCCCCCTGCGGCATCTGCCACGCCTCCAATTTCGAATCGAGCCGCTGCCCGGTAAAGACTTTGCCGTCGGCGTTGAGCAGCATGATGCCGACGCCGTCGCGGTAGGGCAGGCCAGAGGGGTGAACGCGATCGGTCATTCGGCGGCGAGTGCCAGCGCCGGGGCCGCAGTGTCGCCGATCATCAGGCGCAGCGCCGCGAGGCAGGCGTGGAGATCGCCCTGCGTGCTCGGGATCGCCCCGCGAAGGGTGAAGCAGCCGTGGATTTGCCCGGCCGCCTCGATGTACGTGACGTTGACCCCGGCGGCGATCAGCTTCGCGGCATAAGCGCGGCCCTGATCGCGCAGCGGATCTAGGCCGGAGGTGAACACCATCGCCGGCGGCTGCCCGGTCAGGTCGGCGTGGAGCGGCGACGCATGGGCGTGCAACAAGTCGCCGGATGCCAGGTAATGTTCCGTAAACCACCGCATTCCAGCCTCGGTCAGCAGATGACCCTCGGCGAATTCGGCCATCGATCCGCCGCTCGCAGTCAGATCGACGCCGGGGTAGATAAGCCACTGCGCGACGATCGGTACCGCCAGCGATCCGTGGAGCGCCTGCGACACGACGACGGCGAGGTTGCCGCCGGCGCTGTCACCCGCCGGAATAAGGCCGGTGATGTCGTGGCCGACCGCCATCGGCGTCGCCGCCAGCCAGCGCATCGCCGTCATCGCATCGTCGCTCGCCGCCGGGAAAGGGTGTTCGGGGGCAAGGCGATAATCGACGCTGACGACCGTCGCGCCGAGGACGCGGGCGATTTCGGCGCAGAGCGAATCGTGGGTTTCGATGTCGCCGATGACCCAGCCGCCGCCGTGGAAGTAGACGATGACCGGACCGGGGCCAGGGGCCGCGACGTCCGAATAGGCGCGCGCCGGGATCGCGTGGCCTTCGGGCGCTGGAATCGTGAAGTCGCGAACATGGGCGAGGTCACCGCGCGGGCGTTCGGTGATCGACCCCATCATGCGCATCATTGCCCGGGCCGCCTCGGGGGTGCCGTCCTCCATCTTCGGACCGGGAGCGGATGCTAGCATGGCGAGCAAGGTGGCAACATCAGGACGGACGAACGGCATGGCTAAGGGCTCCCCGGGGTATTGTTGTCGTACTCCTAGAGCGGGATGACGCCGGATGGAACCGCCAACGTGGCACCGCTCACCCGCGCCGCCGCGGGGGCGAGCGAATGACCCGATTATCATTGCGGGCGGCGATACCGCCGGCCGCCGCTTGCCGCGCGGTTGCAGCCTAGGCCGCGACTGTCCGCCGCCGGCTTCGCATCGCCGACCCCAGCGCGCCGAAGCCCGTCAGCATCATGGCCCATAGCGCGGGCTCGGGAACTGCCGCCGCATCGGCCTCGCCGCGCTGCTCGATGCGCGCAACGATCTCGGCGCTGTCGTCAAGGTTTTCTTCGGTCAGGAAGCTTGTCTTCACGTCGGTCGTTCCCGACTCGACGAAGCCGAGCAGGTCGATCGTGTACGTGACCCCGGCGACATCGAACGAACTCGACGCCTTCAGGAAATTGACGAGAGCCTTGTCGGCGCAATCATTGATGTTGACGCCCTGGTTGTTCGCCCCGCCACACGGACACAGGCCGTTCGCCGGAAAGTTCACCGTCTCGTCATGGGTGAAGCGGAAGTCGAACTTGTCGATTCCAATCAAGACATTGTCGACGAGGATGTGGGCGTAGAAGCGGAGATTGACCGTCTTCAACGACGGGATAAGCACCGGAAAATTATGATGAGTGAATGTCGCTACCGGAAAGATCATCGAATGCGCCCCGGCGACGACGGTGACGGGCGCAATATCTTCGACCTGAAACTCGTAATAGCTTGGTCCGGATCCGGCATTCCTGCCGAAATAGGCATAGGCGTTGGTCGTGTTGTTGCCACCGTAAGTCACCGACCGTCCCGGCCCGGTCGCGACCCCGTTCGCCCATGCCACCGAGATGTTCTTGATTTCGACGACCGCCGTCGCCGCTGGCGTTGCCAAAACCGCAGTCAGTACCGCGATCGCGTTAAGAACCGTCCCCATTGTCGACTCCCCCCTCGAAGTTGCCGTGCAATCGAGAGAGGTACGGGGGCAGTTCAGCGACAGTTGCGAAGCTTATTAGTTAAGATAGTTCATCGATCACTGCGTCTTCGCCACGCCAACTTCGCCAACGCGATGAGGGCAGGCTCCGCCGGCGGCAGCCACTCATCGCGGCAACGCTACGGCGTCGAACGGAGCGGGCGGGTCGCCTGACCCGCCCGTGTCGCGTCGCGCTTATGCGGCGCCGGTGCCCGGCCGCGCGTCGCGCTTCTCGACGATGCGCGCCGACTTGCCGCTGCGCCCGCGCAGATAATAAAGCTTCGCGCGCCGGACGACGCCGCGGCGGACGACTTCGATCGTGTCGATGTTCGGTGAATACAGCGGGAAGACGCGCTCGACGCCCTCGCCGAAGCTGATCTTACGGACGGTGAAGCTGCTGCCCATCGCCTTGTTCGACCGCGCGATGCACACGCCTTCATAATTCTGGACGCGGGTACGGTCGCCTTCGACGACGCGGACGCCGACGCGCAGCGTATCGCCGGCGCGGAACAGCGGGATTTTCTTCGTCTCGTGAAACTTGGCAATCTGTTCGGCTTCGAGCGTCTGGATGAGATTCATCTCATTCTCCTTCGTCATCCCGCGCGCCATAGGGCGACCGACCCCGAGCGCCAGAGTAGCGCTCCCACAGGTCCGGCCGCCGTAGCCGTGTGTCCTCCTCGGACCGCGCCTGCCGCCATGCGGCGACCTTCGCGTGATCCCCCGATCGCAAGACTTCGGGGATCATGTGCCCGTCCCACTCAGCGGGCCGGGTGTAGTGCGGGTATTCGAGGAGACCGCTTTCGAAGCTCTCCGACACGCCGCTCAAGACTGCGCCCATTACGCCGGGAAGCAGCCGGACGCAAGCATCGAGGATGATGAGTGCGGCCGGTTCGCCCCCCGACAGGATATAGTCGCCGATGCTGACTGCCTCGACCATCCGCCCGCCGGGCAGCGGCGCGGTGAACAGCCGCTCGTCGAACCCCTCGAACCGCCCGCAGACGAGGGTCACACCCGGCCCGGCGGCGAGGTCGCGGACGCGCGCCTGCGTCAGCGGGGAGCCGCGCGGGGACAGGGCGAGCACTGGCCCAACGCCGCCGGCGCCGCCGATCGCTGCGCTGAGGACGTCGGCGCGCAGCACCATGCCGGGGCCACCACCGGCGGGCGTGTCGTCGACCGTGCGGTGCTTGTCGGTTGCAAAGTCGCGGATGTTGCGCGCGGCGAGCGACCAGATGCCGCCATCGAGCGCGCGGCCGGCGAGGCTGACGCCAAGCGGCCCCGGGAACATCTCCGGGTAAAGAGTAAGGACGGTGGCGGCCCACATCGTGGCTGACCTAATCGGCGAAGGCGGCGTCAATCACGATGTGCTCGCCGATCTCGGGCACCGCAGCCGGGACCAGCGGGACCATGAACGTTCGCCGGTCGGGCTTCTCGATTTCAAGGATGTCGCCCGCGCCGTAATTCTCGACCGCGATGACAGTGCCGACCGGGGTTCCGGCGGTATCGACCACCGCCAACCCGATCAGGTCGGCGTGATAGAATTCGCCCTTACCGAGCGGCGGCAGCGCGGCGCGGGGAACCGATAGGACATTGCCGCGCAGTCCCTCCGCCGCCGTCCGGTCGGTAATTTCGGCGAAGCGCGCGATGGCGCCGCCTTTGCCGTCGTCGCGCACCGCACCCAGCGCGAGGGTACGCCCACCGACGTCGATCGCCTTGAACGGCTTCAGGCTGTCGACGCCGTCGCCGAACAATTTGAGGCGTACCTCGCCGCGAATGCCGTGCGCCCCGGCGACCGCCGCGAGCACGATGCGGCGTTCGCTCAGCGGCGTGGTGGCGACCGTAACGATCGCCACCCCATTTGCGGTCGCCGCCGTGCTCACCGCGATCCCGTCGCTCAGGCCGTCGGCTCGGCGGGCGCGGCGTCGGCAGATGCCTCGGACGCCGCAACCGGCTCGGCTTCCGACGCTGCTTCGGCCACGAGGCTTTCGGCGACCGCTTCTTCCACCGGGGCTTCGACCGCCGGGGCGGCGGCGGCTTCGGCGGCGACGGTCGCGGCTTCAGCGGCGGCTGCCTTGGCCTTCTCGGCCGCGTCGATCACGGCGGCGTCCAGTTCGGCCTGTTTGGCGACCGCCGCATCGGCGCGCTCCTTGGCCTTGTCGCCGGGAACGCCCTTGGTCGGGTTCGACCGCGCCGCGCGGGTGCGAAGGCCAGCGGCGTCGAGGAAGCGGGCGACGCGGTCCGACGGCTGGGCGCCGACGCTCAGCCAGTGCGCCGCGCGCTCGCCGTCGAGCTTCACGCGCTCGGGGTTCTCCTTGTTGAGCAGCGGGTTGTACGTCCCGATCTTCTCAATGAACTTGCCGTCGCGCGCGTTGCGGCTGTCGGTGACGACGATGCGGTAATAGGGCTTCTTCTTCATGCCGCCACGGGCGAGCCGGATTGCGAGAGACATTCGTATTTCCTTCTAAGTCGTTGTCGTTGTTGATTGGTTTGCAAATTCAGACGGCGGGAAATGGGATTATCTCATCCCAGCCCTAACGCTTCTTGTTCAGTTTGTTGAAATTACCCGGCAGTCCCCCCTGGCCGCCACCGCCCAGCATCCCGGCAAGACCGGCCATGCCACCCGCACCGCCCATCTTGGCCATCATCGCGGCCATGCCCTTCATGCCGCCCATCTTCTTCAGGCGCTTCATCGCGCCCTCCATTTCCTGGTGCATCTTCATCAGCTTGTTGACGTCCTGCACCGTCACGCCGCTGCCCTTGGCGATGCGGATCTTGCGCTTGGCGTTGATCAGATCGGGCTTGGTCCGCTCCTTGGGCGTCATCGAGCCGATCATCGCCTCCATCCGCACCAGCACCTTCTCGTCGACGCTGCCCGCCGCCGCCTTCATCTTGGTCATGCCCGGGATCATGCCGGCGAGCGCGCCGATGCCGCCCATCTTCTTCATCGCCTGGAGCTGGCTCCGCAGGTCGTCCATGTCGAACTGGCCCTTGGCCATCTTGGCGGCGAGCTTCTCGGCCGATTCCGCCTCGAACGTTTCGCTCGCGCGCTCGACGAGGCCGACGATGTCGCCCATGCCGAGGATGCGCCCGGCGACGCGGTCGGGGACGAACTCCTCGAGCGCGTCGAGCTTCTCGCCGGTGCCGGCGAACTTGATCGGGCGCTTGGTCACCGCGCGCATCGACAGCGCCGCGCCGCCGCGCGCGTCGCCGTCCATCCGCGTCAGGATCAC
>JANYFA010000148.1 GCA_025362895.1 Sphingomonadaceae bacterium | reverse complement strand
CGCCAGCGCGTTTTGGACGACGCCGATCGACAGTTCGTTGCCGGGAATTTCCTTCGACGAATAGATAACGCAATCGCCGCGATCGAGCTTCAGATGCTGATGGCTGCCGCTCGCGATACGGCTGAGCGCCGCCGCCGGTTCGCCCTGCGCGCCGGTGCAAATGATCATGAGCTTGCTCGGATCGAGCCGCGCCGCAGCGTCGAACGACAGAACGGGCGGAAAGTCCTTGAGGTAGCCGGTCGCGCGCGCGACGCCGAGGATGCGGTCCATCGACCGCCCGACGACGCACACCTGCCGCCCGGTTTCGATCGCGACCTGCCCCAGCGTATGGAGCCGCGCCGCGTTCGAGGCGAAGGTCGTGACCAGCACCCGCCCGGACTTGCGCGCCCGAATGACCTCCAGCAGTCCGTCGCGCACCCCCGCCTCGGACCCGCTCGCCCGAGCGTTGAACACGTTGGTCGAATCGCCGATCATCGCGAGGATGCCGGAATCGCCGATCGCCTGCATCTGCTCGGGCGTCGACGGCGTCCCCATCTGCGGCTGATCGTCGAGCTTCCAGTCGCCGGTGTGAAAAATACGCCCGAACGGCGTGTCGATGACCAGCCCGTTCCCTTCCGGAATCGAGTGCGCCATCGCGGCGTAGCGGAACTTGAACTCGCCGAGCGTCAGGCTGCCGCCGTTGGGGATGATGTGGAGCTTTACCTCCTTGTCGATCCCCTCCTCGATCAGTTTGCCACGGATTAATCCTGCGGTGAACGGCGTCGCGTACAACGGCACGCCAAGATCCGCCGCGAGATAGGGGATCGCGCCGATATGATCCTCATGCCCATGGGTCAGGACGATGCCGAGCAGGTCGTCCTTGCGCTCCTCGATGAAGCTGAGATCGGGAAGGATCAGGTCGACCCCCGGGTACGTCGGATCGGCAAAGGTCATGCCGAGATCGACCATCACCCATTTGCCACGGCAACCGTAAAGGTTGACGTTCATGCCAATTTCACCCGACCCGCCGAGAGGCAGGAAGATCAGTTCTTCGCCGGGGGTGAGGAAATTCTTACGACCAGAATCGCGTGTATTGTTATTGGGCATTATGCTCCGTTCGTGTTGAGGGCGTGAATGCGGCGCAAACCGCGAATGGTGAGATCGCCATCGACCCGGTCGATGGCGTGTGTGTGACGATTGAACAATGTGGCAAGACCGCCGGTACCGATGACCGTGACCGGCTTGCCTATATCCAATGTAATGCGCGCGACCAATCCTTCAATGAGGCCGACATAGCCCCAGAAGACGCCCGACTGCATCGCATGGACGGTGTTGGTGCCGATCGCACTTCCGTTCCCCGGTGGCGGCTCGACAGCGATGCGCGGCAGTTTCGCGGCGTGGCTGTAGAGCGCGTCCATCGACAAATTGATGCCGGGCGCGATCGCGCCGCCGCGATATTCGCCCTGCCCCGATGCGCTTTCGGTGATGACGTCGAAAGTGGTGGCAGTGCCGAAGTCGACGACGATCAGGTTACCCGGGGTTGTCGCGTGCGCCGCGACGGCGTTGACGATCCGGTCAGCCCCGACCTCGTTCGGGTTATCGACGGCGAGCGCGATGCCATAGACCATGTCAGGCGCCCCGACGACGAGCGGCTCGACATTGAAATATTTGCGGCACAGGCGCTGGAGGTTGAACAGCGTCGCGGGCACGACGGTCGCGATGATCGCCGCGTCGATATGCGCGCGCTCGACGCCTTCGAGCGCCATCAGCTGGTGGAGCCACACGGCATATTCATCGGCGGTGCGATTGCCGTCGGTCGAAATCCGCCACCGCTGACGGATGTCGTCGCCCTCCCCGCCCAGATCGATGCCGATATCGACCAGCGCGAAGACGATGTTGGTATTGCCGACGTCGATTGCTAACAGCATGGTTCGCTCCCCGCCCCCAGGGCATCGCCAATCATAGCGCGAAGACCTCGCCCGCGTGAATCGTGCGGACGCGGGCGTCGGGCAACGTCAGCAGCAACGCGCCATCGTCGGCGAGGCCGGTGAAGATACCGACGACGGTCTCCTGCCCGATGCGCGCCTCAAGCCGCGCGCCGATCCCGGCGGCGCGCGTGAGCCATTCGGCGCGAACCGTCGCAAAGCCATGATCCCGCCACCGGCCGCGAACATCGGCGAAGGTGACGGCGAGCGCGGTTACCACATCGGCGGCCGCCGGCGCGGCGATTCCGGCAGCCACGAGCGAGGTAGCCGGGCGTTCGGTCGTATCGGGGTGGCCGGCGAGGTTGACGCCGAAGCCGATAATCGTCGTCCCGTTCACCCCTTCGAGGAGGATGCCCGCAACTTTGACACCATCGAGCAGAACGTCGTTCGGCCATTTGAGCGCCAGCCGTGCAGGCACGATCCAGCAATCGAGAGCGCGAGCAAGCGCGACCGCCGCGACGAAGGATAACTGCTGCGACGGCCCCTCGCCGGGTTGCGGACGAGTGACGACGCTGGCGAACAGATTGCCCGGCACCGTCACCCACGACCGCCCGCGCCGCCCGCGCCCGCCGGTTTGTTCGTCGGCGCGAACCCAGTTGACATCGGGCAGATCGCGTTCCGCGAGCCAGTCGTTGGTCGAACCGACGGTTGTGAGGTGGTGGATCAGAACAATGCCGTGGCCGCGCGGCTCGCCGCCGACACCAGTGGCGTGATCGCCAGCATCCCGAGCGGCGAGCAGAACAGCGCCGCGATCGCGAGCAAGGCGGTGTTGACCCGGCTGTCTGCCGGGGCGAACGCGGGCGCGGGGTCGGCAAAATAGACTGTCATAACGACGCGCAGATAATAATAGGCCCCGATCACGCTCGCGACGACGCCGACGACAGCGAGCACGTAGAGTTGCGCGTCCATCGCCGCCTGGAACACCGCAAACTTCGGCCAGAACCCGAGGAGCGGCGGGATGCCGGCGAGACTGAACATGAACACCGCGAACGCCGCCGCCAGGCCCGGGCGGGTGCGAGACAGGCCGTTCAACGACGCTAGCGTCTCGATCGGTTCCCCGTCCGCCCCCCGCATCGCGAGCACGGCGAGAAAGCTGCCGGTGGTCATCACGAGGTAGACCGCCATGTAGAACAACACCCCGGTCACCCCCTCGCGCGTTCCCGCCGCGAGGCCGATCAGCGCGAAGCCGACATTATTGATCGACGAATAGGCAAGCAGCCGCTTGATGTTAGCCTGGCCGATCGCCCCGACCGCGCCGAGCAGCATCGA
The DNA here is from genome assembly GCA_025362895.1 of Sphingomonadaceae bacterium. GTDB lineage: Bacteria > Pseudomonadota > Alphaproteobacteria > Sphingomonadales > Sphingomonadaceae > Polymorphobacter_B. The sequence continues at coordinate 4,512 of JANYFA010000148.1, read as the reverse complement.
CGCGATCGACACGAAGGTCACGATCTGCCGCCAGTCGAAGGTCATGCCGCCGAACGCAGCGACCGCGACGCGAAGCAGCAGCCCCATCGCCGCCGCCTTGGGGGCCCCGGCGAAGAACGCCGCGACCGGCGTCGGCGCACCTTCATAAACGTCGGGGGTCCACATATGGAACGGCACGGCGGAAATCTTGAAGGCGAGACCGGAGAGGATGAAGACCAGCCCGATCAAAGTCCCCAGGTCGGCGGCCCCGGCGCCGCGCACCAGCCCGTGTAGTGTAGCGAAACTCGTCGTGCCGGTAAAACCGTAGACCAGGCTGATCCCGTACAACAGGATGCCCGACGCCAGCGCGCCGAGCACGAAATATTTCAGCCCCGCTTCGCTCGACTTCGCCTCGTTACGGTGGAACGCGGCGAGGACATAGGCGGCGAGGCTTTGCAGTTCGAGCCCGACGTACAGCGTCAGCAGGTCGTTCGCGCTGACCATCATGCACATCCCCAGTGCCGACAGCATCAGCAGCACCGGATATTCAAACCGCGCCGTGGCCGACCGCTGGAGGTACGGCAGCGCGAGCACCATCGACACGCCCGCGCCGCCGAGGATCAGCACCTTCAGGAAGGTCGAAAAGGCGTCGCCGATGTAAAGCCCGCCGAAGCCGGTTGCGCCACCAGCAGGCACGACCGCCAGATGGGCTCCTGCCAGCGCCAGAATGCCGACAGCGACCCACGTCAGCGGCACGAGACTGCGATCGCCACGAAACACGCCGAGCATCAGCACAACGAACACCCCCGCGGCGAGAATCGTTTCGACCGACGCGAGGTGAACGGAGGCGGCGACGGTAGTCAGGGCGATCATTGCGCCGGTCCTGTGGGAAGCGCGGGGAGGATCCGCAGCGTCGGGACAATCCGGTGGGGCGGTGCCGGGGCGACAGGGTGCAGCCGCGCGAGGATGTTCGCGACCGGCGCGCGCAGTGGGCGGAGGAAGGGTTCCGGATAAATGCCCATCCACAGCACGGCGAGGGCGATCGGCAGCAGGATCGCGAGTTCACGCCTGTTGAGATCGGGCATTGCCAGTACGTCAGCGCGGTCCTGCGTCCCAAAGATCACCCGGCGGTACAGCCAAAGCATGTAGGCGGCACCGAGGATGATCCCCGTCGTCATGCCGAGCGCGAGCCACGTCGACCCGGCAAAAACCCCGAGCAGGACGAGGAATTCAGCGACGAACCCGCTCGTCGCCGGCAACCCGATCGACGCCATCGTGAACAACAGGAAGAACAAGGCATAACGCGGCATCGTGTTGGCCAGCCCGCCATAGGCCGCGATTTCGCGCGTGTGGAGGCGATCGTAAATCACCCCGACGCACAGAAACAGGGCACCCGACACGAGGCCGTGGCTGAGCATCATCACGATGCCGCCCTCGACCCCCTGCGTGTTGAACACGAACAGCCCGGCGGTGACGAACGCCATGTGCGCGATCGACGAATAGGCAATCAGCTTCTTCATGTCGGTCTGCACGAGCGCGACGAGGCTGGTGTATACCACCGCGACGACCGACAGCACCGCGACGATCCACACGAGATTGAGCGACGCCAGCGGAAACATCGGCAGCGAGAAGCGGACGAAGCCGTAGCCTCCCAGCTTGAGCAGCACCCCCGCCAGAATCACCGACCCCGCCGTCGGAGCCTCGACGTGCGCGTCGGGCAGCCAGGTATGGACCGGCCACATCGGCATCTTGACGGCAAATGACGCGAAGAACGCAAGCCACAGCCATGTCTGTACGCTGGGGTCGAAATTGAAGGTCAACAGCGTCGGGATGTCGGTCGTGTGCGCGACGCCGGTCATATAGATCATCGCCAGCAGCATCAGCACCGAGCCGAGCAGAGTGTAGAGGAAGAATTTGTAGCTCGCGTAGATTCGCCGCGCGCCGCCCCAAATGCCGATGATGAGATACATCGGGATCAGCCCGCCCTCGAAAAACAGGTAGAACAGGAACAGGTCCTGGGCAGCGAAAACGCCGAGCATCAGCGTCTCCATGAGCAGAAACGCCGCCATATATTCGGGCACGCGCTTCTGGATGCTGGTCCACGACGCGAGGATGCACAGCGGCATCAGAAAAACCGAAAGCATGATAAGCATCAGCGCGATTCCGTCGATGCCGAGGTGCCACGACAGGAACGGCGCGAACAGGTCGACTTGCTCGACGAATTGAAAGGCGGCAGTCGAAGTATCGAAATTTAACCACAGGCCAGCGCCGAGAGCGAGCTCTAGGGCGGTAACGGCAAGCGCCGTGACGCGGCCGTTGGTAGCGCGCGCGTCATCGCTGCCGGGAGCGAGGAGTATCCACGCCGCGCCGGCGAGAGGCAGCAGGATGAGGATCGAAAGAATTGGGAGGCTCACTGGAACAGCCTCGGTACGAACCAGGTCGCCGCCGCCGCAACGCCGACGAGCATCATCAGCGCGTAGGTGTAGAGGTAACCCGACTGGAAACGTTTCGCGAGCAATGCGGTCTCACCGACCGCCGCGCTGACGCCGTCGGGGCCGAAGCGGTCGACGACGTTGCGATCTACGCTCCAGAACAGCCGCCCGAAGACGAACGCGCCGCCCACGAAGATCAGTCCGTACAGCTCGTCGAAATACCATTTGTGCACGAGGAAAGCATACAGCCCGCCGAACGCGCGCACGAAGGTAGTCGGCATCGCGGGGTCGCGCAGATACGTCTGCGCGGCGAGGCCAAGGCCAAGGAAGAACGCGACTGCCGGGGTCCACACGACCCATTCGGGCAGATGTTCCATCGCCGCCGCGAGATGCGCGTCGACCACCGCCGACGCGCGCCAGAACGCGCCCGCGCCTTCGCCGAGGAAGGTTCCGTGAAAGATGAACCCGGCGACCAGCGCTCCAACCGCGAGGACGCCAAGCGGGAGCAGCATCGTCCACGGGCTTTCGTGCGGGTGATAGCCGCCTGTGCCGGTTCTGTGCGGAGCGGCGGGCGCATCGTCGTGCTCCAGTCCGGCGCTGTCGGTCGTCCCTTCGGTTTCGGGCGCGTGGTCATCGCCGTGTCTGGCGTGCGCGATATGCTCGCTCCCCGCCCAGCGTGGGTGACCGAAGAAGGTCATGAACGCGAGCCGCCACGAATAAAAGCTCGTCAGGAAGGCGACGAACGCGCCGACGACGAACGCGACAATCCCCGCCTGCGTCCCCCGCGCGAACGCCGCCTCGAGGATCGCATCCTTCGAATAATAGCCGCTGGTGAAGAAGAAGCCGGTCAGCGACAGGGTGCCGATCGTCATTGCCGCGAAGGTCAGTGGCAGGCTTTTCCGCAAGCCCCCATAGAAACGCATGTCCTGCTCGTGGTGCATCGAGTGGATCACCGCGCCCGCGCCAAGGAATAGCAAAGCCTTGAAGAAGGCGTGGGTGAACAGATGGAACATCGCCGCGCCGTAAGCCCCCGACCCGGCAGCGAAGAACATGTAGCCGAGCTGGCTACACGTCGAATAGGCGATGACGCGCTTGATGTCGGTCTGGACGCAGGCCACCGTTGCCGCGAATAGCGCCGTCGCCGCGCCGACATAGGTAACGACCGTCAGCGCCGTCGGGCTCGCCTCGAACATCGGCGACAGGCGGCAAACCATGAACACGCCCGCCGTTACCATCGTCGCCGCGTGGATCAGCGCGCTGACCGGCGTCGGCCCCTCCATCGCGTCGGGGAGCCAGGTGTGGAGGCCCAGCTGCGCCGACTTGCCCATCGCGCCGACGAACAGCAGCAGGCACAAGCATGTCATCGTGTCGACCGGGGCACCGAGGAAGGTGAATGTCGCCCCCTTCATTCCCGCCGCCGCGAGCAGGATCGCGTCGAATTTGACCGTCTTGAACACCAGGAACGTGCCGAAAATGCCGAGCGAAAAGCCGAAATCGCCGACGCGGTTGACGACGAAGGCCTTGATCGCGGCGGCGTTGGCGCTCGGTTTATAGTACCAGAAGCCGATCAGCAGGTAGCTCGCCAGCCCGACACCCTCCCACCCGAAAAACATCTGGACGAGGTTGTCGGCGGTCACCAGCATCAGCATCGCGAAGGTGAATAGCGACAGATAGGCGAAGAAGCGCGGCTGATCCGGGTCCTCGGCCATATACCCCCAGCTATAGAGGTGAACGAGGGCCGAGACGGTGGTGATGACGACGAGCATGACGCTCGTCAGCGCGTCGATCTTGAACGCCCACGCGACGTGGAGATCGCCGCTGTCGATCCAATCGAGCACCGGCAGCGTGTACGCCGCGCCGTGGCCAAGCCCGATGTCGGCGAACGTCACCCAACTGAGCGCGGCGGAAACGAAGAGCGCAGCCGTCGTCACCGACTTAGCCGCAACGTTGCCGATTGCACGGTTGCCGAGGCCGGCAATCAACGCGGCGGCGAGGGGGAGGAAGACGAGAAGGAGGATCATGCTGATTTTACGAAAGCAGCGTCATGCTGGCGCAGGCCGGCATCCACGGTCGTGCAAGCGGCCCAAGCAGAGCGTCTGGC
>JANYFA010000144.1 GCA_025362895.1 Sphingomonadaceae bacterium | reverse complement strand
CAGACCGAACGCTACCTGGGCACGGGTACGCGAACCAACGCCGAGGCCGATGGCAAGCTGCTCGAAGCGGTGGCGACCCCCGACGCGGCGGGGACGAAGCTGCTCGTCCAGGCGACCCAGGCGTCGCGGCTATCGGCGCGTGGTTATCACCGGACGCTACGCGTAGCGCGAACGATCGCCGATCTCGCGGGCGCGGAAGGCGTAACCCGCATCCACATCGCCGAGGCGCTGAGTTTCAGGCGACAGCCGCTGGTGAACTAGCTACGCGGCGAGTGCCCAGCCTAAGCCGCGCGAAGTTCCGGCGCGTGGTGTTGCGCGATCATCGCCTCGAACGTGGCAAACAACTCGACGAAATGATCGTCCATCGTTCGCACCGGGATATCGGGTGCGTGGCGCAGCGTCCCGTCGCGGCGTGCGTCGACGAAGCGGGCGATCGCCGCTGCCGCGCTAACTGGATCCCCGCTGGCGTAGGTCAGGCCGTTCGAGATGCGCGCATGATCGGCCGCCGCGCCGCGGTCGGGGGTGATGAGCGGGAGACCCGACGCCCTTGCCTCGGCGGCGACAAGGCAGAAGGTTTCCGATTCGGAGCCGTGAATCAGCGCGTCGGCGCTCGCCATGAACCGCGCCATCTCGGCCCGGTCCGACGTTCGTTCAGCGAGGTGGATGTGCGGGTTGCCTCCCATCGTCCGGCGGATCTTGGCCGAATCGCGCCCCGACCCGACGATGACCATGCCAATGGGGCGTTCATACGCGGCGCTCATCACCGCTTCGACGATCATCCGCCACCGCTTTTCCGGCGCATGGCGACCGACGCCGAGCAACAGCGTCGCGTCGGGGCCGAGGCCGCAGCGGCGCAGCAGGTCGGCGCGCAGCGCTTCGTCGCGCAGGCGGGGGGAGAAAATGTGCGGGTCGATCCCCATCGGATTGGTGACGACGTGGCGCAGCCCGCCGGCGACCAGGCGTTCGGTCAGGCTGGTACATGCGCTCACGGTCATGCCGAACTCACCGTCAAGACGGAGCAGGTGTTTCCAGTACCAGTCGAACCCCTTGTCGACGACGGCCGAACTGACGATGCCCTCGAACCAGCGATAGGCAAAGGCGGCCAGCGGGTCGGCGTGCATGAATAGCGACCGCGGGGCGGTCCCCGGCCAGCGCGCGACCATCGAGGCGCTGCGCCACGGCGACGACGCTTCGAGCATGTCGGGCGCGGCGGCCGTGATCGCGGCGTGAAGGACGCTTTCGTCGGCAAAGTAACGGTAATTGCGATCGAACGGGAAGATCGGGCTTTCCAACCAGACGATCCGCGCGCCGGGACCGCGCACCTCGATGCCGGTGGCAGACCCGGGGGCGATGATCGTTACGTCGTGGCCCATCGCCGGCCCGGCGGCGAGCTTACGGTCGATATACGTCCGCACGCCGCCCCCTGTCGGGGTGTAGAAGGCACAGACGTCGACGATCCGCATCGCTGTCTACCGCGCGCTGGGGATGGGGCCGAAGAACATCAGCAGCCCACGCCGATAGTTCATCACGATATTGATCCGCGTCACACCCAAGCCGATCGCGACCTCGGCGGCCTCTGCCTTGGGTGGCGAGAGAACAAGGCGCGGGTTTTGGCTGAAGCCGATGCCGTCGGTCGACAGCTTGAACTTCTTCGCCCCGGCACGGTCGTGGACCAGCGCCAACGACCAGTCACCGGCGTGGGGCGCCCGGACGCACAGCACGACCGTCCCACTGGCGGGAACGGTCAAGACAGAGCGGCGAAAGACCTTGCCGTCACGAACAAGGTCGCGGTCGTCGGCGAGCCATTCGCCATCGACCGCCGAATAGAGTTCGAGCCGCAACGTCCCCTTGCGGTCCTTGAGACCGACGGCGGTGGCAATGACGGCCGGGCCACGCTCGTTGGCGCGGCATTGCCCCTCGGCAACACCATAATCGGGAACCGGGGTGGCAACCGCCGCGGCAACGGCGGCGGCAAGGATAAACAGGGTCATGCGCGCGTCTCAAGGCCGAACAGGTCGGAGACAACCAGAAGCCCGCCGACAACGGCATGGGCGATAATGAGGAGGCCAGCCATCATCACCATCAACGGCGCGATCCCCGAATTGGTCCCGACAATAAGAACCGCGACGCCGGAGAAAACGACATCCTTGTTCGGCATCAGCGGCAACCGTGAAATGAGCAGGCGGAGCGACGTCAGCATTAACCAGTACACGAACGGCACGCTTGGCAGGACGAGGCTCCACATCAACGCCAGCAGCCCGGTCGCGCCGAGGACGCGAACCAGTTGCACGCCGCCGACAAAGCGGAGATCAGCGCGCGGCAGGCTGAAGACACGTCCCCGGAACACCATCACAACGAGCGACGAGCCGAGGAGGACCGCGATCGAGGTGAGCAGCGTCTTGCCCGATAGGCCGACGTTGAGCTTTTCAAGCGTGGGATAGGCGATGACGAACATCACCAATGTGACGGCGTTGCCGACGAGCGCCGACAGGATGGTGACGTCCTTGATCGCGCCGAATGGGGCGCCGGTCGCGATCGCGCCCTCCGGCCCTCCCGGCGCGCTCGCCCGGCGGCGGGCCCAGGTGTAGAAGTATAATTCGCCCGAATAGCCGAGCAGCACTTCGTTCGAGATATATTTACGGACCAGCGCGGTGAACCCGGCCGCCGGGATCCGCCATAGCCGACGGAAAATGACAAAGTCCATGATCGGCTGGGTGAAGTAAGCGGCCACGAACACCAGCCAGAACCACGGCGAACGTGGCACCAGCGCGGCCACGCGCGATAGGTCGCTGCCGCGAAAATGATACGCCGCCGCGACGACGATCGCGAGGCTGACGATCGGCCCGACCCAGCGCAGCAGCCCGCGCGTGCCGGGTGCCGCCACGGGGTCTTGTCCTGCCCAGCCGGGATCGACCGCTCCGGCCGACCGCAGACGCCCAACGTCGTGCAACGCGCTTTCCTTACTTGCCGCCACCGCCCCAATCGTCGTGCCATGCAATGTCATTGTGACGGGGGCAAGGCAAGATCGGCATACCGCCCGGCGTGTCGCCCCCGCGCCAGCGACGCCACGGTCGCATCGATGCTGGCAAGGATCGTCGGCTCGTGCGTATCACCGGGATGGACGGCGACGCGGACGACGCGCTGCCCGCGCAACAGCCGTCGCGCCGCAGCCGCCACCGCGAGCGAACTCTGCCGCCGCAGACGGCTTCGTGACGCCCAGGTGATGACCGGCCCGCGCGCGAGCACCGCCCCATCGACCGGCCGCCACACGCGAAAATGATCCTCGGCGATCGCAAAACCGGCGACGGTCAGCGCCGCGCGCGCGCCGTCACTGTACAACCACGCCGGGGCGACAAAACCGGCGGCGGCGCGCCCGGTCGCATCCTCGACGACGGCGCGAGCGCGAACCATGCGGGCAAGCGCCTCGCTTTCCGACAGGGCGGCGAACTCGCCCTCGCCGGCGGTCATGTGGGTGGCGGCGAAGCCGGTGGGTGTCGCATCGCGGTGGCTCCAGCCGTGGACGAACATCTCGACCCCCGCGTCGGCCCAACCGCGCAGCCGCCGGGCATAGGCGCGGTCGATGGCCAGCGGCGCGCTATCCCAGTGATCGGGGACGACGAGCATGGCGAAAGATGGCCCTCCAAGCAGACGCTCGAGGCGTTCGGCGAGGGCATCGACCTCAGGCGCAAAGCGCGGCCCGACATCGTGGACCGACGCCAGCAACAATCGCGGGAGCGTCAGGGCTGGAACTGCGCCAGCCACGTCACCAGTCGGCTGGCGAGCGCGATCCGCATGTCGGAAAAGCTGTGATCGGTCGGCAGCGTTTCCGCATCGAGGAGCCGCGCCCCGCTCGCGCGCGCCGCCATCACCGCCGCTTCGGCCATGAAGCCGATCCCGCGCGTCGCGCCGATCAGCACGAGCGGTCGTCCCGCGAGCGCGGGCATCGTGGCCACGAGATCGAGCGCGTGCCCGGCGTGGGCTACCTCCTCCATGATGGCCGCTTCGCTCGTCCCGGCCAACGGGGCCATGTCACCGCGGACCTCGCCTACGAGAAAGCTGTCGCGCTGCGCCGGATCGGCAAAACTTCGCCCGATGGCGGCAAAGTCGGCGGGGTCGATCAGAAACGCACCAAGAATCGCCGGGTCGTCCGCCGCGACCCGCGCCGCCATGATGCCGCCCATGCTGTGCCCGGCGACGACGATCCGCGCCGGATCGACACCGCGTGCAACCGCTCCCGGCGACCGCAGATACGCGATTGCGGTCGCCGCATCCTCCGCACAATGGGCGAACGAAAACGCCCCCGGGCTACCCCATGATCCACGATAGTGCAGGGTCAAGACAGTCCATCCCGCCCGTCGCGCCGCCTGCGCGAGATCGAGGTTCTGCTCGTTGCCGGGAAAGCCGTGCAGCAGGAGCAGGGCCGGATGCGGCCCGACCCCGGCAGCGCTGTACAGGACGGCATTGATCGCCCCGTCGCGTGCCGGAATGACGAACGCCGCCATTGCGGCAGGGTGAGCGGCGTCGATCAACGGGTCAGCCGCGACCGCGCGCGGAACCGCAAGGGGCTCAGCTGCGACACCCAGCGGAGCAGCCACCAATAATATCGCCACGATCCGTCTCATCGGCGTTCCCCGCGCATCATCCGCTTTCCATGCGCTGGAGGCCCGACCGGGAATCGAACCCGGGTGCACGGATTTGCAGTCCGTTACGTCACCACTCCGCCATCGGGCCACGCCAGCGAGACGCAGCGTCTAGCCATATCGCTTGGCGAGGGCAACCGTGCCCGCTAGGACACGAGTGCGGCGGGTTGCGCTGTCACTGTGTTATTTCTATAACTCACTCACAAACTGGACGGTTGGAAAGGACATGATGGTCGACGCACGGCGCGAGGCGATGATCGACAGCCAGTTACGCCCGACGGGCGTCAACGACCCGTCGGTGCTCGCCGCCTTCCGGGCGGTCGATCGGGTGCGCTTCGTTCCTGCCGCCGCGTCCGCCGTCGCCTATTCCGATGCGGCGATTCCGCTGGCGGCAGGGCGCGCGATGCTCGAACCGATGGTACTTGGCCTGTTGCTGACACACGCGAAGATCGCGGTCGGCGGGCGCGTGCTGATCGTCGGGGCTGGGACTGGTTATACAGCGGCCATTGCGGCGGCGCTCGGTGCACGGGTCACGGCGCTCGAAAGCGACGTCGGACTCGCGGCGACGGCGCGCGCCAACCTTGGTTCCGGCGCGGCGGTCGTCGAAGGGCCGCTGCCCGCTGGCTGGGCTGAGGGCGCGCCCTATGATCTTGTGTTACTCGACGGGGCCGCCGCCGATCTGCCGCGGGCGTTGCTCGACCAGATCGTCGATGGCGGACGGCTTGCGGGGGTGATCGTTGGTGACGACGGCGTGGGGCGGGCGACCGTCGGGCGGGTGGCCGCCGGGCACTTCGCCGGTACCGGGTTTGCCGAAGCCGGGGCACCGGTCCTACCAGGCTTTGCCCGCGCGCGCGCTTTTGTATTTTAGTGGACTACGACGGGAAATGACCGACATGAAGCTTGTCCCGGCGATTACCGCCGCCCTGCTCGCCGCCACCGCCTCGCTCATCGCCGTCGCTGTGGGGGCTGAAACGCTGCCCGAGGCGCTGGCCGAGGCCTATGAGACGAACCCCCAGCTCGCGGTTCAGCGCGCCATCGTGCGGCAGGCGGATGAACTCGTGCCGATCGCGCTCGGGACCGGACGCCCCACCCTCGATGCAACGGTGGCCGAGCAGCAGAACGGCCTCGATTTTAACAATAATGGCCGGACACTAAGTTCCGGGCTGACGATCAACCAGTCGCTGTTTCGCGGCGGGCGCACCCGATCGGCGACGAATGCCGCCGACAATCGCATCCTTGCGGCGCGCGCCCGGCTTCGCGCTGTCGAAGACAACGTCCTGCTGGGGGTCGTTACCGCCTACGCCGACGACCTGCGTTATGCCGCCGTCGTCGATCTCAACACTAATCAGGTCAAGGTTCTTGGCCGCGAGCTCCAGGCCAGTCGCGACCGCTTCGAAGTCGGCGACCTGACGCGAACCGATGTCGCCCAGTCCGACGCGCGCCTCGCCAACGCCCAATCGAACCTCGTCATCGCCCAGGGGCAGCTCAACACCGCGCGCAATGCCTATGCCCGCGTCGTCGGCCATTATCCCGGTACGCTCGCACCCTTGCCGCCGCTTCCTGTCCTGCCAGGGACGAGCGGTCAGGCGGTCGACCTTGCCAACGCCAACAACCCGGCGCTGGTGGCCGCGCGCTTCGACGAGGCGGCGGCACGCTACGACGTCAGCACCATCGAGCGTGAACGGCTGCCGTCGGTCGGCCTCGGCCTCGGGGCCAATTATCAGCGGTTCGACGGCGGCGGCGGCGGCGGGCGCTTTGTCCAGCAAGGCGGCTTCTTCACACAGAATGCCGGCGTCCAGCTCAGTGTCCCGCTGTATCAGGCCGGTGTCGTCGGCGCGCGCATTCGCTCGGCACAGGCGGCGCGCAGCCAAAGCATGGAGCAGATCGGCCTCGTCGGTCGCCAGGTCGCCGAGACCGCGCAGAACGCCTTCGTCTCGGTCGCGACGGCGCGCGCGGTCATCACGGCGTCGGAAAGCTCGGTCGCGGCGAACGCCCTCGCGCTGGAGGGCGTCAGCCAGGAAAATCAGGTCGGCACCCGCACCGTGCTCGAAGTCCTCAATGCCGAACAGGAACTCGTTGTGGCGCGCGTCAACCTCGCCGCCGCGCGTCGCGACGAATATGTCGCCGGCTACACCCTGCTCGCCGCGGTTGGCGAGGCGGAGGTCGAGCCGCTCGCAGTCCCGGCGAAGCTGTACGATTCAACCGCGAATGCAGCGCGCGTCCGGCACAAATGGAACGACCACGACACAGGGGTCGATCTTGCGCCGTTACCCGCGCCGGAGCCGGCGGTCGCGTCGAAATCAGTCGCGATCGGACCACCACGTTGACCCGCCCGCCGGAGCCGCCCGCCATCGGCGGCGTTCCGGCGTCGATCGCCGCGATCATGGCGGCGATCCGCAACGAAGTCGTGGCCCCGGCGCGCGAGACCGTTCATGCTATCCCGGGCGTCCCGACGAGCGACGGTCGCCTCGACGAGGTGCCCTTCCGCGCGACACCGATCGCCGGAGTGCCGACGACAGGGGTGCCGACGACAGGGGCAGTGGCGCTGCCAGCCGATATCGACGCGACCGTGCGCGATACCCTGACGCCGCTCCTCAAGGCGTGGCTCGACGCCCATTTGCCCGAGATCGTGGAAGCCGCCGTCCATGCGGAGATCAAACGGCTGACCGGGCAAGGGTAATGCGTCGCGGCGAACGCTTGGGCGGACCGTCTGCCGTTGACAAGCCGGCCTCCCTCCCTTAACGACCCGTTTCCCGTGCAACCGCCCCAGTGGCGGAACCGCGCGTCGTCGATTCGGGCCAAGGTAAAGACATGTTTGCGGTAGTACGCACGGGCGGCAAGCAATATCGGGTCGCCGCCGACGACAAGATCCTCGTCGAGAAGCTCGACGGTGCGGCGGGTGATACGGTCGTGCTCGAGACGCTGATGCTCGGCGACGGTGGGGCGCTGACCTCCGGCGGCGTGACCGCCGAGATCGTTGCCCAGACCAAGGCCGACAAGGTCATCATTTTCAAGAAGAAGCGGCGGCATAATTATCGTCGCAAGAACGGGCACCGTCAGCAGTTGACGGTCCTCAAAATCGTTTCGGTGGGCTGAACCATGGCACATAAGAAAGCTGGCGGCTCGTCGCGCAACGGTCGCGACTCCGCCGGACGCCGTCTCGGCGTCAAGAAGTTCGGTGGTCAGGATGTGACCGGCGGTTGCATCATCATCCGCCAGCGCGGAACGAAGGTTTACCCGGGCCGTAACGTTGGTATTGGCCGCGACCACACGTTGTTCGCCACGGGCGAGGGCGTCGTTGTGTTCCACGCCGGTCGCTTGGGTCGCAAATACGTCAGCGTCGACGCCCGCGCGTCCGAGCCAATGGCGATTGCGGCCGAATAGCCCCTTGTCGCGAGCCCATTAGGTTCGCAGCGGCAGGGTTCTAGTTTTAGAACGTGCGAGCTTCCGCCGGACCGGGACGTTCGTCTGGTCGCATTTTTGGATTAGCCTCCGGTCGCCGTTGCCTTATCGCAAATCGGTCTGGCGGCAACCGCAGCGGTTCGTACGCTTAGGATTGTCCCGGCGAACGTGCTAGGACGGCACCATGAAGTTTCTCGATCAAGCCAAGATTTTTCTCCGCTCGGGCGCGGGCGGCGACGGTGCGGTGTCGTTCCGTCGCGAGAAGTTCGTCGAATATGGCGGTCCCGACGGCGGCGACGGGGGGCGCGGCGGCGACGTGATCTTCGAAAGCGTCGCCGGGCTCAACACTCTCATCGACTTCCGTTATTCCCAGCATTTCAAGGCGCAGCGCGGCCAGCATGGGATGGGGCGTGAGCGCACCGGTGCTGGCGGCGATGATCTCGTCATCAAGGTCCCTGTCGGCACGCAGATCATCGATGACGACGGCGGCGGCACGACCGGGGGCAGCTGCGGCGCCACGCTCCTCGCCGATTTTACCGCCGTCGGCCAGCGGCTGACGCTCCTCCACGGCGGAGCGGGGGGCAAGGGCAACGCCTTCTTCAAATCATCAACCAACCGGGCACCCCGTGAATTCGAACCCGGCGGCGCATTCGCCGAAGCCTGGGTCTGGCTGCGCCTCAAGCTGATCGCCGACGCCGGGTTGCTGGGGATGCCCAATGCCGGCAAATCGACCTTCCTCAATGCCGTCACTAATGCCGCCGCCAAGGTCGGCGCGTATCCGTTCACGACGCTGAAGCCCCAACTTGGAGTCGTCGGCCACAAGGGGCAGGAGTTCGTTCTTGCCGACATCCCCGGGCTGATCGCCGGGGCGGCCGACGGCGTCGGCATCGGCGACCGCTTCCTCGGCCACATCGAACGCTGCCGCATCCTCCTCCACCTCGTCGACGCGAGCGATGACGACCCGGTCGGCAATTACGAAGTCGTCCGCGACGAGCTCGACGCCTATGGCGCGGGGCTGGAAGGAAAGGCCGAGATCATCGCCCTCAACAAGAGCGACCTCGTCGAACCAAAGGCGCTGGCGAAGCTCCAGAAGAAACTGGCGAAGGTCAGCGGTGCCGACGTGTTCCTGTTGTCGGGAGCGACCCGGGCCGGGCTCGAGCCGGTCCTCGACCGGCTGATCGAAGCCGTCGGCGTCGCCAAGGCCCCTGCTGCGGGGGCGAAAGACCGCGTGTGGACGCCGGTCTAGTCGCGGCGGCGGACGTCTGCCAGGTCGCAAGCGCCCGCTTCGCGCCCGCTGTATGCCCGCGTCTCGTCGTCAAGATAGGGTCATCGCTGCTCGTCGATGCAGGTGGCAATGTCCGCCGTGATTGGCTGGCGAGCGTCGCCGCCGACGTGGCTGTGCGGCGGCGCACGGGGCAGGCGGTCGTTATCGTCACCTCGGGCGCAATTGCGCTTGGTGCCCGGCGGCTCGGCCTGGCGAAAGGTGGGCGGGCGAGCCTCGACGACGCGCAGGCAGCGGCGGCGACCGGGCAGATCGTCCTCGCGGCGGCCTATGCAGAGTTGCTGGGCAAGCATGGGCTACAGGCGGCGCAGATCCTGCTCACGCTCGACGATCTGGACGACCGGCGGCGCTATTTGAACGTCGCAGCGACGCTCGACCGGCTGCTGGCGCTCGGTGCGGTCCCGGTGGTCAATGAAAATGACAGCGTCGCGACCCAGGAGATCCGCTTCGGCGACAACGACCGCCTCAGCGCGCGGGTCGCCCCGGCGGCGCAGGCGGGGGGCGTCATCCTGCTGTCCGATGTCGCCGGGCTCTACACCGCCGACCCTCGCCGCGACGCGAGCGCACGCCTGCTCGCCGATGTCCCCTCGATCGATGCCGCTGTCGAAGCGATGGCGGGCGGAACCACCGGCGTCGGAACCGGTGGCATGGCGGCCAAGGTCGCCGCCGCGAAGCTCGCGGTGGCCGCCGGCATCCCGCTGGCGATTGCCGACGGGCGCGGTGACCATCCGCTCGCCGCCTTCGCCGCGACCGGCATCGGCACGGTCTTCGCCGCGACGGTCGGCGCCCCCGCCCGCAAGGCATGGCTCGCCGGTCGCGCCGTCGTCGCCGGGCAAATCATCGTCGACGCCGGCGCCGCGACGGCCTTGGCGGAAGGGCGCAGCCTGCTCGCCGCCGGAGTGACGGCGGTCGAGGGGGGCTTCGTTCGTGGCGACCTCGTCGCGGTCGTCGGCCCCGCCGGGCCGATCGCGCGCGGGCTGATCGCCTATGACGCCGCCGAGGCCGGGCTGATCGCCGGGCATCGCAACGACGCCCAGGCGGCGCTCCTCGGCTATGCCCCGCGCGCCGCGCTCATCCACCGCGATCAGATGGTGCTGCTATGACACCCGAAGCCACGATGGCGGTCATGGGCGCGCGCGCGCGCGGCGGCGATCGTCCTCGCGGCCGCGCCGACGGCGACCAAGGCGGCGGCGGTGCGGGCAATGGCGATGGCGATCCGGGCGCAGGCCGACGCGATCCTCGCCGCCAATGCGACTGATATGGCGGCGGCGGACGGCGGCCTGTCGCCGGCCCTCCGCGACCGGCTGCAGGTCACCCGCGACCGGATCGAGGCTATGGCTGCCGGGCTCGACGTGATCGCCGCCCTGCCCGATCCCGTCGGTGCCGTCGCCGCCGCGTGGGTAACCCCGAACGGCCTGACGTTCGAACGCATTCGCGTGCCGTTGGGCGTCGTCGGCATCGTCTTTGAAAGCCGGCCCAACGTTACCGCCGACGCCGGTGCCCTCGCGGTGATGGCGGGCAACGCGGTCATCCTGCGCGGCGGCAGCGAGGCGGCGCAGTCGACCGCCGCGATCCACGCCTGCCTCGTCGCCGGGCTGACAGCAGCGGGGCTGCCGATGGGCGCAATCCAGCGCGTTGCGGACCCGGACCGTGCGCTCGTCGGCGCGATGCTCGGCGCGGTCGGGCTGATCGACGTGCTGATCCCGCGCGGCGGCAAAGGCCTCGTCGCCCGAGTACTAGCCGAAGCCAAGGTTCCCGTCCTCGCCCACCTCGACGGTAACAACCACGTCTATGTCGATGCCGCCGCCGATCCCGAAATGGCCCTCCGGATTGTGCTCGACAGCAAGCTGCGCCGCACCGGCGTCTGCGGCGCGATGGAGACGCTGCTGATCGACGCTGCTTACCCCGACCCCGCCACCCTGCTCCGTGCGCTGCTCGATGGCAGGTGCGATGTCCGCGCCGACGCCTCCTTGCTCGCGCTCGACCCGCGCCTGACACCGGCCGTCGCTGCCGATTGGGACACCGAATATCTCGATGCCGTCGCCGCCGCCGCCTCGGTCGACGGCGTCGCGGGCGCCATCGTCCACATCGCCAACCACGGGAGCCACCACACCGACGCGATCGTTACCGCCGACCCGATCACCGCCGCGCGCTTCCTCGGCGAGGTCGATTCGGCGATCGTCCTCCACAACGCCTCGACCCAGTTCGCCGACGGGGCGGAGTTCGGCTTCGGCGGCGAGATCGGCATCGCTACCGGGCGCCTCCACGCGCGCGGCCCAGTGGCGCTGGAGGGGCTGACGACGTATAAGAACGTCGTTCGGGGCACGGGTCAGGTGCGCGGAGGCGGATGATGGCAAGCGAAGCGAAGGTGATCGTCGGCTACGAACAAACCAGCGATGGCCTTAAATCGATGGACGAGACGCGCTGTCTCGCGTTTTTCGAGGGATTGATCGCCAACCTCGACCATTGGTGCCTTGGCGATCATTCGGTGATCATTCGATGATCCTGGCGGACATTACGATGCAAGCCGAGGTCATGGCCGAACGCGCCGCCACGCACCCGGCAACCTCGCCGGGGTGACCGGCGTCATAGGGTCGATACTCTCGCGCCGCGATCTTCGCCGCGCGTTCGACTATTGTCTGCGGATCGAGCGGTAATGCCGGTTCACCATCAGGCCGAAGACGGACAGCGATGAAATCCATCGGCCTTCTCGGCGGCTCGTTCAATCCGGCGCATGCCGGGCATCGCCATATCAGCGTCGAAGCGCTGCGTCTTCTCGGCCTCGATGAAGTGTGGTGGCTGGTCAGCCCGCAGAACCCGCTCAAGACCACCGCCGATATGGCTCCGTTGGCCGCGCGGGTCGCCTCGGCTCACCATGCGGCTCACCACAGCCGCATCCACGTCACCGATATCGAGCAAGGTCTCGGCACGCGCTTTGCCGTCGATACCGTTGCCGCGCTGCAACGGCGTTACCCGAATGTTCGCTTCATCTGGTTGATGGGGGCCGATAATCTGGCGCAGCTGCACCACTGGTCGCGGTGGCGCGCGCTGGCGGCACGGGTGCCGATTGCGGTTCTTGCCCGTCCGCGGTATACGAGCTTCGCTTTGACTGCACCGGCGATGGCGTGGTTCGGGCGGCGGCGGCACGGTTCGGCCACTGCGGGCACGTGGCGCAAATGGAGGCTTCCGGCGATCGTCGTTCTCGACATCCGCATGAGCCCGCTGTCGGCGACGGCGATCCGACGCGCCGATCCCGCCTGGGCCGCCTGGCATTTCGCCGATTCTCCTTCCCTTATGCCCGACCCGACAAGGAAACTGCTTTGGCCCTGACCCCGACGGCATCCCCCGTCGCCCCCGCGCTGCGCCCCATCGCCCCCGACGATGCCGCTGTCGCCGCGCTCCACGCCCTCGTGTTGTCGACCCTCGACGACGACCAAGCGGTCGAGGTCGTGACGATCCCGCTCGCCGGCAAGACCAGCATCGCCGATCATATGGTTATCGCCAGCGGGCGATCGACACGGCAGGTCGCGAGCCTCGCCGCCAAGATTGCCGAGCGGGCCAAAACCGAACTCGGGCGCAGGGTCCGCATCGAGGGCCTGCCCGCCGCCGACTGGGTTCTGATCGATGCGCAAGACGTCATCATCCACATCTTCCGCCCCGAGGTCCGCAGCTTCTACAACCTCGAAAAAATGTGGGCCTTCGACGGCCCCAGCGGCTCGACCGGCCCCAGCCGCGCCCCGCCGAAACTTGTCGCTGAGCCAATCCTGGCTGGTGGCGGGCATGACCCGATCGAGGCGGAGCCGGTCGATCCCGTTGCCGAAGGTGTCGATCCGGCACTGCTGGACGAGAACTGAGGCCGGGCGGTCGGCCATGCGCCTCCACATCGTTGCCCATGGCCGGATCGGGCGGGGTCCGGAGGCGGCGCTCGTCGACCGCTACCTCGCGCGGATCGGGTGGCCGGTGACGCAGACCGAACTGTCCGACGGTGGGGCGGGCAAGGTTCCCGACGCGCCGACACCCGCCGTCACCATCCTGCTCGACGAGCGCGGTGCGGCGTTGACGAGCCGGGGTCTCGCCGACCGCCTCGCCCGCTGGCGCGACGACGGGATGCGGGAGGCGCGCTTCGTCATCGGCCCCGCCGACGGCCACGGCGACGCGGCCAGAGCCGCCGCAGGCCTACTGCTGAGCTTCGGCTTAGCGACGTGGCCGCACCTGATGGTCCGCGCAATGCTCGCCGAGCAGTTGTACCGTGCGACATCGCTCCTCGCCGGCCACCCGTATCACCGGGATGGCTAGGGCCGCGCAACGCGCTATATTGGCGGCAACCGCCAAGGAACCGCCGATGTTGTCGACCCGCGTTCGCCTCGCCCTTCTCGCCGGAGCCGTTGTCCTGCTCCCCGCGCATATGCTCGCCGCGGCGCCGGAGACCGACACCAATAAGCGCCTCGACGCCTTTATGGACGTGTTCGAGCGGGTCCGCGCCAGCTACGTCGACAAGGTTGACGACAAGAAGCTGATCGATGGCGCGATCAACGGGATGCTCGCCAGCCTAGACCCGCATTCGAGCTACCTCGACGCGCGCGATTTCGCCAACATGAAGCAAGTCACCGACGGCGAATATGGCGGGCTTGGCCTGACCGTTTCGACCGAGGAGGGCGCGGTCAAGGTCGTCGCCCCGACCGACGATACCCCCGCCGCTCGCGCCGGAATCAAGTCGGGCGACTTCATCACGCGGCTCGACGGGGAGCCCCTGTTCGGCTCGACGTTGACCGAGGCGGTCGACAAGATGCGCGGGACTCCGGGCACGACGGTCAAGATCACCGTCATTCGAGAAGGCGCGCCCAAGCCGCTCGAATTCACGCTGAAGCGCGAGATCATCGTCATCAAGCCGGTGAAGTGGGAGGTCAAAGGCAATACCGGGGTTATCCGCATCGCATCGTTCAGCAAGCAGACCGGCCCGGCGACGCGCGCGGCGATCGCGGGCATCGAAAAGGCGCTGGGGCCCAAACTCGCGGGTTTCGTAATCGACTTGCGGTCGAACCCCGGCGGGCTGCTCGACCAGTCGATCGAGGTCAGCGATGCCTTCCTCGACCACGGCGAGATCGTTTCGCAACGCGGTCGGACAAAGAACGATATCGAGCGCTATTATGCCAAAAGCGGCGACCTGACCGGCGGCAAGCCGGTCGTCGTTCTGATCGACGAAGGCTCGGCATCGGCGTCGGAGATCGTCGCCGGGGCGCTTCAAGACCAGCGTCGCGCACTGATCCTCGGCCAGCGCAGCTTCGGCAAGGGGTCGGTCCAGACGCTGTTGCCGTTGACCGACGACACCGCTCTGCGCCTGACGACGGCGCGTTATTACACCCCATCAGGGCGGTCGGTGCAGGAGAACGGGATCGAACCCGACATCACCGTGCCACAGCTGAGCGATGCGCTCGCCGCCGACGCCAGCCGCCCCCGGCTGCGCGAAGCCGACCTCCGCCGCCACCTGATCAACGAGGTCAAGGCGACCGACAAGATGATCGAGGCCGAC
>JANYFA010000128.1 GCA_025362895.1 Sphingomonadaceae bacterium | reverse complement strand
TACGTCCGCACCGCGCGCGCCAGCATCACGCCGGGGCGGTCGTTGCCGGCGAAGGTCAGCGGGCGCTCGATCGCGCCGGCGGCGAGGACGATCCGCTTGGCCCGGACCTGCCAGTAGCGTTGCGCGAGCGGCGCCGGCTGCCCCGGCTCGGTAACGCGCTGGCTGAGCGTGACGAAGCCGTGGTCCCATAGTCCCGATGCCGTCGTCCGTGTCAGAATGCGCCCGTTGGCGGCGGTGATCGCGGCCTGTGCGGCGGCGATCGGCCCGAGGTCGCCGCCGTCGGCGAGCACGGTGCCGCCGAGTTCGGCGTCCTGTTCCACAAGCAGGACCCGCTCGCCCGCAGCCGCTGCTGCACCTGCCGCCGCTAGTCCCGCCGGACCGCTTCCGACGACGAGCACATCGCAGAACGCGGCGCGATGCTCGAACGCATCGGGATCGGCATCGGTCGGCGCGGGACCGAGCCCGGCGGCGCGGCGGATGAAGCGTTCGTAGAGCATCCACCGCTGCGGCGGGCCAAAGAAGGTCTTGTAGTAGAACCCCGCCGCGAACACCGGCGCGGCGAGGCCGAGAACCGCGCCAACGTCGAACTTCAGGCTCGGCCAGCGATTCTGGCTCACCGCGACAAGGCCGTCGTAGACGAAGACGTCGGTCGCGCGCGTGTTGGGCTCGGTACGTCCGCCGGTGCCGACGGTGACGAGCGCGTTCGGCTCCTCGACGCCCGCGCTCATCACGCCGCGCGGGCGGTGGTATTTGAAGCTGCGCCCGACGATTCGTACCCCGTTCCGCAGCAGCGCGGCGGCAAGCGTGTCTCCTGGCTTGGCTTGCATCGTCACGCCGTCAAAGGTGAAGATCAGCACGCGCGGACCGACTCGATCGCGTGCGTCACCGTCTGTCGCCGGACGACGAGCCACGTCCGGCAACCGGAACGGTGGTGCCACAGTTCGTCTGACCAGTCGCGTGGGTTGGCGCGGGTGTAGAGCGTCGTCATCGCGTCGCTCGGCACCATCGCCAGCTGCACGATCGCATCAAGCGTCCGGTCGTAGGCGAACTCGCTCTGCGCGCGCGGGCCGCAATGGGGGCAATCGATCAACAGCATCAGCGGAGTTGCGGCATCGGACCGACCCCAGCCTCGTCGATCGTCGCACCGCTAGCGAAGCGGTCGAGGCCAAACGGGCGGGCGAGGGCGTGCGGCTCCCCCGTCGCGAGTAGCGTCGCATAGGCATACCCCGAACCGGGCGTCGCCTTGAACCCGCCGTAGCACCAGCCGCCGTTGAGATAGAGGCCGTCGACCGGTAGCGCGGAGATGATCGGCGAGCCATCGAAGCTCATGTCGGTCGTCCCCGACCAGCAGCGCACCATCCGCAGGCGGGACAGCGCCGGCACGAGCGCGATTGCCTCCGCCGCTGTCTTTTCCAACCGGGGGGGCAGGCCGCGCTGGGCATAGCTGGGGAACTGGTCGGGATCGCCGCCGAGGACGATCCCGCCCTTGTCGGACTGGCTGATATAGCAGTGGAGCGACTGCGACATGATCACCGTGTCGATCATCGGCTTGACCGGCTCGGTGACGAACGCTTGGAGTGTCTGCGCCTCGATCGGCAGCTCGATCCCGGCCAGCGCCGCGACCGGGCCGCTGTTGCCCGCGACGCAAATGCCGACGCGGCCCGCCCCGATCGGCCCGCGCGTGGTCTCGACTCCGGTGACCCGCCCGCCCGTCGTGGTGAAACCGGTGATCTCGCAATTCTGGATGATGTCGACGCCGAGAGTGTCGGCGGCGCGGGCATAGCCCCATGCGACCGCGTCGTGGCGCGCGGTGCCGCCGCGCCGCTGGGTCAGTCCGCCATGGACCGGGAAGCGCGCCGACGGCGACATGTCGAGCAAAGGCACGAGCGCCGCCACCTGGGCGCGGGTCAGCAGTTCGGCGTCGATCCCATCGCATCGCAGGGCGTCGCCACGCTGCGCGAGGGCGGTCATGTCGCTGTCGCTATGACCGAGAAACATCGCGCCGCGGGGCGAGAACATGACATTAAAATTAAGCTCGTCGCTCATCCCCTCCCACAAGCCGAGCGCGAAATCGAAGAAGTTGTGCAACGCCGGCTGGCGGTAGTTCGAGCGGACGATCGTCGTGTTACGTCCGGTATTGCCGCCGCCGATCCACCCCTTTTCGAGCACCGCGACGTTGGTGATGCCATGGACACTGGCGAGGTAATAGGCCGTCGACAGCCCATGCCCACCGCCGCCGATGATAAGGACGTCGTACGACTTCCTCGGCGCGGGATCGCGCCACGCGCGGTCCCAGTGCCGCTGCCCGGTGAGCGCGCCGCGCAGCAGGGCAAGCGCCGAATAGCGGCTCACGCGGCCCACCCGCGTTGCTCGCGCCAGTCGGGCTCGAGGGTGGCGAAACGCGCCAGCCCGAGCTTGGCGATGTCGGCGAATGAGCAGGCGCCGTCGACGACGAGGTCACGGATCGCATGGCCGCTGGCGGGCGACAGGCCGAAGCCGACGCCCGACATCGTCGCGACGGTGACATTGCCGACGCGGTCGAGGATCGGACGGCCGTCGGGGGTGTTCTCGACGATCCCCGCCCACGACCGGATGACGTTGAGGTGCGCGGCCCGCGGGAACATCTCGGCGACGCGGCGGGCGAGACTGCGGATCAGCGGCGACGCCGGGCGCGCAGCGGCGCCGTCGGGGGTGGTGCCGATCCACTCGTGGGGGCCGCCGCCGAACGCGAGGTTGCCGCGCAGCGTCTGCCGCCCGTACAGCCCGTTGCCATCGACGCCGCCGATCGCCATCAGCGGTGCGGGCTCGGTAACGATCATCTCGGCGCGCGCGGCGGTGACGGGAAAGTCGATGCCAATCGGGGCGAGCAACGCGTTCGCCTGTGGTCCGGCCGCGACGACGACTGCATCGCATGCGATCCGCCCGCGCGGAGTGTCGACGCCGATGACGCGTCCGCCTGCGGTCGCGAGCCCAGTCGCTGGGCAGTGCTGGACGATCCGCCCGCCGAGGTCGTGCAGCGCCCACGCATATGACTGCACCGTCCGCTGGGGGTTCGCATGGCCGCCGAAACGAAGGTGAATGCCGCCAAGGCAGGTCCCGTCGGTCAGCGGCACCATCGCCTGTGCCTGCGCCGAGTCGAGGTCGTCGACGCGGTAGCCCATCGCGGTGCAGATACGCCCGACCGCGCGATAATGTTCGAGCAGCGCCGGGTCGCGTTGGATGATGATCCGCTCGCGCTGGTATTCGGTCGGATAGCCGAGCAGCTCGTCCATCTGCGGCCACAGCCGCTGTTCCTCGGCGAACAACGGGCTCTGGTAGTGCGAAGCCCCGCCGCCGTTGCGCCCGGATGCCTCCCAGCCGACGATACCCTTGTCAATGACGACGACGTCAATCCCCGACCGCGCGAGCCACCATGCGGCGCTCAGGCCGGTGACGCCCGCGCCGACGACGACGACGCTCCCGCTCGCGGGGAATTCAGACATGCATGTTGCCGCCGCCAAGACCCGGCGCATGCTCGTCGGCGGTGCCGATCGTGTCGTACGGCGTCCACTGCGTCGGAATGCCAAACCACACGTCCCAGCCGGTCGCCATCGCCGCCGGCTCGTCCCAGTCGGCTAACAGTTTGAGCGGGATCGGGCGGACAGGGGCGCGGTAGGTGGCCGGGGCGACGGCAGTGCCGCTCGCGTCGGCGAGCAGGCACGCGACCTGCGTCCGGCAGCGCCGACCCTGGCACGCGCCCATGCCGGCGCGGGTTAGCCGCTTGATCTGGTCGGGATCGACCGGGCCGTCGTGGCCGAGCGTCGCGAGGCTGCGCGCAGCGATCGCCACCGAGCGGTCGAGGTATCGTGGCGGCTGGACCCCGATCAGGTCGGCGCGGGTGACGTCTTCGCATTGGCAGACGATCGTCTCGGGGGGAGCGATCGCGGCGATCGCGCGCGACCAGCCGGCGGCGGCGCTGCCGCCAGGGAGGGCGCAGTCGCCGACCAGCCGGATCGTCGCATCGACAGGGCCGCTCGCGTCGAGGAGTTCGGTCGCGGGCTCAGTGCCGATCGCGAGGCAGATCGTGTCGCAGTCGATCGTGATATCGACGCCGTCGCGGCGCAGGACCGCGCGCTCGACCCCGTCGATGCCGCCGTCGGCGCGGACGATGACGGTGCCGGTCAGGACCGCGATGCCTGCCGTCGTGACATGCGCGAGCAGACCGGACGGGCCCCGCACGGCGTCGGCAACCTCGACGATACCCGCGACATCGATCCCATGGCGGTGCGCGAGCAACGCCGTTTCTAGAGCCAGACTGTCCGAACCGAAGATCAGCATCCGCCGCGTCGCCAGCGCGGCATAGCGCGTCAGCAGCGCGTGAAACGCCTGCGCCCCCATTACGCCGGGACGGTCCCAGCCGGGGAAGCCGAGGACGACGTCGCGTGCGCCGGTCGCGACGATCAACGCGCCGTAGCCGACCATCCAAGCGCGCGTCGCATCGGCGAGGCCGAGCATCGGTTCCGGCAGCGTCTTCATCGCTGGACCGTTGCGGTACAGTCCCCACGCGCACGTCCCGAGCAGCACCTCGACCCCGGCGTCGAACGCGACTTCAAGCTGCGGGTTGGCGGCAAAGATCGCCTCGACCATCCGCCCTGGGTTCGCCGCCGCCGCCGTCATCCGCCCGCCGTAGTATAAAGGCACGTCGGTCCCCATCATGCCGGGAGGCACCGGGTTTTCGTCGACCAGCAGGACACCTAGTCCGCCATGTGCCGCCGCGATCGCGGCGGCGGTACCTGCGGCTCCGGCCCCGACGATGACGATATCGTAGCGCGTCTCGGGAGGAGCGAATTTGCCCGTCAGGTCATGGATGTCGACCGTCATATCGCGGCGAGTGCCTGTTTTAGATCGTCAATCAGGTCGTCGACATGCTCGATCCCGACCGACAGGCGCAACGTCGCGTCGTCGATCCCGACGATGTCGCGCGACGCCTGCGGCACCGCGTAATGCGTCGTCGTCGCCGGGTGGGTGATCAGCGTCTCCGATCCGCCAAGGCTGACCGCGAAGCGTAGGAGGCGGAGCCGGTCGAGGAAACGGAACGCCGCCGACTCGCCGCCGTGAACGCGGAAGGCGAAGGTCGATCCCGCCGCGGTGCATTGCCGGTCGTACACCGCGCGCTGCGGCGACCCCGGCGAGGTGAAGCCGAGATAGGTCACGCTCGTGACCTTCGGGTGATCGCGGAGGTATTCGGCGACGGCGCGCGCATTGGTCATGGCGCGCTCGCTGCGCAGGCCGACCGTCTCCATCGACCGCAGCATCAGCCAGCAGGTGAACGGATCGAGCTGACTGCCGAGCGTCGTCCGCAGCAGCCTCAGCGGCGCGATCAGCGTTTCGCGCCCCGTCACCCCGCCGGCAAGCAGGTCGCTGTGTCCGCCACAATATTTGGTCAGCGACGTCATGCACAGGTCGACGCCAAGTGCGATCGGGCGCTGGAAGATCGGTCCGAGGAGCGTGTTGTCGATCACCACCAGGGGGCGCGGCGACAGCTCGGCGGCGATCCGGACGACCAGCGCGATGTCGACCACCGCGGCGGTCGGGTTCGCCGGAGTCTCGATCACGATCAGCTTCAGCGGTCCGACGGCTCGCGCGGCGTCAACCGCGGCGCGGATATTCACCTCGTCGCAGCCGTCGGCGAACGCGAACGGGGTGACCCCGAGCTGCGGCATCAGCAGATGATACAGCCCATCGGTGCCGCCATAGATCGGCCGACTGTGGACGATCGTGTCGCCGGGGCGAAGGTGGGCGATCGCGATCGCGCTGTGGGTCGCCATGCCGGTATTGAACACCGCCGCCGCTTCGGCTCCGTCGAGTGCCGCGAGTCGCGCCTCGACCATGTCGAGCCCGGGGTGGCCGAGCCGCGAATAGATATGCCCGGCCCCGCCGACCGCCGTGCCGGTCCCGTCGAAATATGCCTCGTGGATATCCTTCGCCGTCTGTGCCGAGGCGTAAGCGAAGGTCGAAGTCATGTAGATCGGCGGCTTCGCCGAATTCGATGCCGTCGCCGGGTCGTAGCCCGCATGGACCGCGAGCGTTTCGGGGCGGTAGCGCGGGGCGTCGGTCACTGTGCTTCCAGATACATGCGGGCAGTCCGGCAATACCAGTCGACGAAGCGGATCGTTAGCGATTCGGCCTCGGTCGAATACGGCCCGGGCCGATAGCCCGGCGAGCGCACCCCCGCCTCGTTGTTCTCAGCGAGCTCCTTGTCCTGCAGATTGGTCCGCGTCCACAGGTCGGCCAGCGCCTCGACCTCAAAATCTACCCCCTCGACCGCGTCCTCGTGGACGAGCCACTTCGACACGACATGTGTTTCCGACGGCCCGACCGGCATCGCGCTGAACGAGAAAGTATAGTCGCCGGTCGAATGGCAGAAGCTGTTCGGCTCGACCGCCCAGCGGAGCGAGCCGATATCGCCCGCGCCTGCCTCGCACATCAGCTTGCGGACGCTGAGCTGGCCGTCCATCGTCATCGATTTGTGCTCGGGGTTGAGCGGGAAACGGATCGCCTGCCACCAGTCCTCCTCTGCCGGCCCCACCGGCAGGCCGAGGTCGGCCATCCGCGCCTCGAACACTGCCGTCATATCGCCTTCGAGGTCGAAATGCGCCGATGCCCCGACCGGGAAGGTGCGCGACAGTTCCGGATGCCCGGTCTGGCAGTGATAGCATTCGCGGCCATTCTCCATAACCAGCTTCCAGTTGGCGTTTTCGACGAGGGTCGACTGGAAGGCGACCTTGGCCCGATCAAGCCGATGCGGCGCCAGCAGCGGCGTGAGGTCGCGGCGCAGCGTGTCAAACGGCGGCGGATCGTCGGCAAGGCAGATGAAGATTGCACCCGCCACGGTTTCGAGTTGGATGGCCCCGAGCGGATATAACGACTTGTCGAAATCCTCGCCCATGCGCCCGGCCGCGAGCAGCGCGCCGTCGAGCCCGTAGGTCCAGCGGTGATACGGGCACGTCAACCGCGCGAGCGTACCGGTCCCCGGCTTGCACAGCAGCGAGCCGCGGTGGCGGCAGCTGTTGTGGAACGCGCGCAGCGCGCCATCGCGCCCGCGGACGATCAGGACCGGCGATGGCCCGATCGACATCGCGATATAATCGCCTCGCCCGCGTACCTCGGCCTCGAACCCGGCAAACAGCCACGACCGCGCGAAGATCGCGTCGAGATCAAAGGCGTACGCCGCGTCGCCGATGTACAGCGCCTGCGGCAGAGAATGGCCGGCGACGCGCGCGTCGAGCGCCCGACCTATCGTGCTCATCTCCAAGATTGATCTCCTCGCACGCGGTAAAGCTCGCACAAATCCGGCACCGGTTTAAATCGCATTTGTGGATGGCGACATGCCGAAATCGGGTGTCGGCAGCGGCGCTGCGCTTGCAACGCCGCAAAAAACCACGCACCCATCGATCAGCTTGCTGGGGCACGCGTCCGGAGGACCACATTTCGAAGCTCACGCCCGTCAATCGCCGCTGGCTGCCGCTGAACGCATTGCGCGCGTTTGACGCGGTCGGGCAGCGGCTGAGCTTCACCGCCGGGGCACAGGCGCTCCACGTCTCGCAAAGCGCCGTCAGCCGCCACATCATCAGCCTCGAGGAAATTCTTGGGCGCAAATTGTTCGACCGGTCGGGGCCGCGGCTCGTCCTGACCGCTGCGGGCGAAGCGCTGCTGCCCGAGATGATCGCATCGTTCGACCGGATCGAGAAGACCATCAACGCGATTTCGGACAACGCGCCGCAGAGCCGCCCGATCCGCATCCACATCCCGCCGTCATTCCTCCACCAGATCGCGCTCCCGCTGATCCGCGATTTCCACGCCGAACACCCAGATATCCGCATCGACATCTCCAGTTCGCACGTCACCGGGTTGCCTACGACCGAGACCGACATGGCGATCGTCTTCGATCTGCCGCACATCGACGACCGCGTCACCGACTTCCTGTGGATGGTCCGCGTTGCCCCTGTTTGCGCCCCCGCCACCGCCGCGCGCCACGCCGGGAAGCCGCTTGCCGCATTCCTCGCCGACAATTCGCTTCTCCACGTCAAGCTTGACGACAAGCCGCGCGGCCTGCTCTGGGGCATCTATGCACGCCAGTGCCGGATCGCGCTCGAAGTCGACCGCGGCCTCGCCTTCGATACTGCGCTGCTCGCGGTCAGCTCGGCGATGGCAGGCGATGGTGTCGCGCTAGCGGACATCGACATGTTTGCCGCTGACATCGCCCACGGGCGACTTGTCATGCCGTATAATTCGGTGATCGAAGACGGCTTCGGCTATTACCTTAAACTGCGCTCCGAAGACTTGTCTGATCCGGACATCAGCCTGTTCCGAAGCTGGCTGATCGCCCGCTTCATTTCGTTACAAGATAATTTGTTGAGAGTATAACTCACCATTGCCCGCCGACCGCGTCATCAGCGAACTAAGAAAAGTTTTTTGCGTAGCGTGCCTCTAGAGCGTTTTTTCGATCAGTCGGGACCGGCCCCCGCCCCCGCCCGGCCACCGCATGATGAGCCTGCCGGGTGGCCGGGCGGGGGCGCGGGCCGGTGCCGACTTCGCTTGATCGAAAAATGCGCGAGATCATGGATCGATGGCATGGAGTCATTATGAAAGCTGCCACCGGGATATTCCAGCACCGGGATGACGGGAGCCTTGGCCTTGGTGAGGGCATCACGTGAGTCCGCGCCGTGCACCCAGAGATGCGGGATACGGCGATAACGCAGCACGGCACGCATCTTCATCGAGTAAGGCGGACTGTCAACGGCGGTCGGATTCCAGGCCAGTGTGGCGGAGTAAAACCAGGCCATTGATGGCGCGGGCGTAATGAGCAGGAAGGGGCCCCGCGGGGCCCCTTCCTGCTCATTCTCGCTCTTTCTGGGTCAGGCTTTGGTGATTT
>JANYFA010000136.1 GCA_025362895.1 Sphingomonadaceae bacterium | reverse complement strand
ATCGTCAGATTACCGAGCTCAAAGTCCGTGCTGCAATCCTCAATCGGTTCTCCGAAATAGGAACACCGGTGACCGTCCGCCTCTCATAACATCTTCAAGTAAAAGCGCGGTTATGCTCTCGCGACGTTATGCAACAAAGCCAGTCGGAGCAATAACCCCTGTCCTACAGCATACCTTTCAGAGTAACTTTCGCTTGCGTGCGCTTCCGGCACTTTTGCCGGAAGAAGACAAAGCGAAACCTACGTCGCGACCGTGAACTTCGCGTGAACTTCGTGGTGAATTTGTTAACTTCTGGCGCGAAACGGGCCCCACCCCGCCCTGGCTCGGTTAAGCGACCGCGAGCCCTGCTCGCCGCAACGCCGCCGGCGGGACCCGCGTCGCCGCCGCCGCCCAGCGGAGCAGGCCGGGGACGACGCCGATCCCGGCGACGAGCAAGGCCTGCCCGGCGCGGGTCTCGCCGACCCGCTGGAGTGCCGCCGCGCGCCCGATCTGGCGGGCGCAGTCGCGGCGGAAAGCGGCGTGATAGGCCGCTGGCGACCCGCCGCCCAGTACCGTTCCCGCCGCCAGCCGGGCGCTGTGAAGGGCGATCGCCATGCCGTCGCCGGTGAACGACGGGATCACCCCTGCCTGATCGCCGAGGCGGAACGCAGCGTCCCCGTTGCGCGAACCGTCCCCGTGGACAAAGCCATACGGGACGCCGCTGATCGTCAGCGGGCGGGCGAGGAGCGGGGGGACGCCCCCGAGCAACCGGGCGAGGCGGGGAACTGTGGCGACAAGATCGCCGACGACGTCGCCGCCCGCTGCGTCGAACCGCCGCCGATCGACGAGCAGGCACAGGTTGACCATCCCGTCCTCGACCCGCTGGACCCCGGCATAGCCGCCGTCGAACAAGACGATCTCGATCGCTCCAGCAAGCGTCGCGAGCGTCACCGGAGCGGGGCGGTAATATTGCTTGAAGCCGATCAGATGGTCGAGGCATCCGGCCGCGTCGCGCTTCGCCCCCCGCACATCGGTCTTGCCTGTGGCGAGAAGCAGGGTCGCCGGTGTGAGGTTGCCGTCGCTCGTCGCCAGCGCGGTGCCGTCGATCTGGCGGACGGTGACCCCGCGCCGTACCGCGACCCCGCTCGCCGCCGCGTGATCGAGGAGGGCGGCGTCGAGGCGGCGGCGAGTCAGCCCGAGCGCAGTGAACGGGAGGCGCGCCTCGGCGCTGCGCTCGCCGCTGACCAGCCGCACCCGGTCGATCGGCGCGCCGCCGAGCCGCCCCGCGTCGAAGCCGAGCGCCGCGAGGTGCGCCTGCGCCTCGGTCGAAACGAAATCGCCGCAGATCTTGTCGTGGGGGCCGGGTGTCCGCTCGAGGAGCAAGGGCCGCAGTCCGCCGCGCGCCAGCAGAGTTGCCGCCGCCGCCCCGGCCAACCCGCCGCCTGCGATGACGGTGCCGCCTACCACGCCGACCGCTTGAGCCGGGCGACCGTCAGCCGGAACGGAAAGGCCTTCCCCACCGTCGCCCCGACGATCCCGGCGTTAGCCAGAGCGCGCTGCCACTCGTCGGCGACGAAGCTCCGCGCGACCGACACCGGCCCGTCGTGGCGGACGAAGCGGTGCCAGCGCATGACATTGCTGAGCGCGGTGAAGCCGTAAAAGGCTATTGCCGACCGCCGCAAGTCATTGACGAACCAGCCGCGGCGGGCGCGGTCCTCCATCCACATCAGGAATTGCCCGACCTGCCGGTCGTCGAGATGGTGGGTGACGAGGCTGCTGACGATGAAATCGACCGGCTCGGCGGCGTCGAAGGCGAAGACATCGCCGGTGCGGAAGTCGATGCCGAGCGCCGGGTCGGTTGCCGCCCGCGCCGCCGGTTCGCTCCGGGGGTTGAGGTCGATGCCGATCAGCCGTGGGCGCAACCCCTTCGCCGATGCCCAGCCGTGGATGGCCCGCAGCATATCGCCTTCGCCGTAGCCGACATCGAGCAGGGTGAAGACTGTCCCCGGGGTCATCGCCAGACAGGCGTCGGCGAGCCAGCGCAGCGTCGGCGGGCGGGCGAGGGTCACGGTGTTGACCGCCGCCAGGTCATTCAGGCACGCGGCAAAGTCGGCGGGCGTCACGTCGGCCCCGTCCATCATCTCACTCTCGGCCGAGCGGTGGGCGAACGAGCGCACCTAGACCGTCCGGAAGCGGAAACTTTCCGCCGCCAGCCCCGGCCCAAAGGCGACGCCAAAGCCATCGGCGGCGTGTTCGACCGTCGTGCCGACGCCCTTGAGGATGCGGTCGAGGACGAACATAAGCGTCGCCGAGCTCATGTTGCCGAAATCGCGGAGCACCCCGCGCGACCAGTCGAGCTTGCCCGGCGCGAGGTCGAACCCGGTTTCGACCGCGTCGAGGATGGTCCGCCCGCCCGCGTGGACCGCCCACAACGGATAGTCTGCGGGGCGCGTGCCCCGCAGCAGGCCCTTGTCGTCGTTGCGCTCGTACTCGTGCTTGAGCGCCCGGGCGATCTTGCCGGGGACTTCGCCGGACAGGTGCATATCAAACCCCTGATCGCCGACGTTCCAGGTGATCGACCCGCCGGAGTCCTCGATCGTGGTCGCGCGGAAGTCCCGTAGCGCGAGCCCGGTCTCGTCGGCGGTTACCAGCGTCGCCGCGCAGCCGTCGCCGAACAGCAACATCGACAGCAACTGCTCCAGATTGGCGGTCTGCTGGAAGTGGAGGGTGCACAGCTCGAGGTTGACGACAAGGACGCGCGCCGATGGATCACTGCGAACGAAATGGTGGGCCAGCCGCAGCGAGTTCACGGCGGCATAGCATCCCATGAAGCCAACGCCGGTCCGCTCAACGCCGGGATCGAGCCCCGCCGCCTTGACGATCAGCTGATCGATACCGGGCGCGATGAAGCCGGTGCACGACGCGACAACCAAATGCGTGATCCGCTCGCGTTCGCCGTCAAGGTTCAGCGCGTCGATCGCCTGCATGGCCAGACCGGGCGCGGTCTTGGCAAAGCGGTCCATCCGCGCCGCCGTGCCGGGAAAGGCATCGGGGGTGTAGAAGCCCTCGGTGTCGGCCTCGAAGCCGTCGGGGTTTTCGACGGGGACGAAGAACGAATAGCGGTGATCGATCGCCGATCGCCCGACCATGCGCTTGAAGATCGCCGCCTCGCGTCGTTCGGTGATGAAGTGCTGGACGAAATTGACGAAGGCGGCGTGGACGTCGTTCGGCGGAACGGCGGTGCCGATGCGGTTGATGTGCGCCGTCGTCAAATCACGTCTCCTCGAGTCCCACTCGCACATTAACCCGCGAGTGGCATGACAGGGTACAGGGTGGCGTTCACGCTGCTCCTGCGGCACGGTAGCACAATGACCGATAAACGGGACTGCTTCACCGACGTTGGCGGCGTGCGCGTCGGCCACGCCCATGACGCCGCCGCGCGGACGGGCGTCACCGTCATCTTTCCCGATGCGTCCGTGACGATGGCGGTCGATGTGCGCGGTGGCGGCCCGGCGACGCGCGAGACCGACGCGCTGGCACCGCACACGCTGGTCGATCGGGTTCACGCGCTCGTCTTGAGCGGTGGGTCGGTGTTTGGGCTGGCGGCGGCTGATGCTGTCGTCGTCGCGTTGTCGAGGGCGGGCGTCGGGCTGACGGCCGGGCCGCTCCCCATCCCGGTCGTCCCCGCCGCGTGCCTGTTCGATATGGCCAACGGCGGCGACAAGGGTTGGGCCGCGCCGCCGTACCGGGATCTTGCCCGCGTGGCGCTGGCGGCGGTCGCGCGACCCGACGCCAGTGGCGCGATCGGCGCGGGGTTCGGCGCGGTCGCCGGCAGCCGCACCGGGGGCATCGGCTCGGCGAGCGTCACGGTCCATGGGCTGACGGTCGGTGCGCTGGTGGCGGTCAACAGCTTCGGCGAGGTCTATTCCGGCGAGCCGCCGCCGGGCGACGTCGCGCTCCCCAAACTCGCCCGCGCCGGGGGCCTTGCCGCCCAGTCGACGTGCATCGGCGCACTTCTCACCGCCGCCCCGCTAACCCGGGCCCAGGCCCAACGTGTCGCGATGATGGCGCACGACGGCCTCGCCCGCGCTATCCGTCCGATTCACACACCGTTCGACGGCGATACGTTGTTCGTGATGTCGACGGGCGACGCGACCGGCGTCGACCCAGTCACGCTCGCCGTGCTGGGCACTATTGCCGCCGACGCCGTCGCGCGCGCCGTCCGTCGCGCGGTCTTCGGCTGAACGCTCTAGACTGTCGGCAACCAGTCGAGGTGCTTGTCGAGCGTCAGCGGATAGTCGCGGATGCGGACGCCCGTTGCATTGTACACGGCGTTGGCGATTGCCGCGCCAACACCGCACAGGCCAAGCTCGCCGACGCCCTTCGCCTTCATCGGTGAGACCTTGTCGTCGGCCTCGTCGAGGAAGACGACTTCCTGATGCGGAATGTCGGCGTGGACCGGAACCTCGTAGCCGGCGAGATCGTGGTTGACGAAGAAGCCAAAGCGCTTGTCGACGACCAGTTCTTCCATCAGCGCGCCGCCTACCCCCATCGTCATCGCGCCGATCACCTGGCTACGCGCCGTCTTGGGGTTGAGAATGCGCCCCGCCGCGCAGACGGCGAGCATCCGGCGAACGCGGATTTCGCCGGTGTAGGCGTCGACCGCAACCTCGACGAAGTGCGCGCCAAAGGTCGACTGCTGATACTTTCGCGACAGGCCGCTCCACGACATCGTGTCTTCGGCAACGAGATCGCCATCCTTCGCGGCATCGGCCAACGCGACGCTGCGGTTGCCGCTGCGGACGTGGCCGTCGATGAAGTCCGGATCGGGGGCGTTGAACCCAAGCCGCGCCGCCACCGCCTCACGCAGCTTGACGCAGGCGGCATATACGCCCGACGTCGAGCTGTTCGCGCCCCATTGTCCGCCGGATCCGGCAGACACCGGAAAGTCCGAATCGCCAAGCCGAACGACGACGCGGTCGATGCCGACGCCCATCATCTCGGCGGCGGTCTGGGCAATGATGGTATAGCTGCCGGTGCCGATGTCGGTCATGTCGGTTTCGACCGTGACGACGCCGTCGCGCCCGAGTCGGACCCGCGCCGCCGATTTGAAGTTGATGTTGTTACGAAACGCCGACGCGACACCGAGACCGATCAGGTGGTCGCCGTCGCGGCGGCGACCAGGGCGGGCATCGCGCGCGCTCCACCCGAACGTGGCCGCGCCGTCGCGCAGGCATTTGATCAGCTGACGCTGCGAGAACGGCCGTTCGGGCTTTTCGGGATCGACCTGGGTATCGTTGATGATGCGGAATTCGACCGGGTCCATGCCCAGCTTTTCCGCCATCTCGTCCATTGCGATCTCGAGCGCCATCAGGCCCGACGCCTCGCCGGGCGCGCGCATCGCATTGCCCTCGGGAAGATCGAGGACAGCAAGATGTTGGGCGGTCAAGCGGTTCGGTGCGGCGTAGAGCAATTTCGTCTGGTCGGTCGCGGTTTCCGGTGAGCCGCCGGGCAGGTTACCCGACGTGCATTCGTGCGCGATCGCAGTCAGCTTGCCGGAGCGATCGGCCCCAAGGCGAATGCGCTGGATCGTCGCCGGGCGGTGGGTCGAGTTGTTGAACATCAGCGGGCGCTGCATCGCGATCTTCACCGGACGCCCCGTCGCCTTCGCCCCGAGCGCCGCGAGCACCGCGTCGGCGCGGAGGAACAGCTTGCCGCCGAACCCGCCACCGACGAATGGCGAATCGACCCGCACCTTGTCCTTGGGCAGGCCGAGTGTCGTCGCCAGATCTTCGCGGGTCCATGCGATCATCTGGTTCGCCGTCCACACCGTCAGCGCGTCCCCGGTCCATGCTGCCGTCGTGGCGAAGGGCTCCATCATCGCGTGCGCTTCATCCGGCGTCGTATAGGTCGCGTCGAGCGTCACCGGCGCGGCGGCAAACGCACCCGCGAAATCGCCGATGCGGTCGATCGGCGGGGACTTGCTACCGTCTTCGTCTTCACCCCCATCGGATTTGGCCGATTTGGCCGCAGCGGCGAGATCAAAATGCCCGGCCGCGCGACCATAATCGACATGAATCGCCGCCGCCGCCGCACGCGCCTTCTCGAACGAGTCGGCGACGACCAAGGCCACCGCTTGATGGTAATGCTCAACCTCCGGGCCGGCGAGCAGCTTCGCCGTATTCTTGCTGCCGAGCGTGAGCTTGCCCGCATTTTGATACGTTACGATCGCCCGAACGCCCGGCATCGCTTGGGCGTGCGCCGTGTCGATGCCGGTGATTCGGCCCTTGGCAATCGCCGCGCCGAGAATGAAGCCGTACAGCGCGTCAGGGACCACATCGTGGCGTTCGTACGCATAGGGAGCCGTGCCGGTTACCTTCCGCGCCCCGTCGACCCGGTCGTGCGGTTTGCCGACCACCGCCATGCGGTCGATCGGGTTGATGCCCGCGGGCGTGTCGAACTTCATGCCGTCCTCACTTGCGCCATCGCCGCCGCCAACGTCCGCTTCGCGAGCGTGAGCTTGAAGGAATTATCGTGCGTCGGGCGTGCCCCGGCGAATGCCTGTTCGACGACCGCCGCCGCCCCGTGCGGGATGGCGGCATCGGCGGCGGCGCTCCGCCACGGCTTCGGCGCGACGCCACCGAACGCGACCCGCCCGCTACCATCGGGCTGAACGACTGCGGCGACCGAAACAAGGGCGAAGGCATATGACGCGCGGTCGCGGACCTTGCGGTAGATGTGCGCCCCGCCGACCGGCTTGGGTAACGTCACGGCGGTGATGAGTTCACCATGATTGAGAACGGTGTCGATCTCGGGCGTCGCACCCGGCAAGCGGTGAAAGTCGGCGATGGGGATGACCCGCGTCGCGCCCGTCGCATCGACCGTCTCGACCGTCGCATCGAGGGCGCGGAGCGCGACTGCCATGTCGCCGGGATAGGTCGCGATGCATGTGTCGCTGGTGCCGATCACCGCCAGTTGACGGCTATACCCGCCGATCGCGGCGCAGCCCGACCCCGGCGTCCGCTTGTTGCACGGCTGGTTGGTGTCGTAAAAATAGGGGCAGCGCGTCCGCTGGAGCAAATTGCCCGCCGTCGTCGCCTTGTTCCGCAGTTGGCCGCTCGCCCCCGCCTGGATCGCGCGGGTGAGCACGGCATAGTCGCGGCGCACACGCGGATTGGCCGACAGCGTGGTGTTGCTGACGAACGCGCCGATGCGAAGGCCACCGTCATGCGTCGCTTCGATCTGGTCGAGCTTGAGGTCCTGAATATCGACGAGATGGGTCGGCGTCTCGATCTCGAGCTTCATCAAATCGAGGAGGTTCGTCCCCCCACCCAAAAACTTGGCCCCCGCGTGGTGTGCAACAGCGGCGGCGGCACCCGCAGCCGAGGTTGCGCGTTCGTAGGTGAAGGCCCTCACGCTACGGCTCCGGCGACGTCGGCAATCGCTTCGACGATGTTCGAATAAGCGCCGCACCGACAGATGTTGCCGCTCATCCGCTCGCGCAGTTCGGCGTTGGTCGGGTGCATCAGGGCGGCCAGGTCGGGGCTGACGTGGCTGGGAATGCCGGCTTTGATCTCCGCCAGAACCGCCACCGCGGAACAGATTTGCCCCGGCGTGCAATAGCCACACTGAAAGCCGTCATGCTTGACGAACGCCGCCTGCATGGGATGGAGGTGGTCGGGTTGCCCCAATCCCTCGATGGTCGTGACCTTGTCGCTATCGTGCTGGAGGGCGAGGCTCAGGCAGGAATTGATCCGCTGCCCGTTGACGATAACGGTGCACGCGCCGCACTGGCCGTGGTCGCACCCCTTCTTCGTGCCGGTCAGATGGAGATGGTCGCGCAGCGTATCGAGCAGCGTCGTTCGTGGATCGAGCCGAAGATCGTGCCGCCGCCCGTTGATCTCGAGCGACACCGGCATCGTCGCCACCGGCGGCGCAGGCGGGACGGTGCGCGCGTCGCTGGCGCCGGTTATCGCCACCGTCGCGACTCCACCGGCAAGAACTCCACGGCGTGACAGGGGCAGGCCGACAACGTCCATGGCATTAATCGTCCCTCGTTTCCGTTCGATCACGGCATAATCGATTGGTGGCCAAGGCAGCATTCCGCCCCATAATAATTGTAACGCACGTATCGATGATCGGGTTCGTTGTCATGCCGTGTAAAGTGCCACAACCACAACCGCGATCATCACGTCGCCGCCGATCGGCTACTTCATCGTCGGAATGACGAAGCTGCTATCGGTCACAGCCGTCCCGGCGTCGAGGCTCGGCCAGCGCTGGGTGACGGTCTTGATCTTGGTATAGAAGCGGACACCCTCGACCCCGTGGATGCCGGTATCGCCGAACGCCGACCGCTTCCACCCGCCAAAGCTGTGGTAGGCAACCGGCACGGGAATCGGCACGTTGATCCCGACCATGCCAACGTCGACGGTCGCCGCGAACTCGCGCGCGGCCGGACCGTTGCGCGTGAAGATGGCGACGCCGTTACCGTACTGGTGCGCGCTCGGCAGAGCAATCGCCTCGGCGAGCGTTTCGGCGCGGACCATCTGCAGCACGGGGCCGAAGATCTCGTCCTGGTACGATTGCATGTGCGGCTTGACGTGGTCGAACAGCGTCGGCCCGACGAAGAATCCGCCCTCGTGCCCCTGCAGGGTGAACCCCCGCCCGTCGACGACGAGTTCGGCACCGTCGGTGACGCCCATGCCGATATACTGCTCGATCCGCTCGCGGTGCGCGGCGCTGACCACCGGACCATAATGCGCGTCGGTGTCGGTCGAGACGCCAAGGCGCAGCTTCGCAATCTCGGGCGGCAGGCGCTCGCGCAATTCGTCCGCCGTCGCCTTGCCGACCGGAACAACGACCGGCAGCGCCATACAGCGCTCGCCCGCGCTGCCGAACGCCGCCCCGACCAGATCGGCGACGGTCTGGTCCATGTCGGCGTCGGGCAGGACGATGCCGTGGTTCTTTGCCCCGCCCATCGCCTGGACGCGCTTGCCCGCCGCGACGCCACGCCGATAGACATAATGGGCGATGTCCGACGACCCGACGAAGCTGACCGCCTTGATGTCGGCGTGATCGAGAATCGCGTCGACCGCCTCCTTGTCGCCGTGGACGACGTTGAGAATGCCCGGCGGCAACCCCGCCTCGAGCATAAGCTCGCCCAGCCGCAGCGGCAGCGACGGGTCGCGCTCGGACGGTTTGAGGATGAAAGCGTTGCCGCACGCGATCGCGACGCCGAACATCCACATCGGGATCATCGCCGGGAAGTTGAACGGGGTGATTCCGGCGACGACGCCCAATGGCTGGCGCATCGAATAAACGTCGATGCCCGGGCCGGCCCCCTGGGTATACTCGCCCTTGAGCAGGTGGGGGATGCCGCAAGCGAACTCGATCACTTCGAGACCCCGCTGGATGTCGCCCTTGCTGTCGGCGACGACCTTGCCGTGTTCCATCGACAGCATATGCGCGAGGCTGTCGATCTCGGCCTCGACCAGCGCCTTGAACGCGAACATTACCCGCGCCCGCCGCTGCGGGTTGGTCGCGCCCCACGCAGGCTGCGCGGCAACCGCATTCGCCACCGCTGCACCAAGGTCGGTCGCGCTCGCCAGCGCGACCCGCGCTTGGACGAGGCCGGTGTTGGGATCGAATACGTCGGCCGTTCGGCCCGACGTGCCAGCGGTAGCAGACCCGCCGATGAGATGGTTGATGACGCGCATGAAAGTCTCCGGGAGCGGCGTTTGCCGACGACCCTTCGCGCGGCTTGACGCCCAAGGTCAACCACCACGGCCGCCACCGGGTAAGCCTAACTCGCGCACCACCCGCGCGTGGTCGATAGTCGCCACAGTGTGGACCGCCGGGCGCGACGCGACGACCGTCGTGGCGTTCGATCCGGGGATCGTGCAGGGTCGCTGTCGACCGTCGCCCGCTTTGCTGACGGCGCGATAGGAAAGTCGTAACGTGCGAATCGTCGTCGTTGGCGAAGGAATGCTCGAACTGGCGCGTGACAGCGGCGGCTGGCGGCTGGGCTATGGCGGCGACACGCTCAACACTGCGATCCACTTCGCGCGCCTGGGATACGCGACAACGTTTCTGACGGCGCTCGGTGCCGATAACTTTAGCGCCGATCTGCGCCGTGCGTGGGCGGACGAGGGTCTCGACACGCGCCATGTCCTCACCGATCCGGCCCGGATTCCCGGCCTTTACGCGATCCGCACCGACGCCGCTGGCGAACGCTCGTTCAGCTACTGGCGTAACGACAGCGCCGCGCGCCACATGTTTGCGCTGCCCGGTATCGACGCGGCGCTCGCCGATGCCGAAGCGGCCGACGTGCTGATGTTCTCGCTGATCACGTTGGCCGTTCTGCCGCCAGACGCGCGGGCGCGCCTGCTCGCAGCATGCTCGGCAGTGCGCACGCGCCGTGGCATGGTGGTGTTCGACAGCAATTATCGTCCCCGGCTGTGGCCATCGCCAGCCGCCGCGATCCATGCTCGGGACGACGCCATCGCTCATGCCACCCTCGGGCTGCCGACGCTCGACGACGAGCGCTACCTCGCGCCAGAAGCGACAGCCATGTCGGTGACCGCGCACTGGGCGGCGCTCGGATGCGGCGAATGCATCGTGAAACTTGGCCGCGACGGCTGCTGTTTGCCCGACGGAAGGGCGGTTGCGCCGCCGACGGTCGTGGTGCCGGTCGATGCCAGCGGTGCGGGCGACGCCTTTAACGCCGGGTACGTCGCGGCACGCTTGACCGGTCGATCGATGACGGATGCCGCCCTCGCGGGCCACCGGCTCGCCGGTTGGGTGATCGCGCACCCCGGGGCAATTCCGGCACGGACAGGCGACGCACCATACGCCTAGGCGCATTACGCGGCACCTACGGGTGAGATCTTGGTGCGCGACGCAGTCGTGAGCGAACCGGTCTCGGGGTAAACTCTCTGACAATGGCCATTTTACAGGGAATTTTCGTGATTTTTCGCTGTTCGTGGCTCGGAGCGCATCAATTAAAAATTGAAGATTAATGGCTTATCCACCAATTCCAGTGAATTCATAACAGGGAATTTTCAGCATCCATCAGGGAGTGTGCAGCGGTGAACAGCGAACCATTCGTGACGTTACGCGACCAGCCGCGCGGACGGGTGGATCAGTCTCCTCGCTCCTTGAACGCGAGCACGAGCAGCTCGCCAAGCAGCTTCTTGCGGCTGGCGAAATCCTTCTTGGCGAGGCGCAGCCGGTAGGCGCCGTCGCGGCGTTCGTAGGGCTGGGTCTCGATGCCGCGTTCGTCGAGTTTCGCGGTCAACTCTTCGGTCTCGGGCAGGCGGACGCCAAAGACGAGATACGTCTTGCGCGGGCGAAAGGTCGCGAAGTTGCACACCTGGCCGTGGCGCTGCAGGCCGATGTAGAACTTGGTGTAGTTGAGGCCGAGGGTCGGATCGGAGATCCGCACGAGAGCGAGCAGGTCGTCAGCGAGCGCGACGGTCTCCTTGCTCGCCTCGCCTTCCCAGTAAGCCCGGTCGGCCGGGGCCGACTGGGCGTCCTCGTCCTCGTCCTCGTCGACGAGGCCTCGGGTAAGCTCGTTGACGACGGTGGCTAAGTCGAGCGTCAGGACCTCGCCAATCCGCAGCGCGCGCATCTGGATCGCGATCAGCGGCACGGCGCCGTTGAACAGCGAGATGACGTTGAGGAACCGGCTGGTGATGTCCTCGGCGATGATGACGGCGCAGTGGTCAAGGAGTCAGGTCGCGGGTTCCCTTTCAGACCGCGACACAACGCGACCGGCGCCGCGCCATCACGCCAGTCAGCCCGAACCCGGCAAGCATTAGTGCCCAGCTCGATGGCTCAGGAACCGACGGTGCCGGCGGCGGCGGCATCGAGCCATTATAGCTGATCGTAATGCCGCCGTCGCCGAAGTTGAAGTCGGCGAAGGATAGCAACGGATTGGACTGGCATTGTATAACCCGCCTCCGCCACCGGACCCGCCACCGTTGAAGAATTGGCCGACGTGGCCCTGATTATAGTCGCCCCCGGCACCGCCGCCGCCGCCGCCGCCGCCGCCGAGAACGCCGCCAAATCCGCCATCGACGTAGAGGCCGCCGCCGCCGCCGAGCACCCCGTTTACCCCGCCGCTGCCCCCGCCACCGTAGGTACCGGCGAGACCGCCTCCGAGCGAAATTCCGCTCGAGGCAAGCGTGGCTCCCGTGTTATTTGGGGTTCCACGGCCTGTTCCGCCGCCGCCGCCGCCGGCAACCAGCAGCGGATTAAAACGGTCGATCACCGAAGTCGCGACGCCGCCACCAGCACCGGTTCCCGTCCTGGTGCTGAACGAATATGCTCCGCGCTGCCCGCTCGTGCCGACGATTAGCTTGAGCACATCCTCCGCATGAAGCGCGAAGATCCCCCCGATGATCGCGCCACCGCCCCCCACGATTGAAGAGTAGGGGATCAACTTCTTGATCGGGTTGACTACCTTCGCCCCCAGCGCCAGCGGCGTAGAACTGATAATCCTCAGTTGCTGGTGCCGTGAGATATTGCGCGTCGGCGATGGCATTGAAGGTCACCGTTATCGCGGACGCGGCGCCTGCGGCGAGCAATGCGGCGATCATCGCCGCGCTGCAGAGCATTGATTTCCTTATGGTCTGGTCCCCTGATCGTTAGCCGGTCCGAAAGCAGTCGCGATCGCCGCCGCGATCTTCGACCGGTTAAAGATCAGTGCGCCGCGCCGCCGTGCCTCGGCCTCGTCGCACGGCGCGGCCTTTAGGCGCGGGGCGCTGGCGAACAGGACGCTGGCGGGCAGCAGGCCGGGCCAGCGGGTCCGCGCGACGCACACCGCGCCGACGGGCCCCACCCCGCCTCGAAGGCGAACGCCGGGTCGGCGGCGGAAGTGATTTTTTCCGCCCCGGCGTCGTCCCAAAAGTCGATGCTTGTCCCGTTGCGTGTGTGCGCCGTGCCGCGCCCGTCGTAATCGGCGCGAACGACGTGCTGGCACGTTTGATAATACGGGACGAAGTCCTCGCCGTGGCTGCCGTGCTTGAACGGGCTGTAGCCCCACAGGATGCATTTGGCCTGCGATCCCGAGGTGCACGTCATGAACCATTTGCCCGGCGTGCGGCGGTAATGGCCGCGCCCGTCGAACGTCCCAGCAACCGGGAACGCCGCGCGGCGGCCATAAGCGTCGGCGTCGCACATCGGCGCGAAACCGCCATCGGGGCCGCGCACGCTCAAAGTGCGGAGGAGGACGTCGGGTTGCTCCTTCGACGGGGTGACAGCGTCGATCCGCGCGGTCACCGCGTTGCCGTCGGGGTCGGTCATCGCCAGCACCGCGCCGACAAGCTGCTCCGACGTCAGCCGGGTGCCGGCGTCGGTCGTCAGGACGAACTGCGTCTGCTCGACCGTCAGCGTCGCGGCAGCGGCGGGAGCGGCGATGAGGAGGGCGAGAAGGAGGCGCAGCAAAAGGGATCTCCGGCGGTATCGATCAATGTTCAGACCTAAACCAAAAGTGTTATCTCTGCGAAAGCAGGGACCAATCTCCGGAAGTGTGCCGGGAGATGGGTCTCCGCCTGCGCGGAGGATGACAGCAAGGCGGTTGTTTGCGTCGCGCGTTTACCGAACGACGATTATGCTGCCACCGGCGAGGGTCACCGCATCAACTGCGAAAGTCGCCACCGCGCGTTCGCCGCTGCCGGTCGGAACGACGTCGGCGATGGGCGCGCCGGTGTCGGTGCTGTTGAGCTTGAGCCCATTGAGAGTGAGGCTGTTAAGGACGATGCCATTGGTGCTCGTTCCGTTTGAATTATAGCAGGTCCCGTCGGGGTTACAGCTACGGACCGCCTGCGCCGGGGTAGCGGCGGCGAGCAGCGCGGCGAGGGAAGCGGCGGCGATGGTGAAACCCTTGATCATCTGAAGTCTCCTGTCGGTTGCCGGGCCTGGGCCGGGCGATGTGCTGACTGAATTGGATTGGCCCGCACTGCTGGGCGCGGGCTATCGACGCTTACTTGACGGCGACGATGCTGCCGTCGGCGAGGGTCACCGTGGTGACCGCGAGCGTTGCGACGGCGCGCTCACCGGAGCCGGTGGGGACGAGGTGTGCAACGGGAGAGCCGGTGCGGGTGCCGTTAAGTACGATGCCGTTGGTGCTCGTGCCGTTGGGGCTAGTGCACGACCCACCTGGGTTGCAGACGCGGACTGCCTGCGCCGGGCTGGCGGCAGCAAGCATCGCGGCGAGGGCGGCGGCGGCGATGGTGAAGCCTTTGATCATCTGAAGTCTCCTGTTCGTATGCGGGCCTGGCCCGCACTGCTGGGCACGGGCTACCGGCGCTTAGTTGACGGCGACGATGTTGCCGTCGGCGAGGGTCACCGCGCTAACCGTGAACGTCGCGACGGCGCGTTCGCCGCTCCCGGACAGGACGACATGAGCGATCGGTGCACCGGTGTGGGTGCCGTTGATAGTGATGCCTTTAGTGCTTGTACTGTTGGTGCTGACACAAGTCCCGTCGGGGTTACAGCTACGGACCGCCTGCGCCGGGGTAGCGGC
Source organism: Sphingomonadaceae bacterium (assembly GCA_025362895.1). Classification (GTDB taxonomy): domain Bacteria; phylum Pseudomonadota; class Alphaproteobacteria; order Sphingomonadales; family Sphingomonadaceae; genus Polymorphobacter_B. Next base: position 10,002 of record JANYFA010000136.1, on the reverse strand, counting down.
GGCGAGCAGCGCGGCGAGGGCAGCGGCGGCGATGGCGAAACCTTTGATCATCCGAAGTCTCCTGTTGTGCGCCGAGCAAGGTCGGGCGATGTGCCGTTTGTATTGGATTGGCCCGCACCGTTGGGCGCGGGCCATCAGCGCTTACTTGACGGCGACGACGCTGCCGTCGACGAGGGTGACCGCACTGACCGCACTGACCGCACTGACCGCACTGACCGCACTGACCGCACTGACCGCACTGACCGCACTGACCGCGAACGTCGCGACCGCGCGCTCGCCGCTGCCGGACGGGACGACGTGGGCGATCGGCGCACCGGTGTGGGTGCCGTTCACGACGAAGCCGTTTTGGCGGATGCTGTTCATCTTAAAGCCGTTGATTTTGACCCCGTTGGTGCTCGTGCCGTTGGAGCTGACGCAAGTCCCGTCCGGGTTGCAGATGCGGACCGCCTGCGCTGGGGTGGCGGCGGCGAGCGTCACCGCGAGGGCAGCGGCGGCGATGGTGAAACCCTTGATCATCTGAAGTCTCCTATTGGTAGGCGGGTCCGGATGGCCCGTCTCGATGAACAGCTTCTAGGGCACGCGGCGTTCACCGGAGAGATGTCGCGCACCGCGTGCGCGGGCGTCGGGGGGCGGCGCGGTGCGTATCGGTGCAAATCGGTGCTTTCACTCGTGCATCGCGGCGGATAGACGCGGATGCGGTGGGGGAAATCGATTTCGCTGGCCGACTCGATCTCGCGCTAAAGGCGCTATCGATCGGGCGTGGGCGACTCGCGGCGGATGTCGCGGTCGACAAGAGCGTCGTCACGCGCTGGCTCGGCGGGGTAACGCGCCCGTCGCCGCACAACCTCGAACGGATCAGCCGCGCCATCGCCGCGCATTGCCCGGGCTTTACGATGCTCGACTGGGAACGCGCCGACGCCGACTTCGCCGCGCGCCTCGGCGTCTACGCGCCAGGGGCACTATCCGCGTCGCCTGACGGACCGCCCGCTCCTGCTCCGCATTCCGCCGCGCCACCCGTCGCCGCCCCTCAATTGCCGTCCACCGCCGCGCCGCACGCCTTCCTTCACGACACGCAGGCGCTGACGACGATACTGTCGATGCCGTTCGGCCTGGTTGAAGCGGCCGAGAAAGAAACCGCGCGGCGGGCGCAGACTTATTGCGGGCGTTGGCGGCTAACCCGGCTCAGCGCCACAGGTAAACTCGTCTACGTCGTCGAACACGCCCTGATCCGGCGTCGCGGCAACGGATTATGGTTCGACCATTTCGCGGGCGGGCATCTGCTGTCGGGGTGGATGCTCGTGCTGGGTAACCGGCTCTATGCCATGGTGGCGGACGAGGCGGACGACAGCTTCGGCTTTTATCTCCTCAACGGCGTCGTCGGCCCGCGCGCCGAGCGTCTCGACGGCCTGCTGACCAGCGTCGGCAGCGAGCGCAACGCCGATCCGTTCGCGATGATTCTCGTGCTCGAGCGCGCCGGCGAACTGACCGGCGACGACGACGACGACGACGACGCGTGGGGCGCGGCGTCGATAGCGGGCCTCGGCGTCCGCGATCCGGACACCCTGGACCCGGCGGTGTGCGCCGCGATCGCTCGCGACTTCGGCCCGGCGACGCTCGCCGGCGGCGGCGACGCAATCCTCCGCATTCCCCATGAGCGCAGCCTTGCGCGCGGCATTCTGCGAGCAACAGCCGACTAGCATTGGTCGGCGCGCACAACCTAGTACGTTGCGCCCAAAAGGTCTGCGTATGCAGTAGACTGACGTCCCGATACACCGTCGAGGCCTGGGCCGTCTCGCGTCTGCCCTAGCGCCCGCGCGCTCGCAGCGATCTTGGCACGGCACCGCAACGACGGCGCTTAGCCCGGTCCGGTTGAGGCGGTGATGTCTCCGTGAGGTGATTCGTCGACCCGCTGGCCCCGCCGGAAGTTCGTGTAGCCACTTTCCGAGCCTGCCACGCTGCAGTGTCGCGCTCTGATGGACGGCCTTGTCAGCCAGATTACTTGACCGCCGCGCCAGACAGGAGAACATAGACGGAACACATGAGTCGTCGTTTATGCCAGCCACACCCGATGCAACCCGCGAGATCGCCGCACTACGTGATCAAATTGCCGTCCCTCATCGGACCGATCGCCCCGTGCTGCCCTTCGGCGTGGCGGCGATCGACGACCAGCTTTGCCGCGCCGGCCTCGCGATCGATGCTATCCACGACGTTGCTCCCGCTTCGTCGCGCCTGTCCGACGACGCAGCGGCGACGCTGTTTGTCGGCGGTCTGGCCGCGCGGCTGACCGGCGTGCATCGCCGGCGCCAGGCACTCTGGGTTCTGACCCGGTCCGACCTCTACGCGCCCGGCCTCGAACAGGCCGGCCTCACCTCCGACCGGGTGTTCTTCGCCGAGGCCCGCGACGATGCCCAAGCCCTTGCGCTCGCCGAGGACGGCGTCCGCGAGGGCGCGCTCGGCGCCGTTGTCGTCGAGGTGCGCCGGGCACCGATGGTTGCCACGCGCCGCCTCCAGCTCGCCGCCGCCGAGGGCGGCACCCCGGTGCTGATGTTGCGCCGCTGGCGCCGCGCCGCGACATGCCCGCTCGGCGAGCTGTCCGCCGCCGTCACCCGCTGGCGGATCGGCTCGACACCGTCGGCGCCGCTCGGCGTGCCGGGTGTCGGCCGGGCGCGGTGGACCGTCGACCTCGTCCGCCAGCGCGGCGGCGAGCCGTTCTCCCTCATTGTCGAGGCCTGCGATGACCAGGGTCGCCTCGCTCTTCCTGCCGCAGCTCGCGATCGAGCGGCTGCGCCGGAACGAGCGGTCGCCCGCGCTGCCTGAGCGCGCGGTCGTTCCCTTGCCCGTCGACGACGATCCCGGCACCTGCTCGGTGCCGCGAGGCGGCGGCTGGCGCCCCGGCGCACGATGGTCGCACGACGGACCGACGCGCGACGAGGTCGCCGGGCAGATCGCTTTGATGCCGCGCCATCAGCGGCCGCCCGGCCGCGAGCTCGGCCGCCGGTCCGAGGCGGCATCGCATCCGTTCAAGGGGCGCGACGCCACCGACGGCGCCACCCAAGTCGCGGCGGATCAATCGCCGCGTCATGCGCTCGCTCCACTCGTCCTCGTCACGACCGCAGGCCAACGTCAGATCGTAACGGCCGCGTGTCCGGCGGCGCGGGCGCTCGGGCTGATGCCCGGCATGGCGGCGACCCAGGCGCGGGCGCTGGTGCCCGGCCTCGACGTGCGACCGGCCGACACCGAGGCCGATGGTGCCGCTATTTACCGCCTCGCGCTCCACGCCGTTCGTCACTGGACGCCCGGCGCGGCACCGACCGTCGATGGCCTCCTTCTCGACCTCACCGGCGCGGCGCACCTGTTCGGCGGCGAGGCGCGGTTCTGCCGTAGGGTCGTAGCTTTTTGCCGCCGCCTCGGCCTGACCGCGCGCATCGCGGTCGCCGACACGCTCGGCGCGGCGCATGCCGTCGCGCGACACGCTTCAGGACCGGTTACAGTCGTCCCGCTCGGCGGCGCTGCAGCCACCGTTGCGCCGCTGCCGGTCGCGGCACTCCGGTTGACGCCCGAGGCGATCGCCGCCGCCGCCCGGTTCGGCCTCGACCGCATCGGCGACCTGCTGCCGATGCCGCGCGCCCCACTGGCGCGCCGGCTCGGCCTCGCCGCCGTCGAGCGTCTCGACCAGGCGCTCGGTCGCGTCGCCGAACCGATCGTGGCCATCGTCCCATTCGAGGCGCCGGCCGCAGAGCGGCGATTGCTCGAGCCGATCGGCACCGCCGAGGCGATCGCCACCGTCATCGCCGACATCGTCCGCGACCTCGTCGACGCGCTGCGCCAGCGCGGCCTCGGCGCGAGGACGGTCGAGCTGGTCGCAACGCGGGTCGACGGCCGTGACGAGCGGCAGGTGATCGGCATGTCGCGGGCAACGCGCGACGGCGCGCATCTCCGCCGCATGCTGTGCCAGCGGATCGAGCGCATCGATCCGGGTCTCGGCCTCGAGGTCGTCCGTCTGATCGCGATCCGCGCCGAGCCGCTCGCGGCAACGGCAATCGCGTCGGCGCTCGCCGGGGGCGACCCGGCGACCGACCTCGCGGTCACTGTCGACCGCCTTGCCGGCCGGATCGGCGAGTCGGCGCTGTTCCGGGTCCGGCCGGTCGAGAGCGACGTGCCCGAGCGCGCCGTTGCCCGCGCCGGTGTCCTCGCGCCGGGCGGGACGTGGCCGGCGTGGAAGCGCCCTGTGCGCCTTCTCCGTCGGCCCGAGGTCCTGACCAACGTTGTCGCGCTGCTGCCCGATCATCCGCCGCGCCGGTTCGCGTGGCGCGGCGCAACCCATGCCGTCGTCGCCGGCGATGGTCCCGAGCGCATCCACGGCGAGTGGTGGCGGCGCGACGCCGAGATCGATGCGATCCGCGATTATTACCGGGTCGAGGACGAGGCCGGCGCGCGGTTCTGGCTGTTCCGCCGCGGCGATGGCGTCGATCCTGCGACCGGCGACCTCAGCTGGTACATGCACGGACTGTTCGGGTGAGCGGCTATGTCGAGCTTCAGGTCACCAGCCACTTCTCGTTTCTGCGCGGCGCGTCGTCGCCCGACGAGCTGTTCGCCGCCGCCGCCGTCCTCGGCTACCCTGCGCTCGGTATCGCCGACCTCGGCTCGGTCGCCGGCGTTGTCCGGGCGTGGGAGGCGGCGAAGACGACCGGCGTCCGGCTGATCACGGGTGCACGCGTCGTCCTCGACGACGACCGCCACCTGCTCCTCTACCCGACCGATCGTGCCGCGTGGTCGCGGTTGAGCCGCCTCCTGACCCTCGGCAAGTCGCGCGCTGGCAAGGGCGGCTGCACGCTGGGCTGGGTCGATGTCGCGGCGCGGGCCGAAGGGTTGATCGCGATCCTGCTCCCTGACCTGCCGGGCGAAACCACGGCTCACCAGCTGGCCGAGCTTCATGAAGTCTTTGGCAGCCGCGCCCACTGCGCGCTGACATTCCGCCGCCGCCCCGACGACATGCTGCGCCTGCACCGGCTTGCCGCACAGGCCATCTTCGCCGGCGTCCGCGCGGTGGCGACAGGCGACATCCTATATCACGCGCCCGAAGCTCGCCTCCTCCAGGACGTCGTCACGGCGATCCGCGAGAAGTGCACCGTCGACACCCTCGGGTTTCGACGCGAGCGCCATGCCGATCGCCACCTCAAGTCTCCGCAGGAGATGGCCCGCCGGTTCGCATCGTTCCCCGACGCCGTCGCCGCGACCGCCGACATTGCGCGGGCCTGCACGTTCGACCTCGGCCAACTCAGCTACCAGTACCCGCACGAGGAGGCCGTCGCCGGGCTGAGCGCCCAAAGTGCGCTCGAACAGCTGACGCGCGAGGCGGCGGAGGCGATGTTCGCGGACGGCGTGCCGCTGCCGTACCAGGCGCAGATCGCCCACGAGCTGCGGCTGATCGGCGACCTCGGCTACGCGCCGTATTTTCTGACGGTCAACCGGATCGTCGCCGAAAGCCGACGGCGCGGCATCCTGTGCCAAGGCCGGGGGTCGGCGGCCAACAGCTGCGTCTGCTTCGTGCTCGGGGTCACCAGCATCGACCCGATCAAGCACGAGCTGCTGTTCGAGCGCTTCGTCTCGAGCGAGCGCAAGGAGCCGCCCGACATCGACGTCGACTTCGAGCACGAGCGGCGGGAAGAGATCATCCAGTGGATCTACGACACCTACGGCCGCAACCATGCCGCGCTGACCGCCGTCGTCACCCGCTATCGCGCGCGTGGCGCGGTGCGCGAAGTCGGCAAGGCGCTCGGTCTTCCCGAGGATCTGACCAAGGCGCTCGCCGGGCTGATCTGGGGGTGGAGCCAGGAGGGGGTCGGCGAGAAGCAGGTCGTCCAGCTCGGGCTCAACATGGAAGACCGCCGGCTGCGCCTTGCCCTCGACCTCGCGCGTAAGCTGATCGGTGTCCCGCGCCATCTGTCGCAGCACCCGGGCGGGTTCGTCCTGACCCACGACCGCTTAGACGACCTCGTGCCGATCGAGCCCGCCGCGATGGCCGACCGCCAGGTCATCGAGTGGGACAAGGATGACATCGACGCCTTAAAGTTCATGAAGGTCGACGTGCTGGGCCTCGGCATGCTCGGCTGCATGAACCGGGCGTTCAACCTCCTCGACGACGCCAAGGGCATCCGCGTCGGCATGGCCGACCTCCAGGACGACGACCCCGACGTCTACGCCATGATCCAGAAGGCCGACACGCTCGGTGTGTTTCAGATCGAGTCGCGCGCGCAGATGTCGATGCTGCCGCGGATGAAACCGAAGCGGTTCTACGACCTCGTCATCGAGGTCGCCATCGTCCGTCCCGGGCCGATCCATGGCGACATGGTCCACCCCTACCTCCGCCGCCGTGAAGGCAAGGAGAAGCCCGAGTATCCGCGCCCCGAGCTGCGCGCGGTCCTCGAGAAGACGCTCGGCGTGCCGCTGTTTCAGGAGCAGGCGATGAAGGTCGCCATCGTCGGTGCCGGGTTCACGCCCGCCGAGGCCGACCAACTGCGCCGCGCGATGGCGACGTTCAAGGTCACCGGCGGGGTCAGCCACTTCTTCGACAAGCTGGTCGGCGGCATGATCGAGCGCGGCTATCCGCGCGATTTCGCCGAGCGGACGTTCAAGCAGATCGAGGGGTTCGGGTCGTACGGCTTCCCCGAGAGCCACGCCGCGTCGTTCGCCAAGATCGCTTACGCCTCGTGCTGGATGAAGCACCACCACCCCGACGTGTTCTGCGCCGCGCTATTGAACGCTCAGCCGATGGGGTTCTACGCGCCGGCGCAGGTGGTCCGCGATGCGCGCGACCACGATGTCGAAGTGCGGCCGGTCTGCGTCAACGCCAGCCGGTGGGACTGTACGCTGGAGGCCAAGGCCAATGCCGCAAGCGGCGGCGGCGGCAACGGTCGACTCGCTGTCCGTCTCGGTCTGCGCCAGGTGCGCGGCCTTGCCAACGTTTATGGCGCGGCGATCGTCGTGGCGCGTGGGGCAACACCGTTCGGCTCGGTGGAGGAGCTGTGGCGGCGGGCGCGGGTGCCGCGTGCGGCGATCGAGCGGCTCGCCGAGGCGGACGCGTTTCATGGGCTGGGCGAAGACCGCCGCCAGGGACTGTGGAAGGTCCTTGGCCTGGGTGAGGCGCCGCTGCCGCTGTTCGCCGCCGCCGACGCGCGCGAGGCGGCGTTCAGCCCCGAGGGTGTCGAGCCGACCGTCGCGCTGCGGCCGATGTCCGACGGGCGCGAGGTGGTCGAGGACTATCGCTCGCTTCAGCTATCCTTGCGGGCGCACCCGCTGACGTTCCTTCGCGACGAGCTGACCGCGCGTGGCATCGTCCGCAGCGCCGATCTTGCCAATATCAAGGACGGCCGCCGCGTCGAGGTCGCCGGCATCGTGCTGATCCGCCAGAAGCCAGGGTCGGCGAAGGGCATCCTGTTCGTCACAGTCGAGGACGAGACCGGCATCGCCAACGGCATCCTCTACCCCGACCGGTTCGAGGCGCAGCGGCGTACCGTGATGAGCGCCGCGATGATCGGGCTGAAGGGGCGGGTGCAGAAGGAAGGCGACGTCATCCACATCATCTGCGACCGTATCGTCGACTACGGCGATCTTCTCGCCCGCGTCGGCCAGCTCGACTTCCCGCACACCACCGGCCGCGGCGACGGCGCGCGCCACGCCGGTTCGCCGGACCGCGGCGATGCCGGCTGGAAGCCAAACCCGCGCGACAGCTACTGGCGGCCGCACGACGATGGCATGGACCCTGAGGAGGTCGTGCGGGTCAAGACGCGCGACTTTCGGTGACTGCCGCCCTTTTCCCCCGGAATCAGCGCGTCATCGTTTCGCTCTCGCACCACATCCTGCGCGCGGCGATGGTCCGCTCGGGCACCGCGCCGGTCGTCGGCGTCGAGGTGCGCCTCGCGCTGCGCTGCCTGCTGCCGCACTGCCCCGAGCGCTGGCCGCTCGAGCTGTTCTGGGATGCGACGGGTCAGGCCAACGAGATCGGCCGAGCGCAGGGAACGACGGCGGCGTTCAACGGCATCGACGGAAAATAGGTGGTGCGCTCGCTACATAATACCGCACTTGTCTCGCGATCCAACGGCGGGGGTGGATCTCTATCTGCTGATTACAGACGAGCTTCTCGCGTTTGATATCCGGGTCGGTGACGATGCTCATGTCGAAGAGGCTGAGATCAGTATCAAACCCAAAGCAGCGAGCGTGCTTGGGGGTGCGTTCTATGAATTGGCACGCATGGCGATAGAGGGTGGTTTTGGAACTTCTGAGGATCGAATTGCCATTCAATGCGAGATGGTGTCTGGCGATACCACAGGCCCCTGGCTCCAGATCGATTGGAGTGAGAGCGGACGCCGCTCAGGCCTGACACTCATTGCATCGACCGAAATCGCCAAGGATGTTGAAGGGCCGGTGGCCTACGAATTAGACGGAACGTTTTCGCTCAAGGTGACAGGCGATTGCCTGCAATGCCGCTTGCGATTGCCGGCTAAATGGGTGGTCAGCTTGCTACCTTGCTGAACAGCGAGGGAACCGCATAGCCTACTAATATTCTCACTTTGTGGGGACGGAATGCCCCACATTCGGAGTTCAGGAGCGCCGCTGACCGTCACTCTATATGATCGGGCGCATAGCCCGGGGTCGGCAGCGTCGGCAGGATCGCGGCGAGGAGCGCGATCGCGATCAGCCAGCTGCTGACGACCTTGACCGCGATCGACCAGCCGCGCCCCACCGCCCATGCTGCGGCAACGATGAGCGCGAGGACGGGCACCGCGCTCGGCAAGGCGTTTCGCGTCGCGGTCACGGCGACGGTCGCCCCGGCCCACGTTCCGACATTAATCGCAAGCGCGACAGCTGGACAGAATTTCACGCCGCGAACGTGCACCAGCGCGGCGGTGCCGGCGACGCTCGCCCAACAGCCGATGAACATGATTTCGATCCATGCCGACGGAACTGGAAGCCATGATACGAGCAAGGCGACCGCCACAGCTAGCAGCCCCAACCAGCGTGTGCGCGGCGGCGTGAAGGCCAACGCGCAGCTCAGCGCCGCGAACAGTAATGCGGGCGGGACGGCGCCTCCCCTCACCGGACGGCGGCCCACAGGAACCACAGTCCGGCGACCGCCACCAACCCGCCGAGGCCACGGACGATTGCCGCGCCGCCGGGCCGATCGGTGATCACTCCGATGCCAATGCCGACGACGTGAAGCATTCCCGTCGCGAGGACGAACCCGGCACTATAGCCGACCGGATCGGCCGCCGATGGTAGTTCCTGGCCGTGCGCATAGCCGTGAAAAATCGCGAACACCGCGACGATCAGCGAGGCCAACCAGACTGGAGCGCGAACCTGACCCGCGATCATGGCGCCGAGGACGAGCACCGACATGGCGATGCCGATCTCAACCGGGGGCAGCGGCACCCCGATGATGCCGAGAACGCCCCCCACCGCCATGACGGTCGGAAAAATCACCGGCAACGCGGCGATCAGCGGGCGGCCGAGAAACGCGCCCCACAGTCCAACCGAGACCATCGCCAGCAGATGATCGAAGCCGCTTAACGGATGGACGAAGCCCGACCCGAACCCACCGGCCAGTCCGGTGCCGGTATGCGCGGCGGCCGGTGCAGCGGTCGCTAGGACGATCACAGAGGCGAATCGATCTATCCGGCGCCTTCGCGCGTTAGTGCTTGGCGCAGTGGTCGCGCCGAACTTGTCAGGATCAAAATCCATGCGCCTCGCTCTCGTTCTCGCCACGGCCCTTACTGCCACAGCAGCGACCGCGCACGATTTCTGGCTTCAACCGCGCGACTTCGTGGTCGCCGTCGATACGCCTTCGCCGATGACGATTTGGGTTGGCCATGGCAAGGACCGCCAGCGCTGGTCCGCCCCGATCGACCGTGTAACCGCGCTGACCGCGACCGGGCCGGCGGGTTCGCGTGACATCCGCGCCGCGCTGCGGCCGACCGGCGGTTCCGCCGACGCCGAGCCGAGTTT